>DYKH01000066.1 GCA_020722685.1 Caldithrix sp. | reverse complement strand
TATTACGTTAATAACCCTGGGAGGTACGATGGAAGTTATAACCTGGATGTTAATCTAGAACAATCAGAATGGTAAAGTTGCTCTAAGGGGCCACCATATCCAAATCCGACTACTCTGCCTTGCGCTATTCATTATTATGCCAATTCTGCGAGAGAAAGATGATTAGAACCAAACATAACTGTTCAACTTTGTTTTTGGCCGTCTTAGCGATTTTCATCGTTTTCCAAAGCTGTGATACAGAGCCGATAGTTGTCGACAAAGATGTGGCGGAAATACCCGTAGTCTTATCTTTAATATGTCCAGAAGAAAAGGGAACCGAAGCTTATATCGGCCGTTCGTTTCCTGAAGTGGGCATTGCTTCTTTAGGAGACGCAATTGTAGAGATAGCGGGTGGTGGACTGAATAAGAAATTGACCTACCATTCCAATGGAACATACAGAACTGAGAATTTTCAAGTGCAGCATAACCTAACGTATCAAATTTCGGTATTATTAAATTCAGGAAAAAGGCTTTTAGGGGCAACTAAAGTTCCTGGGAAAATTACGATTGCAAATATCTCGACTGGTGACACCCTATTCTATCGTCAAGAACCTGCAATCTCAAAATACACCTACTATGCTATCGGGCCGAGAATTTCCTGGCATGGCGGAGACAGAGCCGCGATGTTCATTTGCTATTATCAATTTGAGGAAAACATTATGGGGCAACCGGCGCCGATAATTGCGACAGCGGACACGTCCACCGCGACTTTTCGTTTAATGTTTTACAACAATGCTCCAGGCATAGACACAAAGTTAGTACCAACTCGCAAAGCTAAACTATTTGTTTGCGCCATTGACTCTTGCTTTTATAAAAACGGCGGGTATACCTATCAGGAAGGTAGGCCACAAGTAGGACTGACAAATGGAGACGACCTGAAAATTAAGCTACCTATTCGTAACCTTACAGGCTGGACTAATATTGCCAACGGAACAGGCGTGTTTGGGTCGTATACTTATGATGCCGTCGATGTGGTGGTTGCATTGCAGCAGGAGCAAATGAAAATTGCCAAGACCTTTCCAAAATGATCATGCACAGCTAAAAGTTAGGCAAACAAAAACCTGCAGTTCGCCTTTGATTGAATCGGAAATATATTGAAGAACCGAATCCCATCTCCTAGGATTATACCTTAAATGCAGAAAACAATTCTCGGCTTGTGTTTGGTCTCCTTCTATGCCAATTGTCGATTTTTGGGAACACCCCTACATAATTCTATTTTGAAGAAAGGAGTACGAAAATGTCTCGAGAACCACCTTGTAGATTCAATGTATTAAACTAAATGGCAAAACACAATCATTGCTTTTTGAAAACCCAGCATGACGAATTGGAGTATGCAAAATGAAAAATAAAAGGAAAAAACTTGGACTCATTGTTTTGTCGATCTCTTTGCTTTCGTTGTCCTTGCTTGTATTCCTTGCCTACGGGCAAAACGATCCGCAAAAGGCAGACACCACTAAGCGAAGGAAAGCCCTGCCGGCCCAGCAGCGACCTAAAGATAGTACTGCTGTTGCGCGCAAACCAGCAAAGTCAGCGGAAGAGATATACAAAGAAATGGTAGAAGAAGGGATAAAAGAAAATAGACCTTTGGTCCCGCAAATGATTTTGGAACTCAAAGCCGCGAATCCTGACGTTAGATCGCTGTCCATCGGTGGCTTAGGTAAAGCACTAGACACACGTGCAATAGAACCGTTGATTCAAGTGATGAAAAATGATTCAATACCTGTAAATCGTGGTTATGCTGCACACTCCTTAGGAGCAATATGCGAATACAACAATGACAAATCGGCTGTACCGGCGCTCCAATCCGCTCTAAACGATAACGATATGGGAGTGGCACTAAATGCTGCTTTGGCGTTAACTAAAGTTGGTGAATTTGATGGTGCTTTTCCTCTTTTGGTTCATGTCTATAAAGGGGAAGACATGACCGAGTGGCGGGTAGATGGATTTGCCGATTTCAGAAGTATAAGGGATGACCGGGAGTTGGTAATCGAACACCAAAAGTGGGCGATGCGTCTAGAAGCATTGCGAGGTTTGATAAAAATCGGAGATGCAAGAGTAATAGAAATTCTCCAAAACACCTTAAATGATATCACCGAGCCTGAGCTACTGCATAGAACACAGAAGGCATTGGCAAAAATGCAAGGAAAAAAGTGACAGTATGTGATTTGTAAAGGGAGGATAACATGAACTCAAAATACAAGCTTTCAATCCTAATAATCTTCTTTTGTCAATTCTATTTCTCCACATCAAACATTGAGGCGTATGATAGGTATCAAGCAACTCGATATGCTAATAAGTGGTGGGATGCTCGGAATAATGGAGGCGCAGAGATTAGGGAAGAAGAGTACCCTTTTCACGATTATGGCGATTATGATTGTGCCAATTTCGTTTCCCAATGCATGATAGCAGGAGGGTTTAATTTGCATAACGATGGTGAAGTAGATGATCGACATTCAATTCCCTATTGTGATAATTTACACGACTATCTTGATTTCCTAGAATATTTCGGTGATGTGACTTACGAAACACGATCTTATGTTGACGGTACTGAGGTAGCCCCATCAAACATGGAATCAGGCGATGTCATTATATTTGGTGATTCAAGTGATCCTTGGCGACATGCGGTTATAGTTGTAGGCGGAAGTGGCAATTCTATTTACTGCAACGCCCATAGTAATAATCGCTACCAAGAGTACTGGACCTTTTAGTGGGGCACGGGTTCTAAACAGTTCACTATTGCTTATTTCTACCACATAAGCAATGATGCAGGTTATTTTGCTAATTTGCAACCTTATCAGCCTCCTGATTGGGATGATGATATTGTTATTTCATCTACTGCGGGCACCTCAGTATCAGACGCGGTCTTTTATCCAAATCAAACTGTCTATATTGATTGGGCGATGTTAAACGCAAATTCTCGTGGTTCAACCTACGGTGTGGACATACCAGATTTGACTTACTTTGAGCTTTATGTCCTCGGGCCTAGTGGCGAGGAAGATTTGGTCCAAATTTTCCGCCGCAACTATGTATGGGAATGGACTTATGCTTATTTTGAGGATTACCAATTTATTTTGCCTAACTATACAAGTTCAGGTTGGTACTATTTCAGATTGGTAGCGGATGTAGATTCTTATTGGCTGGAAGAAAACGAAAATGACAATGAATCGGAGAGTTGGTTTGAAATAACAGTACCGCCACCTGCCCCCCAGATTACCAATGTTTGGAGCGATCCGAATGCAAATCCTCATGATCCGGCTCAAAACCTACGAGCACAACTAACATTTACTGAAGTGGCGGGAGTGGATGGTTACACTCTATATTGGGAGTTCTGCGACAATTGCTGCCATAACAATTACGATAGTAAGCTTGCAAAGCAGCAAGCAGATATACCAGCTAATATTTTCACGTTGGATTTGCCACAAAGAATCCAAAGTTATAACGTCGAAAATCCGGACGGCCTTGTTCTATGCCAATTGCAGAATATAGGATACGCCTTCAATTGTATAGGAAGGGGCAGGAAAAATGCCCCGCGAACCACCTTCTAGATTCAGTGAATTAAACCTAAACGGCAAGAAATGGTTTTTTGTTTTTTGAAAACGCAAAACGATAATGCTAAAGGAGATTAAAATGAAAAGCCGGATTATAATGATTCTATTAGTGCTTTCGAGCGCATCCTCCCTGCTTTCTGGGGATCATGATACAAAAATGCTCGAATACTCAAGCGATCAGAGAATTAAAAGTTTGAATTGTACAGAAAACTACTTCGGCGTACGTTTATTCGACAATGGCCCCAAAGCGACTATTGCCATAGCTTATGACAGAAACGGAAATGAATTGTTTAGAAAGGGTGGCAATAGTAAAAGCCACATCATATTCGCGAGCCCAAATGAGAGACTTAATTCATTCATTGTCATTTTCGAAGGTACAGAAGCGACGAGCACAAAGGCAGAAGAAGCTGATACTATTGCAGCTTTTGATCTCCGTACCGGAGAGCTTTTGTGGCAGTCACATTGTGTCGCTGGGCAATATGCCATCTCGCCAGACTCACGGTATCTTCTTTCTCAAGAACCGGCCGAGCCGGATCGAGGGATGATTCTTGAGATAATCGACCTACGAGACGGCTCGATCATCAAACCTCAGTTCAATTTGCAGGATCTTCATGCAACTTGGTATGACTCGTTACGGATAATAATTGTTACCCAGGAATATGAGAGAAACGTTAACAGAAAGAAAAACCCATTTGAAATCATCAGCGAAAAAAGATCCAAGCTATTAAATGAGAAACTCTATATTTTGTCTTCTCTAGCAAGGCCGCAATTGAGCTTAGACGACAAAAACAAACACTTGAAAAGGCTAGAAGAGATAAACCGCGAGATAGAGTATCTAGAAAATGAGGCAAAGAGACTAAGGGATACACTACCAGCGGGGAGAGAAGGGCGGAAAATATTATTTCCGTCATCGTCATGGGTAGCGAAATCACTTCGTATACTACTCTATAACTGGAAAAGCGAACAGGTTGAGCAGGAGAGGATTGTGGAGGGAATTAATGTGGGCGAAAAACAAGTGCCCATCATTTATGAAAGACAATCTGCAGGTGGTGGAAGCGGGATAATCGTTGATAACACAGGGCATTTCTACTTGATGGGGCATTACTACAATCAAAAGCCAGAAAGAGCTATCATAAAACTTGATAAGACCCTGAATGTAATATGGAAATACGTTTTTGCTTATGACCGTGCAATTACTAACTTTTTAATTTTTGGACAACCATACTTTAGGATTGCAAATCGCGCTGACGGATCTTATGAGTTTTTGAATCCACAGAGTGGAAAAGTCCTGTCGCCCGACGCACTAACGGATATCTCTAAGCAGTTAAGGGAATTTGATTTTTCGTGTTACCCATTTTACATGGCTGAGGTAAGAACACAAGATATTGCCGTACAAAAAGATGAAAAAGTTTTGGTCAAGACGCATTGACCAGATGAGCAATCCTATTAGTCTGAGGAGGAAAGCAATATGGATAGAGATTTCAAGTCAATTATTTTGTCTGCGACTATGTTAGTGCTACCGCTTCTCTTTTTGTTTGAAGGGCTTACCACAAGCATTTCCAGCGAAATTCAAGAATTCTATTTTCCATTAGAAAATCATAAGTGCGATGATTTTTCCTCTCCTTTCGGTGCCAGGAACAGACCTCCGGATGGTTATGATTTTCACGAAGGTATCGACATAGGAAGGGCTACACCTGGCGATCAAATAGTTTCTTACGAGTTCTCCTATATTGAAAGCGTCATTGAGAATCAGATAAATTTAATCTATTGGGACGACGATTCCGGATGGAGAGAAAAGGTACAATACAATCACGTCAATCCAAACGGCTATGTTACGGGACACCAAAAGGAATGGATCAATGCAGGAGTAATCCTCGGTACTCTTCAAGATCAAGGCACTAATACGCACCTTGATATTAGATACTTTCCTGAAACATTTGAAGAGGGCTATCAGGACGAAAATGCGAGGCATCCGGGTCCGATTCTTGCGGGATTCGATGGCCGACAATCTGGACCGCTGGTGATTGTAAACGGAGAGGAGTATAGTGACAGCAACTGCACGCTCGATGTTCACAACCCTGATCCCAATGATCCGCATGAACCCCAAAGAAGATTTCTTGAAGTAGGAGTTAGAGTTGATCAAGACGAGCTAGATATATTGAGAGTTGCCTTTACTATTATGGGATGGGGGGCAGGCGCTTATCAAGGCGAATCGTATTTCACAGACGACATACTTTATAACCCGAATGGTGACCTCATTGCGTCAGCAGATGTCGATTTTGCGGAATGGACGAATTGTGGCGATAAAGATGGGCTTGATAGCGACAAGGGTCACTGGGCTAAGTACATTGGCATTTTACCTAAGGTTTTCAACAGAACGGATCCATTTCATACTGTTTACTTTCGTTATTATTTAAATGATGAAGTCTGGAATAGACTAGATCTTTCCTCTGTGCGAATATATGTTGAATTCCGCGATTTTTATGATCAATGGAATACTAATTTGTGTTTCGTCAATAATAATCCGGTTTGCACACCTACTATAGTCCAAGTAATCAATCCATTCCCTGATGTTGACCCTAAAACTCAACCTAATAAAACGCGATGGGCATATTTGACTTTTCAGCCGTGCGCAAGTACAATGTTGTATCTTCTACATTGGCAGTTTGGGGATAAATGTTATAATGCTTGTACAACTAATCAGCCATGTCAGAATGGCGAATGTGTCCTATCAGAGCGACAAACGATGATCGATGTCGATCCTTATAGTATAGGATCCTCTCGAATTTATGATCTAACGGACGAAGCATGGTACAATTATTATGAAGATACAAAATCATATTATTGGGATAATAATTGCTGGCAGTGTGATTACCATGAACACTGGGTCCAGGTGGCGGGAACATATTTACAGAACGGTCAGATTGAGTTGTACTTATGGTTCCCTGTGTTTTGGGGCCATGATGCAGAATTCACTTTTAAGATGGCGTCCGTAGTCAATGGAGTCGCAGGGCCTTGGTCAAATTCTATGTCATGTACCGTAATAGACGATCCAAGCTTATTATATCTTACGTATCCTGTTGGTGGAGAAGCATGGTATGCTGGTACAAAACAAACGATTACTTGGAAATCTTTGGATTATTCGGATCCCGTTCTTATTCACTTCAGCAATGGGGTTAATGATTGGCAACTCATCTCGGATGGGGCTACTGAAAATGATGGTGAATTCGAATGGTACGTTCCGAGAGACATCGTGTCCGATAGCTGTAGGATATTGATCGAAGACGCGGCCTGCTATGAACCTAAAGATAAAAGTGATTATTTTTCTGTCATATCGCTTCCGACTGACACCGTTGTGAATCAGCTACGGTTTTCCACCTCCCCCTGCACCATTAATAATGTCTACATATCCCCCCAAATGACTGTGCAAACTCAAAATGCCTCGGGAGAGATTTGCCCGGTTATTGGTCAGGACGTTACCATTACGTTTTCATCCAGTTCATTCACGGGCGAATTCTCGCTCAACGCCAACCCTGTCGAACCAATCACTTCAACGATCCTAAAAGACGGCTCCTATTCGGTGGACTTTTATTACCGGAACTGCAGTGAGGGTGATTTCATCATTACCGTAGGCGAAAACCCGGATCGAAGCTGGATGGATGGGCAACAGATCGTCCACATAACGGATGCGGATCGGGTCGAAGCCGAAAACATGCGCCTTAATGAAATGCAAATCATTGCAGTGCCTGGCGCCAGCAATGGCCAAGTTGTTCAACCTAGTGCGCCTTATGGTAGTGCAACCTATGATTTCTTTGGGGAGACTGGCGAGTACAAAATCGTTGTCCGTTATTGGGACGAACCCAATGGTGCATCGGAAGGCCTCTTCAAAGTCAACGGCCTGACAATGCAGGATTGGTATTACGAGGAAACGCCGGCAGACTCGCCGGCCGTTTGGAGGGAAAAACAGCTTGCCATCACAAATCTGGTCTCTGGGGATGAGATTAGTTTTCGCATCTATCCGAATGGCGGCGAATTGGGCTGGTTTGACTATGTCAAAATCACCGCTTACGATACCATACCGCCCAGCATGACTGCTCAATCCGTCGACTCCCTACATATTGATGTTCAATATAGTGAGCAGGTCGTCGGAGCAGACAACGCCAATCATTATGCAATATCGCCTGCTTTGGGGACCATCACAGTGTCGTACTTACTCCAACCGTTATCGGCTTACCACTGAAAGCACGCAATGGCCAAATTGGCCTTATTTGCTGTGAGTGAGCAATGTGACCGATAGAGTAGGCAACCCTTTGGCACCTGATAGCGTGGAGTTCCTTGGTTATAGCAGCACGGGGTACCCTATTCGTGTGGAAGCGGAAGATATGGCACTGGTAAGAATGGAAGTTGAGAGCTGGGAAGGTCGCAGCCGGAATCAGGTTATTAAAGTGGCCAGTAGTTTATTTAATAATGGTACTGCCATGTGTTATTTTAGTGGTATGACAGGTAATTATCGAATCGCGGTCTCCCATTATGATGAAAATGATGGGAGTTGCACAGGTAAAATCAAAAAGAATGGCGTAGTGGTAGCAACCTGGAGTTGGAACCAAACCCCGGCAGGAGGTACGGATACATGGAGGCTCTACACGACCAGTGAGCTATCCTTGAATACGAACGACCAAATTCTAATCCAGGTCTCAAAAAATGGCGCTGAGGCGGGCTATTGGGATTATCTCGAATTCGAATCCCAAGGCATGGCCAAGCTCAGTCAGAAGCCCTTAGAATTGCCGAGAGAATACCTCCTTTATGAAAACTATCCCAATCCGTTCAATCCAACAACGACCTTTTCCTATGATTTGCCTGAGGATCAATTCGTCGCTTTGAAGGTATACAACATCTCCGGCCAATTGGTAGAGACTTTAGTGAATGGGCTCAAAGAAGCAGGACGTCATTCCGTAATTTGGCATGCATCTGAATTGGGTACCGGCCTGTACCTTTATGAAATCAACGCCGGTTCTTATCACAGCGTGCGGAAAATGCTACTTATCAAATAGGATCATTTGACCTGTTGATGGATTAAGGGCCGCCAGGCTCACCGGCGGCCTTTGCCATTTTTCGAGCTTTGCATGGCTTCTTCAAACATGGCTTATGATTCTCAGGGATTGCGCCGCATGAAAATACTGCAAATCGTTCTTTTAATTTCTGTGTTGATCATGGGTCAAGTTTACGGCACTGCGTCGAAAATAAAAGGAAAGGTTGTAGACCAAAAGTCCGGCGAAGGCGTTTCACACGCAGAAGTCACCGAAACTTCGGGTATTGGCACTGCCACAAAACCGGACGGCAGCTTTGAATTGTCTCTTTCCCCGGGTACCTACGACCTTAGAATTAGTCACATCGCATATTTTCCAGAAAAGATCAGAGTCCCACTGAAGAATAGCCAAATTATCGATACACTCATTACTCTCAAACCGAGAATTATCCCGCTGAAGGAGGTTAATGTCCGGGCTGAGCGCCTTAATGAACTGGCTCTTATGCTAACGCCCAGCGCAACGGTCATCAACCAGCGTTTGTTAAACAGCTTGCCTACTGTTGGTGAACCCGATCTATTTCGCACCCTGCAAACCATGCCGGGCGTAGCGAAAGCCAATGAGTTGACTTCGCGCATTTCCGTCCGCGGTGGTTCTTCGGATCAAAATCTTATTGCCTTTGATAACATCGAGCTGTTCAATCCGCATCATCTTTACGGTCTCACCAGCAGTTTCAATGTGGAAGCCATCGGCCAAGCGCTTTTCATGCCTGGCGGCTTTTCCGTTCAGTACGGCGACCGCCTCGGCTCGGTCATCGACATTCGCAGCAAGGAGCCGGACAGCACTTTTTCTTTAGGTTTGCATTTGGGCATCATCAGCCCGGGAGCGGTCATCACTGGGCACGTGGGAAAGAAGATCGGCTATTTGGCCGCCGGGCGCTTGAATTATTTTGAGCATCTGAAAAAGATCACCAGCTATGCCTATATGCCTTATCATTATCAAGACTGGAATGCAAAAATCGTCTATGATCCATCCCCGAATCATAGATTCACCCTGAGCACATTCGGCAGCAACGATTTGGAGCATCGCGAATCCAATGATCGGAGCTACATTTACGTTTACCTCGGCACCAGCAAGCCGCCGATGTATGATCCGGACAGCGTGATTTTTTATCCTTATCGAACGGATTCGCGGTACGCCTTGAATTGGAAAAATCTGGGTTACGCTATGGCTTGGAACGGGAGCTTTGGTAGTTGGAATGGAAAAATATTGCTTTCTTATAGCTCGGCCGCCGATGGCTACGACTGGTATCGCGAGGCCGTTGCTACTATGTCCCCCTTTCCACCTGATTATGCGGAGACCATTGCCGAGTATAATAAAGACTATCAAGCCATCAACGTCTTTTCCGACAATCGCTTGGAAAAATATCGAGGTTCTGCGCACTTATCCCACA
The DNA here is from genome assembly GCA_020722685.1 of Caldithrix sp. The sequence continues at coordinate 19,689 of DYKH01000066.1, read as the reverse complement.
GGTTGAGCGAAAAGCTTACCATGAATTGGGGCGGTGAGTTGGCTTTGCTAAAGATGAACTATTTTTGGCAAAATATGAGCCTTGATGAATATTGGATGCTTTATGTAGATCATCCTCCTTCCGACTACCGCTTTCAATGGCGGACTTGGGAGCAAGCCTGTTTTGCCGAAGCCATTTGGCATCCCACCTCTGGTCTCATGGGCAGCCTTGGTTTGCGACTGAATCGAATGGATGCACTCAACAGGTGGCATGCCAATCCTCGTGTGAACATCCGATATGACATCGCCGATAACCTAAAGGCCAATCTGGCCATTGGCCGCTTCAGCCAAACCATCGGCACCGCCAGAGAAAGCGGTCTCATTACTCCCGTTGATTTGTACTTTCCTTCAGCGATGCTGGACCGGTTCGAAAGCGCGGATCATTACATATTCTCCGTTGACTATTCCTATCGTGCCTTCCTAAGGCTGTCGTGCGCGTTGTATAGGAAGAATTTTAGAAACCTCTTGACTCGTTACAACGAGCAAGCCGTTTTCGCTTTAGAATCCGGGTATGCCCAGGGGCTGGAGCTTAAGGTGGATTACGACTTGATTCGGCTGCAAGGCTATCTCTCATATACTTTATCTAAGTCAATGCGCGACTTGAATGGCTATCGTTATCCCAGCAACTATGACCAGCGACACCGTGCGCAAATCGTGGCCGATTTGCATTTGGGCCGAAATTGGTTCCTTAATTCAAACTGGGAATTCTATACCGGTCAGCCCTATGATCCGGGCGTCATTCGCGCAGTTATCCTGGACGCTGGTCTTAATCTAGACACCTTACAGCCGCTTTATTTTTTCTGGCATACCATTGAGACCAAGGGCATGCGCGGGGTCGTGCGCCATCCATACTATCACCGCTTGGATCTCGGCATATCCAAGAGATTTTATTTTGGCTTCTGGAGTATCTCACCCTATTTCAGAGTGATGAATGCCTACATGCGCAAGAACGTTCTCTATTACAAACATCTTTGGTACGAATATCCCGGCATTCCCGATCCCAATGAAAAGCCAACTCTCACCCGTGAAGCTGAAACACTCCCATTGATCCTCACTCTCGGTATGAATGTCAATTTTAGATAGTCGTTCCTTTTGCCTGTGAACTTTTCTATTGGATATAAAGATCAGTTCGAGTAAATTTGCCCCGCGAAAAAATCAAAAACAAAAAGGAAAAATTTATGGCCAAAAGCAAAAGCAAGCATAAACGAGTGCAAATGAAGCTGAAACAGCAGCGCAAGGCGAAAAAGAAAAGAGATAAGAAGGCAAAATTGGCGATTCGCGCTGTAGTCGTTAAGGAGGCACCCAAAAAGACAAGGAAGAAGAAGGTCGAGGCGCCAAAGCCGGAAGCGGCGCAGGCATAAAAAGGGCGACGCAGACAGGCCCACGCCTGTGCAGTTTGTTCCCGTCTCAGAGAGCGGTGGTGGGGGAACAGTCAAATTCGTTGCTGTCGGGAGGAATCTCCTTTTGGGGAAACACTCCCAAGCTTGCGGACTTGTCCCTTATACAACGCCCGTATATGCAAAAAGGCGCTCTCATAAAGCCCGGTGCGAAAATCCGGAAAGCACCATTGGGAGGGAATGAAGCGGCCCTTTTCGTAGCGCAGGGTCAGGTCCGCATAAATGCCCAAATCGAGATAGATTTTATGGGCATTGTATTTTGCAGAGGCCAGGATCACCTTGTCGTAATCCAGGTAGCCGGGATCGAGATTGACCTTCCTGCAGCCGTCAACCGCCAGCAGATCTTCCAGCTCATTGCACTCGACTTTTATGCGAGCAAGATCTCCGGGATTGATCAGTGGGCGAAATGAGAGGAACATCCGATAAATGGGCGAACCCATCTCGGCCTGATAATAGTCGGTCATGTCGAACGGGAAGAGCGGACTCTTGTAGTCCAGCGCGCCGTAACTCCGCACCAGCTTGTCCGTTGCTTGTTGCAGCAAGGTTTCATTGCTGAAAAGCACACCACAAAACAGCTTTACCGGCTGGGGTTCGCTTGGCCTCATCTACTATTATCTTCCGTTTCTTTGAACTGAAAATCCGAATCACTGATCGCTGACCGCTTCACTTCCTGACCGCTGTTCTTTTGGCCGGAAAAGGCCGAGCTGCCGCTCGAACTCCAGATTATGGGGAATTGCCTCCAACGCTTGCTCCACCCACTCCGGCGTGATGCCAAAGAGGTCCTGAATGATCCCGGAATAATTCTGCTTGATCCTCCGCTTTTCCCGACCTTCGATGGTGGAAACCTGCAGATAGTCCTTGTGCAAATAAATCATTCCCTGATCGGAAACACGGGTGAGACAAATGTTGTGCATGGTGCCCTGCACAAACGAGGCTTGCCAGTGCTGCTGGAATTCTTCGGGCGGCGTAGGCCGGTCATAGAATTGGTAGCGCCACTTGGACTGTTGGCGATCAAACGTGTAGAGATGGTACCGGTCATCTTGCTTCTGAAATACCAGCTCGATACCGGTATGGGGGGTGTGATATAGCCGCGGCTTGTCAGGATGGATTTCCATGGGCTGAGTGAGCAGGTAGCCGGGATCGACTAAATATCTTCTCCGATCCAATAAGACAACCAGCGCGCAATGCACGTTGGGACGGTTGCTCATATCCGCCATGACCGGATAGCATCGAAAGTCATGCTGGCTGAGGATGGACTGGAGGAAAAAGGTGAGGGAAAAACAGGTGCCGCCCAAATGAAAGCGGGCGTGATCGTCCATCACTTCCTCTGGCAAGCGCAGCCTTTCCGGAGATAGAAAATCTTTGCGCAGTTTGACGATCTTGCTGATATTTTCATACGGCAATTGCGCATAACGAGACAAGATCTGCTGCAACAAAGTGAGGGACGGTGCCGTGGGCGCGAGGCTGAAAAAGTGCATAAAATGACGGACTGCTCCCGTGTGCGCCGTAGGATCCAAAATGATTGTTCTGCTTGCTTCCATGATTGCCGTTCGCTGCTAATTCGTCGCTGGAAATGTACAAACGGACAGTCTTAAATCCAAGATGTATTCATGGCGGAACAATCCAATGCGGCTGGTCGGAATAATCGCTTCGCCTCCCAAGTTTTACAAATCGCGGATTAGGAGCATGAAAAACTCAGAAATTGTAGCACAATTTGCCACTTTGTGAGTGAGTCAATAGTGCTCGAAGAAGCTTCATTCACTCAAATAGTTGCACGCAGACTCGCCGTTTTGCTGAACCGGCTACTGCCTGATGAGTCTTCTAATAGAGCTTGCGCTCGATTAATCGAACTGCAATTCAGTCTAAAAGAACAGGTCAATCCACAGGAGGAGAAATGAAAAAACGATTTACTTACCCATTCGTGCTGCTTCTGGTTGCAAACGTACTTTTGGCTCAAGTGACCTACGAAACCGTGACCACCAGCAATGGCTTCTATGGCCAAGGGGCTTTCACTTCAACCAGCAAAATATCGCTCTCGGGCGATGCTAAACGTTCCGACAACAGCTTCCAATTTACCGGCTCCATCATGAAGCATTTTAGTCCCAAGGGAATCAACACAGAGATTACTCGCTTGGACAAGCAGCTCTTCTGGAAATTCAACGACAAGGACAAAAAGTATGAAGAGCTCACTTTTGCGCAATTGAAAGAGATGTTTGAGAAGGGCGAAAGCGATTCTCCTTGGCCGGCGCAGTCTGCCGAGCAAGATAAGGAAGGAGAAAAGGACGATTCCGAATACGAGTGGCAAGAACCGGTGGTGGCAGCCAAGAAATTAGGCGACCGGCAAAAGGTCAACAATTTTAACTGCGAACATTACCTGGTTACGGTTACCACAGTGGGCAAGCACAAAGCTACGGGCATCTTGGATACTCTGCTGTTTGCCACTGATCTTTGGAACAGCATCAATGTTGGCAAGGCGATGCTGCAGATCACCGATTTCGACAAGCGATTGGCGGAGGCACTGGGTTTTTCCAAAGCCAATAACCAAGGCATGGCGCGATTGCTGACCATGTATCGCGAGCAGTTGGAAGACTTGCAGAAGGAGCTGGGCAAGATCGAAGGCTTTCCCATCAAAACCGACATGACCTTGAGCATGACCAAGCATGCGATGAAGAGCAGCGAACCGCAGCCGAGCGCGGAAAAACAGGAAGAAGCAAGCGAAAGCTCCGCTCCCACCGATATCAAAGGGGCGCTGGGCGGCTTTTTGGGGAAAAAGGCCTTAAAGATGGCGAAACCAAGAAGCGAGAAACCCAAGCCGACCGACAAGGTGGAAATCTTTCAAGCCACTACAGAAGTCAAGACCATTGGCGTCGGAGCTTTGGGGGCGGATTTGTTTGAAGTGCCGGCGGGGTATAAATTGAGCAAGAGTAAATAGCTCGCCATTTCTGTTTGGACTCCGCCGAGAAGGTGGAGTCCAATTTTTTAAAATAGACAAACGAAGCTAAAAAATGCTAAATCAAGTCAAACACAATTCTTGATAAAAAAGAAAAGAACCTTTATTTTTCGACCGCTGAAGCATAGAAGAGTATCCTCCTCCCGGATCATCAAAGCCTTCGGGTAAGCAAATTAGATTCGCCGGTGAAAGAGCTGTGATTTTGCTGCCTCGATACAAATTGTTGCATATTAACAGAAGCAATAATAGCCTATGAGTCTGATCAAGAACATGCTATTCGGAGCGGCAACGATTCTTGAGGTCTATCCCCGCGAGCCCATAAAAAGCAAAAAGCTAAATCGCTCGAATTATTCCGACGGTAACGGATTATGGCATGATTGGGAGAAAATTACTGCAGACATGAAGAAAGTTTTTGCAATTGAAAGCAAAAAACTTACTGAAGAATAATCCATCATCAGATCAACTTTCTCAAGGGATCATGCAGGCCAAAATCCAGGGCTTTAGTGGTCCTATACCCCTCCTTCTATCCTTGCTGAACATAACGAAATTGACCCCGGATTTGCTGAACGAATCCTTGCTCTGTCTGAGAGAGAACAGGCTCAGCGCCACGAATTAGAGAAGAAATCCCTGGACACGGAAATAGCCATTACCAATAGGCAATTCGTAGAAAGACGAATTGGCCAAATATTCGGCCTTTTGATTGGTGTGATGACTATCGTGTCTGGATCCTTTATCGCCCTCCAAGGCGCCCCAATTCCAGGAGGGATTGATTGGGACGGGTGGAGTTGTTGCACTCGTGGCCGTATTTGTTATCGGCCAAAAAGAAAAAGCAACGACGAAGTAGGTTTCCTGAGAGAATTCCCCATCTGTGGCGGAGTCCAAATCCAAATAATTTCCTTCATATGAATGAGCATTCCGCACAACCTCCACGCGCAAGAAATTCAAATAACGAATTGCTTTCATGAAAAATATCTCTACATTACAGCGTGGAAGCAGATCATGACCAAGTTTGGCAAAGTATCATGAACAAGACCAGTAACAAAACTCGTTTTGGCGAACTGGTTCGATATCTCGCGCCACAAATCCCTGGCATCAAAACTTTGCAGTTAGTCAAAGCAATCTATCTGGCAGAACTTGAATACAAAATTAAATTTGGTGAAAGCCTCACCGATGAGCCTATTGGGCGTTTAGCATTCCTCGGTCAATAACTACGAATGTTTCTTCGAACCGCTCCTTCATTTCTCGGCACCATTGATCTTTGAGATGCCCGGGCGTCACTATGAGAATACGCTCTATTAGGTGACGCAGCTTGAGCTCCTTGATAATAAGGCCAGCCATAATGGTTTTGCCAGCGCCAGGATCGTCGGCTAATAAAAAACGGATACGCGGCAATTTTAGGATATAGCCGTATACTGCTTCAATTTGGTGTGGGAGAGGATCGACTTTGGAGGTATTCATCGCGAGCAAAGGATCATATAGGGAAGCGTAGCGATACCGTTTCATTTCAAGTGCCAGAAAAACACGCCAAGCCTCCGCACCAAAGTCTATTCCCAATTCCACCATGGAGACGTCACTGAATTCGGTCTGGCTCAGTACTTGATCCACAGGTCGCTGGGAACGGATCATCGAACCTACAACATAAACGTACTCCCCTTGAATCTCGAGTTTCTTAATTTCAACGGGCTCCGGCCAGTAACTGCTTTTGATAATCGTCCCTGGTTTTGGATAATTCATTTGAATCTCCATAAGGGTTAACGTCAAAGATGGCAACTCGCACTTTTATAGTTCCAGCATAGGCGCCCATCAGCGTCTCATTGAGTCAGTTGGCATACGCTGCGCGTTCACAAATGATGGACCGCAATAACCCTTATCACTGGTGCAGTCTTCGATCTCGGATTCCAATTGTCTTAGCCAGCGTAGATTGAAATAGCCGACACAAAAGTCCGCACGGTTGGAAACAGCTAAAGTTTCCTGTAAGGCGGGCAAAAGATGTTGCTCAATATTATCAAAAATTCGTGGCATGTTTGATCCCCATTGGTTGAAGGTTTGGATTAGGCCATTATATCAAAAGACCACCTCAAACGCAAGAAGAAACTTTTCAACTTATGACAACATTCTCGAAGCGATTGACTGTTCTCTTGCTTACCTAACACCGGCCGTTTTCTAGAATTCTTAAACTTTTCACTTGCTTCATAAGCAATAAAATGCTACTATGTACATGAAAGGGCACGGCTTTTTCCAAGCGAGTGAGTATGGAAACAATTGAAATTAAAATCCAGGTTCCGAAAGAATTTTCAAAGATTCCCAATCTTTCGGAATATACTTATGAAAGGCTGATTCTGGGATTGTATCTCGACGGCGAAATTAGCCTGGGACAAGCAGCAAAGATACTGAATAGGCCACAGGATCAGTTCATTCGGCTTCTCGGAAAACATCATATCCCTTACTTTCGCTCAACTCCCGATGATATTAGGACGGAACTCCAACACCTAATGTGAATGGGGAGAATGATTGTCGTATCCAACACGAGTCCTATTATCATTCTTTATTATGCAGAATGTTTGGACATTTTACAGAAATTCTTTGGGATAGTTTACCTTCCTCCCGCCGTCGATCAGGAATTGACCATAAATTCTCAGGATCACGAGCTGCGTCAAGCCGTCGGACAGGCCTCCTTTTTAGAAAAAAGAACTCTGGCTCAGCCGATCCGGGGACTAAAACACAAGCTTGACCTTGGTGAAATAGAGGCCATATCTTTGGCCTTGGAAATGGCCGCTGATTTGCTCATTCTAGACGACAAACGTGCACAAAAGGAGGCGGCACTCCTTTCGATACCTTATGTTTCTTCTTTTGCCCTGCTTGTAAGGGCCCACCAAAAAGCAATACTTAAGGATCTTAATCTGACATTGAATAAGTTGGAACAGCATCAAATTTTTGTCAGCCAAGAATTGAAAGATTTCTTAGATTTTCTTCAATGAACCAGTCCCATTCCGGAATCTTCCAATAGAACAGTTGCCCTGGTTTGGATTCTTCCTGTAACGCCTGCATAGGGAAGACCGAATCCTTTCTCAAACCCCTACCTTATGACCGCCAGCTTTCTCTTTACCTTCATTTGTCCCGCGCTTAAGACATAGTAATATATCCCTGACGTCACCGCTATTCCATCCTCAGTTCTTCCATCCCATTGGCAGGTGTGGTAGCCAGGCTTTCTGTCGCCGTCTATGAGGCTTTTGACCCTTCGACCAAGTAGATCGTAGATTTCCAAAATCACATGTGATGCTTGCGGCAGCTCAAATCGAATCGTCGTGGTCGTGTTGAAGGGATTGGGATAATTCTGCTGCAATGCAAGCTGAATGGGTAGCGGAACCGTTATTTCTATTTGTCCGACCGGATATTTCGTCCCATCCCTTTGCACCGCTTCGAGCTGATAAGAATAGGCGACGTTGCCCTCGGCAGTTGCATCGGTGATCTTGTAGCGGCCCTGCGCCGCCGCAGGGACAAAAAGCCCGGTGTTCACAAGTGGCCCGCTTTGACTGGAGGAACGAAGAATGTTAAATCCCAGCAGATTTGCGGAGGAACCTGTTTCCCACTCCAAGGCTACGCCTCGATAGGGATGATATGCGCCGACAAAAAACTTGAGCTCCACCTGCGAGACAATGTGAAGCTGCCAAGAAAAGGCCGTCGTATCTTCTGCATCATGAACGAAGGCGGATATTTCCGTTTCTCCCGTCTCTAACAGGCTTGATTGAAAGAGGAATGAGCTCAGCCTGGAAGCCTGCTGGTCATTCACCAGCCAGAAGTAATGCAGCTCGTCTTGGTCTTCATCCGTCGCGAGGACGGAGAAAACGAATTGCGCGGGCTGGCGAATGGCTCCCAAGTGCGATTCGGCAGGAAAATGCTCGACGATCACAGGTGGACGGTTGACGTTCTCCACTCTGATGCATACGGCTTTTTGCTGCGCCGCGCCCAAATGATCGCGTACCGTGAAAACGGGGTAGTAGCTTCCGGCTTGCCGGTAATCGGGTGTCCAGATAAATTCGCGGGTTGCCGCAGAATCGAAACCGGCTCCGTAAGGAAGGTTGTATGCTCCGAAGTAGATGCTATCGTTCTCCGGTTCGACGGCGGATACAATGAACGACAGCAGCTCATTTTCCTTAACAGTCAAGCTATCGGGTAAAAGAAGCTGCGGAGGATTGTTGGGCAGTGCGAAAGCTGTGAAGTAGGCAGAATCGCCCACGTCTGCATGGAAAGCATAAGCGTGTTGCTCGCCCGGCTCCATACCGAGTATCCAATGCGCCCGTGCGATTCCGGTCGAGTCAGTCGTGGATTCATCTATGGGAACTATCCGGGCCTGCTTTGATTCCGGGGCGAAGCGCAGCGGCAGGCCGGCAAGTGCATTGTCATATTCGTCCACTACTTTGGCAGCAATGGGATTTGCCAGCAAATGGCCGGCTACCCCTGACTGGTTGTTGCCGCCAACAACTGCCACCCGTTTAACGGCTCCCGGCTGGGCGAAGACGGAAAAGATGATCGATTCCTCAAGGCCGTCAGCGGTTGCTTGGATCAGATTCCTTCCGCTTTTCCTCCCCAAACGATACCGAGCGGCTGCGAATCCCAAAGAGTCGGTCCGACAAGTATCCGGACTCTGGAAGGCGCCATTTCCTTCCATTATCGAAAAATGGGTCAGCACGTTTGGGACGGCATTTTCAAATCGATCGTGAATTTTGATTTGCAGGGGCGCGGGTAAAATCGCGCCGACCGTTGCCGTCTGTCCGTTGCCGCCCATATCCAAGATTTCCGCAGGGCGACCCGGAAGGGCCGTGGCTTCAACAATGAAAGGCGAACCGTCCAATTCTCCGGCGTCGATCTTGAGCTGTTGCGCGCCGCTTTCGGTTCCTAGTCGCCACCGGACTTGCACCATTCCTAACGAGTCCGTCAAGAATTCCAAAACGCTATCGGCCAAGGAGGAGGTTTTTGTGGCAATAGAATTGGACGAAGGTCGCTGCTCGGAAGGATTGTTCACCATTTCGGAAAAGGTCTCAAAGCTTCCATTTCCTGCGTAAACGGAAATGCGCACAGGATACTTTTCCACAGGGCTGCCCCGTTCGGTTTGCACCTGCAATTGGATCGGCTCCGGCAGAACGTTGCCCACCGTGTCCACTTGCAGGTTTCCGCCAAGACAAACAAGCTGCGCTGCAATGTTGGGTACCGAGACGGTAAAAACGAGCGGCGAGTTGGGGACACTATCCGCTGACACGGCGACTTGTTGGAGAGTTGCCAAGTCACCAGGAATGAGCCGGACTTGCGCCTGACCTGTTGAGTCGCTCCATATCGTTCCGCCTGGTTCAAGCCGGCCGCCGCCGGAAATGACTTGAAAATCGACCAGCTTGCCTGGAACAGGATTGGCGAAAGAATCCCTCACAGTCACCACAAACGGCTCGGCCAAGGGAACGCCAACCTCGCCCGATTGCCTGTCGCCGGACGTCTTTTCGATCAGTTTAGCCAGCCCCGGCAAAGCGCGCGCATGAAACAGAACGGTCGAGGTGTTCGAGGTTGAGTCCGTCCCGGCAAGCCGGGCCTCGATGATCACCGGGCCGGCCATCGTGCCCAATTGCACATACCTGCGCACCAAGCCATCTCTATCTGACAAGTTGGGAGACTCGTTTTCATCCTCGCCCAAACCTTGAGGAGTATAAGTGCTATCCGTCGTCAGCAGCACCTTGTCGACCTGCAAGCTTCCCGAATGAAAGGCCACGCTCAGCTCATGATTTCCTGTGGACAGAGTAGTCAAAGTTGGTGAGCCTCCCCCCTCGTTCATTCTAACCCATTGCCATGAGGTTGTCTGCGGAATGGGAAAGATCAGCCCTGCCCCACCATCGAAAGAGATTGAAACCAGTGCAGAGTCTACGGCATTGATCAGCCTTAGCCAAGCTATGTATTGCCCCGAGCTGACTATCGTCATGGACAAGGTATCGTGTCCCGTAGCCGCGGCAGAGTCCATAGCCATCACAAATAAGCCATGGGAAGAAGAGGAGTCGAAAACGGCGCGCGTATTTTTGCTCGTTCTTCCGGACTCTGCTTCCAGCCAAATGGAATGGTCAGCGGAATCGGGAAGTACCAGTTGGGCCTCACCGGCAACTACAGCAAATTCGACAAAGGCACCGGGAGTCGGTCGACCGTCACGATCCAGTACTTGTACTATCAGAGGATCGGGCAATGGATTATTTACTCGTGCCGACTGATTGTCTCCCGAAGTAGCGGTAATCATGGCCGGCTGCATGTTTTCTTCCGTAGGCTGGAAAGGCCGAATGGTGATGGTTTGATTGCCAGAGACTTGTCTCACGGCCAGCCAAGAACCGTCGGTGAATTCGGCCAGAAGATCGCAAGATGCATTTGCTCCTAAGCCAAAATGCACGGTCGGCGAATTCTGCGCCAAATGGCCGCTGGCGGAAATGATTTCGCGAAAGCCGAGCAAGGAATGCGGATCGCCCAGATGTCCGGCTTGGTACAGCCAAAGCTTGGCGCCAAAGCCGCCGATGTCTCCCTTTGGTCCGAAAGCGTTTATCTTAAGATAGTGGTTGCCGTTGGCAAGATTGTTCTGCATGAAAACATTGAACACATCCGACCGGGCGGCAAGGAAATCCTGATCTCCGTCATTATCGAAATCAAAGGCCGCAGCCGCACGAACGTCACCGGCGAATATCTCGCTTCCTGTTCCTTTGACTTGGGTAAAGCTCCACGGGCCATCGTTGCGAAAGAACGCGCCGTGGTCCTTTTCGTTTGTAGTAATAATGTCCAGGTCGCCGTCATTATCGAAATCCGCTGCCAGAGCGGAGTAGCCGTCCATGGGAATGTTGACTGTTTGAGAGACGTCTTCGAAAGTACCGTCCCCTCTGTTTCTGAAAACTCGCAACAGGGGCGAAGGATCGGCTGAGGAAGATGAAACAGAGACGAGGAGGTCGAGGCGAGCATCGCCATCTAAATCGGTCCAGACAGCGCCGTTGCTGCGACGGCTTAGAGCAACTCCCGCTTGTTGGGCTTGGTCAGAAAAATGTCCTGTGCCGTCGTTGATGAATAGCTTGTTTGCCGCGTCGCGCTTGACGACATAGATATCGGTATCACCATCATGGTCAAAGTCCGCAGCGCTGGCGGACATGCTGGGGATGTCCGGCTCATCCGCGTCGTTGGCGCCGCGATCCTGCCGTTCGAATCTGCCGCTACCGTCGTTGACGTAAAGCTCGTTGACGGTGCGGGAGTTGACGGCGTACAAATCCATGTCACCATCGTTCTCGATATCGAGGGCGAGAACGGCGGTGGTCAGGAAATCGAGATTGTCGATGCCGGCTGTTTCGGTGATATCCTGAAATTTGCCGTCACCAAGATTCTGGTAAAGTCGGTTGCGGCCGGGAGAATTGCCATTGAACAAATCAAAATCGCCATCATTGTCAATGTCAACAAAGACGGCTCCCCGGCTATTGCCAGAATCTTCGACTCCTGAACCGACTGCATCTTCTTCATAGGGAAGAGTGTCGCTGCTTGTATATAGCGCCTCGCGAGCTTGGGGAGAATCGGCCGCTGATCTGGTTACATAGATTTCTTCGCGGTTGTCGCCGGTGAGGTCAGCCAAGGCGATGCCCTGGCTGTGGAAATAACCGTCTAAGCCATAGAGTCCGGCATCCCAAGTTCCTTCGGTAAACCAGTTTTGTTTTCCGGTGAGGATGGTGCTAATGGCATCATAATAGACCTGTGCCATTAACTGGTGTCCGGTGGTATTGGGATGGAGCTTGTCGAACATGATGTCCTGCCAGGTTTTGCTCCAAATGTACGGATGCTCGAGGAACCGACTGTACTGATCGCACAGAAACACCGGCTCGGGCGACCCCGTGATGAGGCCGTTCTGAAAGTCGTGTACCAAACGATTCACCTCGATGTTGAACTCTGCCACCAGGCTGTCTTGATATTTGATTGGGATAATCAGGCTGACCAAAACGGCTTGCAGGTCGCTGCCTTTTTGACCATTGCGCCAGCGCAAGAGATAATCAATCAATGTACCCATTTGTCCGGCTTGGGTAGCGGCAAAGCCATTTCCTTCGGAATAGGGCGCAACGGGCGTTCCGTCTTCGCTGTTCAGGTCATTGGTGCCTAAATGAATAGAGACCATGGTGGGACGAAAGACGTCCATGTCGTAGGTGACGTCCATGATCCCGGTTCCGCCATTGCCCAAGCTGCGAGGATAAAAATCGCTGATCTTTCTTCCGCTTTGAAAATGCCCTTCACAAGGCGATTCGCCGTAACTGCCGACAAAGGACATTTCCAAGCCGGCGGCTTTCAGTTTGAGATAGAGTTCCTTGCGAAAGCCGATGCCGTCATCGGCGAATTTGCCTTCGGTGATGGAATCCCCAAGAAGCATGAGGCGGCCGCTGCTGCTCGACTCGACGGCTAAAACGCCCGTTGACAGTATGAGGAAAAGGAGTTGTAAGAGGAAGGACAATCGTAGACGAACAAGCATTGAAGACTCCTATGGAGCGGACGATGAATTTCCTGCAAAGCGACTTGCTTTCTCAACATACTGAAAAGACTTGGCGGTGCGTAAAATGGAGCAGGCGGTGGGGCCGGATGGCGGCATAGCTGTTTAGGCTATAGGGCGAAGCTTAGGCAGACGAGGCGGACATTAGATGTTAGCCATGGTATAAGCTGGACGGCCGGAATGGTGGTGACAAAATCGCTTGCTTGTTTAGTCAATTTTCGATACTTTCGCCGTCAATTAGCTGAGAGAGAAGATCGATTTGTCGGCCTTGCTGATACTTTCCGGATTGTTGGCGATTGTCTATGCCCTGATCGTTACATATCTCTTGGTGGGAATTCTCCGCCAACAGGAACCAGAGGCTGATCGAGATGATCTGCCCTTCGTTACAGTCATCGTTGCTGCGCGTAATGAGGCATTGCGCATCGAAGGATGCTTAAGAGCGCTGTCGGCGCAAGATTATCCGGCTCATCTTCTGGAAATAATGATAGTCGATGATCAATCCACCGATGACACTCGGCCGATTGTCGAAAGCTTTGTAGCTCAGTTTAGAAATATTCGCTTGATTTGCATCGACAACGCCGGCCAATGGGCGAGCTCCAAGAAAAGTGCTTTGCAGGTCGGAGTCGCCAATGCCAGCGGCTCCATTCTGCTGTTTACAGATGCCGATTGTGTACCGCCGCCAAGGTGGATAAAAAGCCATGCGATGCATTATGATGAGAGCACCGGATTGGTCGCGGCCTTTTCGCCCCAGCGCTCCGAGCGCAGCAAGTTATGGGACGGTTTTCTGCTCGTGGACAGCTTGGCGTCTGCGCTGGTGGCTGCCGGAAGCATCGGCTGGGGCAGAGGCATCACTTGCGCGGGAAGAAATCTTTCCTATAGGAAAGTAGCACTGGATGACCTGGGCGGATATGCCTGCGTGCCGGATTCCGTCTCCGGTGACGACGATTTTGTCCTACAGGCCATTTCCCGACATCCGCGTTGGCGAGTAGGGTACGCCTTCGCCGGCGCAGCACAGGTTCCCGCTGCCGGGCCGGATTCATTCGTCTCTTTCCTGCGGCAAAAGAAACGCCATCTCTCTTCCGGCCGGCATTTTGCTGTGAACATTCAGGTCGGTTACGCACTGTTCCACGCTGCCAATTTTGGATTGTGGACACTGGCGGTGGCTGGTGTTTTTGCGAACACCTTGTTGACTTTACCCTGCATTTTGAAAATTTCCTTGGACTGGAGTGCGCTAAGCCTCTTGGCTCGTAGGCTGAGCGCGTCATTTCGTCTCTCGCACTTTTTGTATTGGGAATTGCTGTACCCGCTCTACCATGTGCTAGCCGGACCAGGGGCATTCTTTGGTAGGATCGTGTGGAAATCGGAAAATCGGCCGCAAAGTTGATCTTCTTCTTTTCCCAACATAAGGAAGCCGTGCACTCCGAAGACGTTGCTACCCAAGAGACCAAGCGCTTCGCGCTCGCACGTGGCGAGCTGGTCGCGCGTATTTTGGCGGCTCGAATGGATCTTGCCTCTTCGAGGATTATCGACGTGGGCTGCGGATTCGGGGGCGTCTCCTTAGCCCTGGCCCGCTGCGGTGCGCAAGTGACGGCGGTGGACGCCAATCCGGCCAGAATCCGCAAATTGCAGGAATGGGCGGCAGAATTCGATCTGTCAAACATAGAAGCCTTTGTCAACACTTGTGAGAATCTGAGTGCCCAGGAAAGACGATACGACGCCGCCATCTTGTTGGATGTCATCGAGCATTTGTCGGCGCCTGAGTCAGCCCTGCAGAGGATTAGCCGCTTCCTCAAAAGGGGTGGGCGGCTATATCTGTCGACCCCCAATCGATGCTCGCTGCTCAATCTGCCGGCCGATCCACATTATGGCTTACCGTTCATTTCCATGTGCCGAAGAGAAAATGTGAGAAGGATAGTCGGAGAAATTTTGCACAAACGCCATGCCAGCAAGATCGATTATCCCGAGCTTTTCTCTTTGACGCGACTGCGGAAGGCTCTGCGAGCAGCGAGCTTTGTCTGGCAGTTTGTCAACAGAGAGGCCATTGCCTTTGCACTGCAACATCCGGAGAGCGTGTGGAACCGATCCTGGCATCTCGCCATTGTTAGATGGCTGCGAAAGCTCGGCAACGCGGAAAGGCTGTCGGGCAAGCTAACAAATGATGATCAAGGGTCTTTCAATAAATGGATCAATCCCACCTGGTTCATTTTGGCTGTGCGAAAGTAGTAGGCCGATAAATGCCAAGCGAAGCAGCCTGAAAAGGAAATGCGCCGGGACCATTCAGATCGAGGCGGCCGCTGAGGCTGTTTTCAAAGATGCCATTGTATGCCTAATTTGTCGCGATTATGCAGGTTTTTTCATCACCGTCTGTCCTCACTTCCTCGACTCGGAGGAAACAGCTTCTCTTTGGCATCAAGACTCTGATAGCGGTTTTGGTGCTTGCCGTTCTGGTGCGCAAGATTAGCTTCCAAGAACTATCCAATGCCATTATGGCGGCCGACAAGAGCTTGATTGTCGTGGCCGCAACACTGTTGGGTCTCAACGTATCTTTGCAAGCGCAAAAGTGGCGTCAGTTGTTGCGGCTGGAAAAGCCGGACGTCGGCTATGGCGAGGTTTTGTCCTCCCTTTTGGCGGGTCTGACTTTGGGGTTCATCACGCCGGGGAGATTGGGCGAGCTCGGCAGAGGCTTTTTCATCAAGAATGTCTCATGGCAAAACGTCCTCGGCCTAACCGTCATCGACAAGGTCGTTTCCTTGATCGTCATCTATTTGGCGGGTCTCATCGGTCTGTCATACTTTTTGCACACGAGTTTGCATTTCTTTGTCTGGCTGCCGGCGGTGTTGACGGGCATTGTCCTCATCTTGACGATTCTTTTCTTTCTCCTCCGCCCAGATATGCTTCGCGCTTTGCTGCTGCGGTTCGAGGTCGTTTGGTCGCTTCGTTCAAGAACCCGCGAATTTGTCGCCAGCCTCAATAGGCTGACGCCTGCAATAACCGTGAAGGTGCTGTGCTGGGGAATTCTGCAATACCTGACCTTCGCCTTGCAATTTTACCTATTGATCGCCGCATTTGCTTCACTCTCCTTATGGCAAGGATTCGTGGCCATTTCCGCCATCATGCTCGTCAAGACGGTTTTGCCCATCGCCATCGGGGATCTCGGTATCCGGGAAAGCGCCGCCATCTTTTTCTGTGGGATTTTTGCTGTACCGCAAAGCGCGGCGCTGGACGCTTCGTTGTTACTTTTTATCATCAATATTCTTTTGCCAAGTCTGGCAGGATTGGTGGTCATTTTGATTGACCGGTATAATGGGGTGGGAAGGAGCACGAACGGGAGCACCAGCAGGAGTAAAGGCAGGAGCAGGAATACGAGTACGATTAAGAATAGGAAGAAAGCTGCCGGAGGGTAGAGACGATTTGGGAATTATGGTTATTTATGCCGTTTATCTTATCGCATCCCTTGCCTATGGATTATTCATTGCGGCAATATACTGGGGTCTGCGGCGGGTGAAATCCGTTGCACCGCAAGAGCGGCGGCCCTTTGTTTCGGTTATTGTACCGGCGAGGAATGAAGGGCGGACGCTGATCGACTGTCTGGAATCTTTGGCCGATCAAAGCTATCCTCTTGCTTGCTACGAGGTGATCATCGTCGATGACGATTCACAGGATCGTACCAAAGAGCTGGCGCGTCGGTTTGTCGACCGGCATGCGAATTTTCGATTGATCGCCTTAGCCGAACGTCCGGTCAATCGCTCGCCCAAGAAAATGGCCATCGCCGCCGGAATCGGGTCCTGCCGGGGAGAGATCATTCTGACAACTGATGCCGATGCGATCGTTCCCCACGGATGGATCGAAAGAATGACAGGATACTTTGCTCCGGATGTGGGGGCTGTGACATCGTGGCTGCAGGTGCGTACTTCGACGACACTGCTAAGTAAATTGGAATCTCTCGACGTTTTCAGTTTAGTGCTGGTCGCTGCCGGCGCCATGGGTTTAGGCAAGCCGTTTCTTGCCAACGGCGCCAATTTCGGCTACCGAAAAGAAGTTTATGAGCAAATTCACGGCTTTGCCGGAATTGACCACTATGCTTCCGGCGATGATGATTTGTTCTTGCAGAAAATCCACCGGCGGTCGAATTGGCGAGTGGTGTTCGTCCCGGAGCCGGAAGCCGGCGTCTGGACGTTGCCTAAGGATTCTTACCGGGACTTTTTGTCGCAGCGTATCCGCTGGGCTTCCAAAGGGAGTTTGTACCCCTTGCCGCTCACCCTTTTGCAAAGTGGTTTATACCTTTTCTTTCTATCCATTGCGCTCGGCTTGCCGCTCAGCCTGTTCTTGCCGCTCCCTGTTTGGCCGGTCATGATTGCTCTTGCTTGTAAAATGAGCTGCGACTATTTGCTCATTCGTTTTGGCAGTCGATTGATCCGGCGCGAGCTGAAAGTAAGCCATTTTTTTTTGGCAGAAGCATTTCAAATCGCCTACCTGCTCATCGTCGGCGTTTTGGGCCAAATCGGAAGCTTTCAATGGAAAGGTCGCTTCTACACACGGGGGAAAAGTCGCGGAAAGCAAATAGAAGACCTGGAGCTGTCCGCATCATTAGCGCCTGTGGAGCAAAGCCAAAAAACAGTTTGAATTCTTTGGGCTAATTGATATATTTTTGCAATCAATCACTGAAGCCTGTTATTGTTCGGAGAGTCTTGTTGACAGGATAACCGGGATGGCACGTATCGACGGGATTGTGATTCTAAATGGCTATACGTTCTTTTGTTGTCATTCTGGAAGAAAGAAGATTCGTTTCGAGCCGTCAATGTCATTATCATATCCAAGCGATGGGTCTGGAGATCAAGCGTGAGGATCCACTGGATAGCTTTGGCTTACCTGGCTTTTATTTGTGCACCATTGGTATTTGCTCAGTCCAGCAACGTGCCTTTGGATTATTGGGGCTACGCATTTCTCGACCGCATGGAAGCCAAAGGCCTATTCGCAACACACGCTCTTAGGGCGCGGCCCATTACGCGCACAACCATGGCTGACATCCTTCGTCAAATCGAAGCGAGGCTGCCCCAATATCGCAGTCGTCTTTCTGCCGCGGACCTTCGGCTTTATGAACAACTGCGTGGTGATTTTGCGGATGAGTTGCCTACGATTGATTCGACGCGAAATGCGTTAGAAAAAGAGCGACATCTGCTTCGATGGTCCGAGTCGAGCAGCGGATTGTGTTTTGACCTGCTCGGAAAAGAATCGGTGATCTCCAATCGCGGTGCGCAGTACCAGCCGGACGATTTGCTCTCCGAAACGACTTTAGGAGGAATCATCAGAGGGCAGCTTGGCGGAAAGATTGGCTTTTATACGGAGGCGCGCAATGCGGTCACCCGCGGTTCTGATGACGTGCAAGAATCCGATGAACAATTTGACGTCTCCAAAGGTTCGCCGGTGGTGATTTCCGGCCCAAATGTGGTGCAAGACCGAGCCGTTGCTTATCTTACCCTGGAGGCGCCGTGGCTGCGCTTAGAGGTCGGGCGCGATGAGCTGGACTGGGGACCTGGCTATCACGGCGGATTGGCGGTTTCCCGCAATATGCCGGCGACGGAAATGATCAAGCTGAGCAGCCGGTTTCGCCGCTTTCAATTCACCAGCGCGCATGCCTTTCTGCGCAGCGGTCTGGGTGCGAAATATCTTGCTGCTCACCGTTTGGACCTGATGATCATGCCAGGCCTACATTTGGGAGGTACTGAATCCGTTATTTACGGCAATCGAGATGTAGAGTTGGCTTACCTGAATCCGATTATGCCCTATCAAGTCGCCGAACACCATTTGGGCGATAAAGATAACAACATGCTCAGCGTGGATATCACGACGACCCTCATCCCCTCAACAAAGTTGTACGGCGAATTTTTTATCGATGACATGACGTCCACTCAAAGCCTAACCAAATATTACGGCAACAAGTTTGCGTTCCTCCTTGGCGGCCTTTGGTCCGATCCGCTGCGCTTGGCGAATGTGGATGTGCGTTTCGAGTACGCACACATCGAGCCGTATGTGTACAGCCATTGGGATTCCATAAACATTTATACACATTATGACAAAATCATTGGCCATTGGCTGGGGCCCAATTCAGATACGGCATTCTTGCAAGCGGGTTACCAACTTGGCAGAGACACGCGTTTTGAGTTGTCAGTAGAGCGAATCCGCAAAGGCGAGGGCGAGGCAAATACCATTTCGCGCCCGGAAATGGGGAAGAGGAAGAAATTTCTCGCCGGAATCGTCGAGCGCCGGCGCTTGATCGGGCTAAAGCTCGTTGAGCAGATACGTCGGGATGTTTTTGCTGCGATTTCCTACACCTATTCGGACGCGCGGAATTTGCATCAGATCGCCGGCAGCCGCTCTTACGATCATCTGGCTCGCTTTGAGTTCTATTTTAATTATTGAAAATGGAATCGGTTTGCTTACGGGATTCGCAATAGCTCTTGGCGTATTAACCGCCGGATATGCTGCCGCCATGATCAGCATAGCTTTTGGCCTTCGTCGCCTGTCGATCCCGGCGAGCATGGGCAAGCCAAGCGTATCGGTCGTCGTCGCTGCCCGGAATGAGGAACGCAACATTGGCACCCTGCTCAGCGCACTGATCAGTCAGGACTATCCGGCGGAAAGATACGAGATCATCCTCGTCGATGACGCTTCAACGGATGGAACAGCACCGATCATCCAAGATTTTCAGTCCAAGCACGGCCAGTCACGCATCCGACATCTTGTTGTCAAGGACCGGCAAAATGTTGTTTCTCCCAA
>DYKH01000065.1:26774-29940 GCA_020722685.1 Caldithrix sp. | reverse complement strand
GAATGACAACAAGGGTGTAATTCTCGCCCTTAAGAAGTATAACACTGCGCAGGTTCATTCGCCGAAATCTCGGCTGTAGACTTAACGATGGAGGTTCTATGAAGAGTGAAGGTATGTCTCGTCGTCAATTCATGGCGACAACCGCAATCGGGGTTGGCTCGGTAGCGTCAATGGCAGCTGCGAACACCAAGTCGGGACAAGTAGGGGGGGCCGTCAAGACGAGGCGTGACAAGACAATCATCAAGACCGTGTTCATGGCCAAACCGGTGCCGACCTGGCCCTGTCCTGATCTAGACGTGCCGGCAGAGGTTCAGAAAATCAATGCCATTCTCGAAGACCTGCGGAAGGTATCGGATCGGAAAATCGAATTTGTCGGCGGAGAGCTGGTGCGCACCGCCGATGACATTCCCCGATTCAGGCAGACGCTTGGCGACGTCGACGGTATTCTCGCCTTTAACCTGACTTCCACCTGCGGCCCCATGTTCAATCCCATCGTGGAGATGGGTTATCCTACGGTGCTCTTTTCCCAGCCTTATAGCGGCCATGATTGGTCCAGAGTGGGCGGCATGATTCGCCAGGGCAAAAAGGTGGATGTGGTTGCCAGCAGCGATTTTTACGAGCTGGAGCCGTTCCTGCGCATTTTTGATACCATCCGAAAAGCCAAGCAGACCAAAATTCTCTGCCTGCGTTCCAATTTGCAGAAGGGCGAAGGCCTGTTGGCAATGGAGAAGCAATATGGAGTGACGGTCGAGCTGATGGATTATGCCGAGCTGAACGGTTTATATGAAAAATCGGATGCCAAGCTGGCAGCCAAGCTGGCCGATGAATTTATCGCCGGCGCCACGAAAATGATCGAGCCGAAGCGCGACGACGTCATCAAATCCATGCGGCTCTATCTCGCCATTCAGGAACTGTTGGCAAAATATGGCTCGGATGTCATCACCATCGACTGCCTGGGCGGATTCAAGCGCGGCGACCTGCCGGCATATCCCTGCGTCGCCTGGAGCAAGCTGAACGACGCCGGTAGAATAGGGGTGTGCGAAGCAGATTTGGACGCCACTGTGACTCAAGTGCTGCTGCAGTACCTCGCCAACAAACCAGGGTTCGTCAGCGACCCGGTGATTGACACCAAGACCAACACCGTCATTCACGCCCATTGCGTCTCCGCTACCAAGATGGACGGGCCGCAAGGTACCGCCGCGCCGTATGCCATCCGTACCCACATGGAAGACAACAAAGGCGTCTCCGTGCAGGTGAAGATGCGCGTCGGCCAGGAAATAACCCTGGCCAAGATTGCCAACTCGCACATGCTCATCAGCACGGGCGAGATCGTCGACAATCCGGAGAGCAATCGCGGCTGCCGCACCAAAGTGACCACTAAGGTGGCGGATGCGGACAAGATGCTGCATGCATACACGGGCGGCTTGCACCGGGTTCTGGTCTATGGCAATCACGTCCGGGACGTGCAAAGGATGGGAAGGCTGTTGGGATTTAGCGTCGTGGAGGAGATTTAGGGAGATAGGCTGTAGGGGATTAGCGAGTTAGGCTGTAGGTTTGGCAAACTCTGAGAGGGCTCCAAGCTCTGTCAGAGTTGAGCCATTGAAGATATCTGGCTAAAGCTCGTTCCATTCATTCGCGTTAATCTCATGGCCTATGATTCCCTCGACTTCACTAATCATCATTTTGAGTTGTGGTACAGAGTATTCAGCGTTGGAGGGAATCGACAAGCGATGTTGCCGGAATATCATGAATTGATGTCGAGTGCCGGAGTATGGCCCGTCAAACTCAAGCTCTCTAAGCCGACGTATGAATTCGCGCCGTTTACAGGGCGTCCACCGGCTCATGCGTCGGCTCTTTATTTAAGTCGATTTCTTCAACCACTGGTAGTGGATGGCCAAACTTGAGGCCGACAAAAATCCAGTCTTCAAGGGTGGAGCGCAGCTCTTCTTCACATGCCCGCAGTGTATCACCAAAAGCTATCACTCCTTTGCAGGTTGGAATTCGGCCTGAATATGAATTGTCCTCCAATTTGTCGTAGACAGCCTGGGCCATCAGCAGATTTACATATTCCGTAAGGATGAATCGAACAGCCATTCAGTACCTCAACAGTTCTAGTGGGTCACTCAGATTACTGGTAGAATGAATAAGGGCACACGCCAAAGAAGGGGGGTCGCGTTGGTCAGCCAAAACGTTTTCATCAAGGACATTCAAGCGGAGACTGGCTCGATCACAAAATCCTCGATATGTTTGAGGAATGCCTCGCTCGACAGTTTTACTGCTTCAGCAATAGCATCTTTGCTGATGCTGTTGTGACATTGTTCTATGATGCTTTCCCAAGCTAAGCCGTCTGCAACCATTTCAAGAACTTGCCAAACCATAATTCGTGTCCCGCGAAATGTCGGCTTGCCGTGGCAAATCTTTGGATCGGCAACGATGTGCCTTCCCAGCAGTTTTGCTTGTTCAGCCTTTTCCATTACAATCTCACGATCTGTGATTCCGCGTTTTGCCAAATGATTTTACTAAACCACCGGTTCAATCGCAAGAGAATTTTCCGAGCCGCCTTTACCAAATCTTGCGGAAGTTTCTAAGAATCGCCCCCCAGTGCGCTGTCCGGACAAATTTCTTGTTGGTCAGTACTGCAATCAAGGCTAAAAGTTTTTTCAGCAAATTGTTCGAGAACAGCAAGGCTGTTGCTTTGTCAAACAGGCTGCGGCTTTGCCGGTCATAGGGAAACCACCAAGGATTGTAAGCATTATTGCCCTTGTCAAAGCTGGTGTATTTCACCTGCACCATTTCCATGAGGCCGAACTTGGAACGAATGACGCCGATGCCGCTTTGCTTAAAGCCGATCCAAAGGGCATTGGGCTCGCCCCAGGTGGAGGTGCTATCGTTGATCAACACTGTTCCGGCATCCAGCTCCTGCATCAGCCGCTGCGCAGTGGCGCGGCTGCTGGTATAGCCATAGGCCGACAGGCCATAAATGCTGTCGTTGGCCAGCTTGATGGCTTCATCAATAGAGTCGACTGCCATGATCGGCAGTATTGGGCCAAATGTCTCCTCGGTCATTACTTTCATGGTATGATTCACATTGGTGAGCAAGGTCGGCTCAAAGAAGTATCCGGTCTCGCCATGCCGTTTTCCGCCTGCCAAAACCTTGGCGCCTTTC
>DYKH01000065.1:0-26674 GCA_020722685.1 Caldithrix sp. | reverse complement strand
TTGCCGCCCAGCTCCAAGATCACCGGCTTGACGCTTTTGGCCGCCGAAGCCATCAGCTTGCGACCAACTTCGGTACTGCCGGTAAAGATGATCTTGCTGACGCCCGGATGCTCGGTTAAGTGTGGCGCGTCCGCGTCATGCACGCAGACAAGGTTGATCACGCCGGGAGGAAATCCGGCCAGTTCGAACAGCTCGGCGATTTTTTCCCCGATCAAAACAGCGGCGGGAGTAGGTTTGAACACCACGGTGTTTCCGGCCACCAAGGCCGCGACTATTTGTGGGAGCGGCACGGAAAAGGGATAGTTCCAAGGACTGATCACGGCAATCACCCCGTATGGCAGCAGACAATACTTGCTTTGCTTGTGGGTGAAGAGGATCGGCTTATTAGCAACGCGGGTGTCTTTCAGAATCTTGTGAGCGCGCCTTGCCAGATTTTTGGAAATCGCCAAAACGGGCACAATCTCCGCCGCCAGCGCCTCGGTCACGGGCTTGCCCTGCTCCCTGGCAATGAGTTCGGCAATCTCGGTTTTCTGGTTCAGGATAACTTGGATCAGCTTCTTCATAAAGGTCTGACGTTTTCGGATCGGCAACGCAGCCCAGCTCGCAAAGGCGGCAGAGGCTTTGGCAACTGCCGCATCGATTCCTGGCCGGCCGACGGCCGCCACTCGACCGAGTTCCTCTCCCGTGCTTGGATTGATGGAGATGATGTCATGATCGGCGTCCCGCAAAGGCATGATCGGTAAGACGGGCTGCAATTGGGCCACTCCTCTTAGTTTTCATGGGACCTAACACATGGCATACTCTATCAACAACCTTGTGAAGGTTCCGAAGCTCCGCAAGGTTGTCCTTTCCGCTAAGGGCCTCTCGGAGGTTCCAAAGTTCCGGGAGGCTGCGTCTTCTTGGGAACTTGACTCATCGCATATTCTGCCAAGGCGGTGATGGTCAATGCCGGGTTCACTCCCAAATTAGCGGGGATGATCGAGCCGTCCATGATGTGCACGTTCTCTTAGCCAAAAACTTTGCGGTGCTGGTCCACCACTCCGTGCTGAGCGTCCCTGCCGATGACGCAGCCGCCCATAATATGCGCGGTAAGGGGGATGTTAAAGAGCACTTCGGTGATGGCGTTTTTGGCAACGCCGTTGATCTTTTTGGCCATGGCCCGCGCCGCTCGGTTGGCAGCAGGAATATAGGTAGGAATGTTGCTGACCTCGGGCTTGGAGGTTACTCTTCTTGACCAAGGGAAAAGCCTTCGCCGCTTCAAAATCAGCTCCATTTTGTTGTCCAAGGTTTGCATGACCAACAAAATGATCGTTTTTTTCGCCCAGCCAAAAGGAATGAGTGTGCGGACAAAATCGATGGGGTGGAGCAGACAGTTGCGGAAAAATTTCAATGGACGGCTCCATTTGGAGCCGCCATCGGTGAGCAAGGCCGACAGCCAAAACATCGCGTTCGACCCTTGCGGGTAGCGGACCGGCTCGACGTGGGTCACCTCGTCGATGAACAGGCTGGAAGTAATGGCGATTCCTTCCGAATAGCAGGCGTCCTTATGCTTGGAAGTGACTCCTAACAGAATCTCGCTATTGGTACGGGCCGCTTTCCCTACCTGATCGGACAACTTGGGAAGCGTTCTCAGCCTTTTGCATTCCAACAACAGCTTGTTCGTCCCCAGTGCTCCGGCTGAAAAGATGACGCCTTTGGCGGTCCATCTTTGCGTTTTTTGTGTTTAGCGAGCCGGTAGATTTTTGTGATCTGATCTCATAGCCGTCCGAGGGGTTCTCTTGGACGGCGGTGACCAATGTCTGCGGAATGATTTTGGCGCCTGACGTCTCTGCCAAATACAGATAATTTCTGTCCAATGAATTCTTGCCGCCGGTACGGCAACCGACCATGCGGCGGCCGCTATGGTCGCAGCCTGGCCGTGGTGGACCCCCGGCCGTCAAAATAGGGATCCGGAACCTCACGCTCGGGGTCGCCGAAAAAGATGCCCACTTCGGTCGGCTTGAAATAGTGCTCGCGCCCGATTTCTGCCGCATACTCTCGCAGCAATTCATCGTTCGGCCAGAGCCGGGGATTTTGATTGACTCCCAGCATGCGTCTGGCCAATTGATAGAACGGAGACAGGGTTTCCCGCCAATCCGGCTGTAACCCGGCCCATTGTTGATCGCGAAAAGAGTGATCGGGTGGCTCTAATAGCACGGCACAATAAACCAGACTACCGCCGCCGATCCCGCTGCCGCTTAGAATGAGCACGTTGCGTAAGAGAGTCAGCTCCTGAATGCCGGTGCAGAAAAGCTTGGGCGCCCATAGCCATTTTCAAAGCTGCCAGTTGGTGCTGGCATAATCCTCTTCTTTCGCAAAGCGCTTTCCTCGCTCGAAGACGCATACGTGATAGCCCTTTTCACTCAATCGCAGCGCTGCTACACTTCCCCCAAATCCTGAACCGATGATGACATAGTCAGAGTCGTAATTCACGCGGGGCCGGTCTATATCTTCTGATGAGGGGACGTAACGGCAGGCAGTTGACAATTGAACATTGAAGGTTGAACGTTGACTATTGGTTTTTGAGAAACAACGATCAATAGTGAACGTTCAACGTTCAATTGCCAGGCACCTGCCTCTTCAGGAAATTATGCCACCACCCTCTTCTTCGCATCCCACTTCATTTCCCGCCCGGCTTTGTAGGATAGATTGCACATATGTCCGACGGTAGCCGCCATGTGCCCGAATTCGATGTCTTCAAAGGGATTTTCGCGGCTGCGCACAGCATTGAAGAAATTGCGCAGATGCGTCACGGTAGAATTTTCGCCCTTGATTTCATACTTGACCGGCTCTGCCTCTGGCAATAGCTCGGCGATGGGGCGATTCTTTTCGTTCAGCCCCAGTTGGCCGCGAAGCACCTCCTGAGTGTCCTTGGGATAGTGGGCGAGGGAATAAGAATAGTTGTCTTGTACCGGCTCATAGTATTGCAGAAAGTGGCCGCCGTAATATTCGATGGTGCCTTCGGTGCCGTAGATGGTCACAAAGGGCTTGCCGTGATCGTTGTTGGTGGTGGAAGCGAGGTAAAGAGAAAAGTTGTCGTACTTGGCAATGGCTTGCATTTGATCCGGCAGCTCGCGGCCCCAGTCGTGAAAGCGGTAAATTTGCCCGGTTGCCCAAACAGAATTCGCCATCTTGACGCCCATCAGCGTGTGCACGGTGCCGATCATGTGGACGAACAAATCGGTGGGCAAACCGCCGGAGTAGTCCCAGTAGAGACGCCATTGGAAAAAGCGATGCGGATCCCAAGCGCGCTTGGGCGCAGAGCCGAGGAAACGATCCCAATCGCAGGTTTGCGGCGAGGCATCCGGAGGAATGGGGTAGTACCAGGCGCCCGTGGGAGTATTGCGATGGATGCAGGATTCTACCAAGGTCACTTGGCCGATCTCACCGTTTTTGATTTTCTTCAAGACAAGTTTGTTGACCGGCTCGCTCACCCATTGGCTACCGACTTGAAGAATGCGATTGGTTTTTTTCACCACCTTGGCGATCTCATCGCCCTCTTCCCAGCGGTAGGTGGCCGGCTTTTCCAGATAAACATCCTTGCCGGCTTCCATGGCGTCGATGGCCATTTGCTTGTGCCAGTGATCGGGTGTGGAGATGATGACCGCATCGATGTCCTTGCGCGCCAATAGCTCGCGATAGTCCTTGGTGGTCGCGATCTGTGGATTGATGACCTCTTTTGCCCGCACAAAATGTCCATCATATAAATCGCATGCGGCCACGACCTCCACGCCATTCACGTCCAAAGCGCGCTCGCCGGTGGACATGCCGCGAATGCCGATGCCGATCATGCCGACACGAATTTTGTCATTGGCAGAATACTTTTTTTCTTCGGCTTTGGCCGGTTTGGTGTGCACCGCCGCAGCGGCCATGGTGACGGCGCCGGCGACCGCCGCACTCTTGCCGAGAAAATCTCGTCGTGATAAGCTTTCTTGAGACATGAACAAGACCTCCTATACTTTTAGCACAATGCTGGATTGCCCCGATTGTCTTTGTTCGAATGAAACTTGAATGAAGATATAATTTTTTTGCGCCAGTATCAAGTGCCTTTTTCCCACGTCCGGTTAACTTACTCCTTACCAAACTTGACAAAATCCTGTGTCAGTTTGTAAATGACGGCCACTGGGGCTTCACAAGGCAGGCAGCACGCATAGATAGATGCGCGGAAAAAAATAAATGCGTGCAACTTGGGAATTTTCTTTGTAATTTCTAGTGCAATTTGGTTCACTGTTTCAAATACTGAAACGGAGGTTTTTTAAATGCCCTTAAAAGAAGCACTGACGCAGGACATTCTTGATTCCCTTAGCGAAGGAGTGTTTACCGTAGACAAAGATTTCCGCATCACTTTTTTTAACCGTGCGGCTGAGAAGATCACAGGTTTCCACAGGGATGAAGTTAAGGGAAAATTGTGCAAATACGTTTGTGACTCTAGGTCCTGTGCAAAGAATTGTCCGATAGCTTACGTTTTAGAAACGGGCGAGAAGATAGTCAATCAGCGCTCGCAAATGTCGTACTGTGGCGGAAAAACGATAGATGTCAAAATCAATTCCTCAGTTCTCTATAATGGTGAGAACGATCCAGTTGGGGCGGTGATTTCTTTTCGGGACATGTCCGAGTTTGAGGTCATTAGAGAAGAGTTGATGAAGGAGAGTGAATACTATGGCATCGTCGGACATAGCAAAGGCATGCGCGAGATATTTAAGCTCATTGAGGAAATTTCTGATTCGGATGCTTCCGTGCTTATTTGCGGGGAGTCCGGCACCGGGAAGGAGATGATTGCCAACGCCATTCAAGCCAGCAGCCAAAGGAAGGATCAACCCTTCATCAAAGTTAACTGTTCTATTTTCCCACCCCATTTGTTGGCCAGTGAGCTTTTTGGTCACGTTAAGGGAGCGTTTACCGGGGCGATAAAGGACCGGCTTGGACGGTTTGAAATCGCCGACAAAGGCACGATCTTTTTGGATGAGGTGGTCGAAATGCCGGTGGAAATGCAGTTGCAGCTTCTTCGTGTGCTTCAAGAAGGCACTTTCGAAAGAGTAGGAGAGTCGATCCCACGCAAAGTTGACGTTCGCGTTATTTCGGCTACCAATCAGGACGTCAAAGAAGCGATGGAAAGGGGTGCATTCCGTGAGGACCTTTATTATCGGCTGAATGTCATTCCTTTCGAGGTGCCGCCCCTGCGCGAGCGCAGCGAGGATATTCCCCATTTGGTCAAGCATTTTATCAAAAAATTCTCTATGCTCTATAAGAAATCCATTCATGATATTGAAGACGAAGCTTTGGATTTGTTGCTGCGCCATCCTTGGCCAGGTAACATTCGTGAGCTTGAGAATGCCATAGAATATGCATTTGCTCGCACAAGAAGCGATGATGTCCTTATGGCCTCCAAACTACCCCCCAAAATTCGCCAGACGGAGCTGGCGACTTCATTGCGATCCTTCAGTCATTTGCCCACACAAAAAGAAGAAAACCTCATCCGGATTCTGCAAAAGCACCAATGGAATCGGTCAAAGGCAGCCGAAGAGCTGGGCATCGGGCGCACTACCTTGTGGCGCAAGCTCAAAAAGATAAATCAGGACAGTCAGTAGGCCGATTCAATATAGCTGCTTTGGCGCGGTTCCGGGGTTAGCTCACATGCAATTCTCTTTCGATTTTTCATTCCGCAAACTCTGCTCCAGCGCGAGCCAAGAACGACATCCGCGACGTTTTGCCGATACTTTTTTGCAGATGCTTCGAAACATGAGTCGAACGTTCCAAATGAAACAAAATGTAGCACTCGTGTTTGGCATTTGAATATAATACATCTATCCTTTCCTCCGCATATGATTGGAACAAACTGTTGCATTTTGCCAGTCTGCTAACGGAAAATTCGCCTTGATTTCTGCTGGCAGGATTTTTGATTGAAAAATATCAAACAGAGGACAAATATGTCTGAGATGTTGGGAAATCAATATTTCTTGGCGCGCAACTATTCGAGCGCTGCTACAGAGCTCGAGAAAGCGCTCAGCAAAGAGCCAAAAAGCAAGCCCATACGCCGCAAACTCATCGTCTGCTATACGCAAATTGGTCACGTCCACCAGGCACTGCAGACTTTCCTATCATTGGTGAAGGAAGATCCAGATTATATCATCAATACCAATCCCATTGATGACGACTGTCCTTGCGCCGAGCTGGTGTTTGACATGGAGAAAAAACTTCTTAGCAATACGGATTCCCTCGATTGTCACCTGATGTTAGGCATGCTTTGGCTTTATTGTGATGTCCAAAAATCCGTTTCCTACTTCCAGAAGGCGCAAGAAATGGATAGGCAAAATCCACTCATCAAGTCCATAACGGCACTCTTGAGCGTGCGTTTAGAGCGAGTTCACCACTGATTCGCGAGAATATTTGCAGCTTAGCTACAGGCATCACTACTTAATCAAAAGATGAAAAAACATAAAACACCAAACGGATGGAGAAGGAACTGTGAAGGTGCGCACTCTTTTCGCTCTTGGTTCAATCCTGGCATTGGTTGCTTTGTTTGCTTTCCAATGCACAGAAAAATATCCAGCCAGTCACCGACAGTTGGCTCTGTCGGGCCAAGACGGCTGTGTCGGTTGCCATACGAACTCCGGACAACTCAAAAAGGTCGCCACGCCCTTGCCGCCCACTTCCGGTGAAGCCGGAGAAGGCTGAGGCGGCAGTGTGTCTCCGGTGGAGGCATGGCAAATGGTTTTTGTCAAAGAATCTTTCCTGCAATCCTCGCACGGCAAGTTAGGATGCACAACCTGTCACCTTGGGGACCCACAAGGCCGTACCAAAGATGAGGCACATGTGGGGCTGGCGGCTGCGCCGAGCGATTCCGGCGAGCTGTTTTGTGGTAGCTGTCACGGCAACGTGGAGTCTGTACACAAGGGAAGCTTGCATGCAAATCTGGCCGGTTACTTCAAGAGGATCGAAAAGCGGTTAGGTCAGGACGTCTCGCACGATCCGGGCGTCGTGGCGAATTTTAATAAAGAATGCGGCAAATGCCACGCAAGTTGTGGCCAATGCCACGTTTCTCGGCCTGTTTCCGTGCAAGGCGGATTCCTTGACGGCCACAATTTCGTCAAAGAACCTACTATGCGGGAAAATTGCACGGCGTGTCATGGAAGCCGGGTTGGTGCAGAATACCTTGGCGAGAATGAAGGGATTCGCGCGGACGTCCACTGGGTGCCCAATGTCAAACGCTGTACGTTTTGTCATCAAGCGGAGGCCATGCACGGGACCTCAGGCGCAGCGACCTATCGCTATGAAGATCTGGATATGGTTCGGTGCGAAGATTGTCACGCGGACAAGAGCAAAAGCAATATCTTTCATCAAGTACATTGGGGTGCGTTAGCTTGTCAGGTTTGTCATTCTCAGCCGTATAAAAACTGCAATAGCTGCCATACCGGCGGCGCCGGCATTACCGGGGATTCGTATCTGGCTTTCAAGATTGCTAAAAATCCAATCAAATCAGCTCATCGAAATTATAAAATTGTAACTGTGAGGCACATCCCCATCAGCCGGGATACTTTCGCCAGTTGGGGCATATCCGACCTGCCGAATTATGACGCGGAACCAACCTGGAAGTATGCAACGCCACATAACATTCAACGCTGGACTGCGCAAACAGACACCACTGGCGGTGGTGGTTGTCAAGCCAAGTGCCACAATTCGAATTATTATCTGACCATGGAAGACTTGGCGCCGGAAGAAGTCGAAGCCAACAGAGACATTGTTCTAACGAAAAGTAGCAGGTGAAAATCAAGGAGTTTTGAAAGGAGGTGAAAATTGACATGACCTGAGCATTGGCTTGAAGGATTTCAGCCATGCGGATAGCATCAAGTGTCGGTAGGTACGCAATATGTGCCTGAACATTTCGTTGATAGCTGCTATCTTAAATCTCAATAGGCAGGATCCTACACATCCCAAAAGCAAGGAAGACTAAATAACCAGAAAAATAAAGCAAGAGAAAGGAGAAGTGTAAAATGATTAAAAGAATGCTTGTAATTCTTCTTGGACTTTTTATCTTTATCATCGCAAGCTGCAGCAAAGATGATAATCCGACAACCCCCAAAAAGGTCAACGAGTATGATCTGGTTGCTGAGGTTGGTGATACCTATTTTTCGGCTTACAAAACTGCCGGTGGCAAAAGTGTCAATATTGCAATTGCTGATGTATTCACCAACCTGACCGATGGAAATACTTCCAACGATCCTTACATCATTGATTATCGCTCGGCAACTGATTTCGCAACCGGTCACATCAAAGGCGCGGTTAACATTCTTCTGGATCAGCTCATGACGAAGGCTGAGGATGGTACGATTCCGAAAACCAAAACCATTCTGAACGTTTGCTACACTGGTCAGACTGCTAGCTATGCCACCGCCGCACTGAATCTGCTCGGCTACGAGTCGCAAAATCTGTTATGGGGCATGTGCGGTGTAACCACCTCTGACGCCATTAATGGCACCAAGAATTGGGTCAATCAGATTGCGGCGGACGAGTTTGCAACCCAGCTCACTGCTACGGAAGCGACGCTTACTAAGGAGTATACCTTTCCGACTTTGAGCACCGGCAAAACTGCGGCAGAGGATATCATCAAGGAAAGATACAAGGCGGTGATTGCCGGCGGTGGTATGGGAAAGATTACGGCCGCAGATTTGTTCGCTAATCCGGGCAATTATTTTATTGTCAACTATTGGCCGCTCGCAGAATATCTTAATCCAGGCCACATACCTGGCGCCTATTGCTTTGAGCCGAACACCTCTTTGAAAAAGGACGCCAAGCTGAAATATTTGCCGACCGACAAAACGATCGTTGTCTATTGCTATTCGGGACAAACTTCAGCCCAGGTTACCGCCTATCTACAGATACTTGGCTACAATGCAAAGAGCTTGCTTTATGGCGTCAATGGCTTTGCCTACAATTCTTTAACGAAATCAAAGTACGTAGCGCCGGTCAATGATTATTCGTCTATTATTACAAAGTAAAATACGATGTTTTTTTCGAGGTGGCTCGCACGAGCCACCTCGATTTTGATGTAAGTGCAGAACAATCGCGGGAACTGAGATGAAAAAAACGATTCTTGTTTTCTGTTGTATTGGCTCTCTTTTTTCTACCCCGCTCTATGCCCTGGGTCTTATCTTTCACGGATCCGCAAAAAACTCGGCCTACAGTTACGAGAGCGACAAAGCTCATACTCGGATCTATCAATATGGCCGGTTAAGCCTGGCGACCACGAATAGCCGCCTTACCTTATCGACTTCCTTTCGCGCTCTCACCGATGCCAATCAAACATTAGGCAACGATCAAAGATTCAAAGCCTACTCGCTCAATCTGAAAATTGCTGATTTGTTATGGCGCCGGATCGACATCTCAGTGGGCAGGCAATTTCTGCATCCGGGGACTGTACTGGGAGCTTTGGATGGCTTGAGCGTGGATGTGAAGGTGCTGAAAAACCTATCACTACAACTGTACGGCGGGAGTGAGGGCCATTTTGATCGCGCTTTGAAGACTTATGATATCGATGATAGCTTTGTCGCGGGCGGTCTTGTTCATGTAAAGAAGCTGTTCGACAGCAATCTTCAGTTGCTATACCTGCAAAAGAATAATCAAAGCGACATCTATTGGCAGCTCGCCGGTCTGAACATTGATAACAATTCTCTTGCTCACACGAGTTTCCGCCTACAATCGCATTACGATTTGCAAAATGAGCGCATGCATCGGCTCCTATTCAGTGCACGACGAGACTGGTCGGAGCGCATCTTGACCACTGTGGAATATAGGAGCCAGTACCCGCAAATTTATGCCAATTCGTTTTTCACAATATTTCAGCCAGAGGCCTACCGTCAGTATCGAGTCGCTGGCGCTGTGGAATTCCTGCCGAGCTACTACATTGAAGCAGAAGCCCGATTGATTAAAATCGAGAGCGAAAACGCAAACAGGCTATTTCTTAGCTTGTATAACGAGGACGGCAGCATCGGTTTCTTTTATGAGAATGGGTACCTTGGTGACCAAGTTGGATTAGCCTTCGATTATGCCTATCAAATTTTGCCAAAGTTAATCGCGTCACTTTACATAGACTATTCCAAATACCGCACTGAAGAGATTTATGAATTTGAGAATCAGATGGGGAATGCAGCGCGTCTTTCCTATCGCATCAATCGTCATTGGATGGTCGATCTTGAGTACCAATGGCTGACAAATCGCATTAAGAAAAATGATTCCAGAGTGCTGAACCATATTTCTTTCATTTGGTAAACTGAGGTAGGCCCGGATGAATCCTTACACTCGCAAATTGGTTTTCATGTCCCTTTGGCTGGCTTGCTATGGCTTCACGTACGCACAAAAAGTAGAACTGATTTTCTCCCACAAGTATCACGCTGAAGAAGTGGGAGCGTCTTGCACGGATTGTCATGCTGCGGCGGATACCAGTACGTCCTCAGCGCACAACATGTTGCCGGATATGGAAACCTGTTATAAATGTCACGACGAATCGCAAACCGAATGCAAGGTTTGCCACCAAGACCCGGACAATGCAATTCCCTACCCTCGAATTACAGCCTATATTGCAAAATTCCCGCACGCGAAACATGTCCATCAAAAACTGGAATGCACCAGTTGCCATGCCAACATCTCCCAGAGTGTCAATATCATTGGGCAACACCTTCCAGGTATGAATAACTGCGTTTCTTGCCATACCATCACAGAAGCGACAGACTATTGCTATACCTGCCATGCTCAAGGCGAAAAGCTCTTGCCAATGGATCACGAGTTGAACTGGGCGAAGATTCACGGGGTGGCCAGCCATACCGCTGCCGAGAATTGCGCCATGTGTCATACAGACAACCAATGTCTTGCCTGCCATCAGCAAGATAACTTGGATAGGCAGGCTCATCCATTCAACTTTCGATTCAATCACACGCTCGCGGCAAAGGGGAATAAGGATAACTGTTTTACCTGCCATGAAGAACAGGCGTTTTGTTCCGACTGCCATCGGCAAGAATTGGTTCTCCCCAAGTCCCACGCTCGTGCCGGATGGTCTAACAAAAGCTCCGGCGGCAGCCACGCGCGCGCTGCAAAGCTTGATTTGGATAGTTGTCTAAGCTGCCATAACGACGCCAGAAGCGAGCCGATCTGTATGGAATGTCACCGTACAAAATAATCCGTCGCTTCGTACCCTCGATCTATCGGTTAACAATATTGTGATAGGTTTGCCTATGTCAAAGAACTTTCGACTCGTTGTTGTATTGTTGGCGCTGGGCGCACTCTGGCTTGCGGGTTGTTCTGAAAATAAGAATCCTGTTCCTCCTAAAACGCATCCGGATAGCTGGACTCAAGTCAACTCGCCCGATTTCCACGGCAACAAGGTCATACAGTCGGGCTATGCCTCCTGTACAAGCTGCCATGGCATCGATTTTACCGGCGGCGAAAGTCGTTCTTCCTGCTTTACATGCCACGATTCTTATCCGCATAATTCCGGCTGGATTGCATTGGCCACTGCTAACTCGCATGGTGATTACATCCGTGCTGCCCATTGGTCAATGGACAATTGCAAGGCATGCCATGGAGCGGATTACCGTGGCGGAAAATCGGGATCAAGCTGTTTCAAATGCCATCAGGATGAAGCAGGTCCGGAGGCCTGTAATGTTTGCCACGGTAGCCAGGCAAATAGCGCTCCCCCTGAGGACTTGACCAACAATACCCTTACCAGTGCTATTGGCGTCGGAGCACATCAGGTACACGTCACACGCTTCGGCACCTGCGAAATTTGTCACCAGATTCCCACCTCCTTTAATGATCCCAGACATATCGACGACACGCCGAACGCGGAGGTGGTTTCGACCTGGCAGTGGAACCGCAACACCGCCACCTGTGGTATTACCTGCCATCAGGATCCGAACAAGTCCTACATCTGGAATAATTTCTAATTCCTCTATTTCCTCTATCTGCTACCGAAGACTTTCATTCCAGATTCATCGCGGATACGAACAAGAAAATAGGCCAAGGGAGCAGCTTGGCCTATTTTGGTTTCTGTCCTACTTCTGCTTCTCGATCTCGTGTTCCTCCTGTAATTAGACCGATAGGCCTGCAAAACCCCCTGCCTCAATATGCAATTTCTTAAAATGAAATGAATCATAAGGTGGTATCTTTGGTCCTTGGCTTTTGACGAGGAAAGGGAAAGCTATGAAAGCAACAAGTCGATTTAAAGCGAGTCTCAAGTCACAGGTTGCAAGTTGCAGAGCTGCGAGTCTCCAAGGAGGCAAGTTGCAGGTAACAGCCAAGCCTTATTTTGCTTTTCCTTTGATACTTATTGTTTACTTCTTGCTGGGTGTGGCGATGGCGCAGGACGAGAGTCAGGTTCAAGATCAGTGGCAAGGTCGGCATGTGTTCGAAGCAAAAGGCTGCGTCAAATGCCACCCTGTTTACGGCGAAGGTGGAAAAGCCGGCCCGGACTTGGGGGAGCGTCGATTTTACGGCAGCTACCTCCGTCTCGCGGGAATCATGTGGAACCACTTTCCCCAAATGTATTCGGCGATGCAGAAAATGGGTGTTTCCTGGTGCGAATTTACTAACGAGGAGATGTCGCAGTTGATCGCTTATCTGCTGTACGTCTGATACCTGGGAGAACCAGGAAACGAATATCTTGGGAAAAAACTCTTGCGGACCAAGAGCTGCATCAAATGTCATAAATTCGGTGGCGTGGGTGGCGATCTCGGCCCGGACATCAGTCAGGTCAAGGCGTATATGTCACCGCTCCTGTTGGCTGAGGCACTGTGGAACCATGGGCCGCAGTTGATGGCAGTGTTCGAACAACACAAGATCAAGCCTCCCGAGTTCATGGACAACGAAATAGTCGATCTCTCCGTGGCGATTCGCTCGTACATGTCGCCGACAAAAGTTCCCGCAGAAGCTTTCTCGCTTGGGGATGCCCGCAGGGGCGAGACGGTGGTGATGAACAAAAAGTGCAAAGAGTGTCATTCCATCCGCGGGGTAGGCGGAAAAATCGGCCCCGATTTTGCGACTTTGAACTTGGATTACAGCCTCACCCAAATCGCCGGGCAAATGTGGAACCATGGACCCAAGATGTGGGAGCAGATGAAGAATAAGGGCATTGCCATCCCTACCTTTGCAAAGGGCGAAATGGCGGACGTTATCGCCTATCTCTATAAGCTTAAATTGGAGGATGTGCAAGGTGACACCGCCAAAGGCCAAGAGGTACTTGATAAAAAGCAATGCCTTTCCTGCCACTCGTTGCAAGGAAAGGGTGCTGGCCTCGCTCCCGATCTTGCCGCCAGCGCCAGATTGAACGCTGCGGAGGAAATGGTGACGGCGATGTGGAATCACGCCCCGGAAATGCGGGGAAAAATGGGCAAAAAGGATATACAATGGCCGAAATTCGAAGATGATGAAATGAAGCACCTTTATGCTTACTTACATTCCATCAGGTAAATGTCCCAGCAGAGCGATCGGAGTGCAAAACCTTGGCTTCAATTTTGTTGCTTGAATTCTTGGTCGAAATTCGTCATGTCGCAACGCCGAATTTCGATCAAAAATATACCCAACAATGTTTTGATCAGCAGTGTTTCTAAAAACAAACCACTAAGGATAGGGAGATGCTTATGAAAGGAACTCTCGCCACGACGCTTCTGATGTTGACGCTGCTCATGCTGTTTGCGGGCGTTAGCTTGGCATAGTCGCCATATACCAGCCCCGAAACCTGCAACAACTGCCACGGCAAAGAAGCAAACTTTGCGGGCAATCGGTGGGCGACCTGGGTGAACACCAGCCATGCGCAGGTTTATCGCGACCCTGACCAGCCGGCGCCAGGCCGTCCCAGTGACACAACTGGCGTCGTTCCCGCTGCTGATTTTAAAGCCGGATTGAATCTCTCCACACACGACAAGTTCTCGCGCTTTGGCGCCAATGCGCCAATCTTGGGTTACAACCCGGCGGTCGGCACAAGCAAAACCGACACCACCAGCGGCTATACCGTCACTATCGGCAATATCACTTACACGGTTCATCGCGCGCACTGCGGAACACGCGGCGAGCTGCCATCGTAATGGCACAGGCAACGTCCCGAACTTTGGCATTACTGATGCGACCCTCTTAACGTGGGATGAGCAAACCGATGTGGACCTGGCGACCGAGTTGAAATTCTGGGATGAGAAGATGTATTTCAA
This sequence comes from Caldithrix sp., assembly GCA_020722685.1. The sequence continues at coordinate 12,443 of DYKH01000065.1, read as the reverse complement.
AGCGCGTGGCGGAAGCGGCTCGCGGGTCAGTGCCCTGTCGGTCGCGACAGCGCCGGTGATGGATGCGGACACTACCGATTGGGGTGATGTGGACTGGGTTGATCTTGGCTTGGCGATTAGCAAATCGGCCGCGGTCAAAGGCAAAGTCAGCGGGAACAACCTGTATCTACTCTTCCGCTGGTCCGACCCCACCATGAGCCTGGTGCGCAGCGGCTCTTGGAGCTGGGATGGCGCCATTTGGAACAATACCCCTGGCCAAAGTGAAGATCGGATCGCGCTCATGTGGAACATTGATATCCCACAAGAACAGTGGGAGAAAAATGGCTGCATGACCAAATGCCATATCGACGTCAACAACCCGGTTGCTCCCGACGGGGATCCGGAGGATGATTCCTATCTTCCCGCCGGTCAGCATGGCGACCTCTGGCACATGAAGCCCGGACGTGGATTGGGCGTTACCAGTGTGCAACAGTCCGGAACCGTTGTCATTGATCCGCTTACTCATCAAGCCACAGGTGGAATCTTCCGATTGGTCGGCTATCTCGATGACCAAAATATGAAGGAATACTTGGATAAACCTGACGGTGGTAGAGTGGGTGATTCTGGCTCCGGAGCAGATTCAAGAAACCGTAACGCTGCCCAGACCGGACCGCTATACATCGAGAAGAACCCTACCGACTACATCGACGCCATGGTGCTCACCAAAGCGGAAATCGATGCTGGGGAAACCGCCAAGCGGGATTCGATCCCCGCGGCAGAGCTTAATGGTTACTGGGCAAAGTATGCCGCCCTCAATGCCGTGGTACCAGAGCGCTACGTGAAGCCACCTGCTGCAAGTCGTGGCGATGTCCATGCCGCCGGGCTGTGGCATGAGGGCGTCTGGTACGTCGAAATCCAAAGGGCTTTGAACACTGGAAATGCTGACGACGCGCAATTTGCCCTGAATAACATTTCTACTTTTGGCCTTGCCCTGATGGACAACGCCGGCGGTGATGAGCACTGGACGCAGGGCAGCGCCTTGAATCAACTCGGTGTGGGTGTCCAAGTAAAGGTCGATGAGAAAGCGGCCACACCCCCGCAGCAATATGCCCTGTTTCAGAACTATCCCAACCCGTTCAATCCGACCACGACGATTCGGTTTGATTTGCGCGCCCCGGGTTTTGGCACTCTCAAGCTTTACAATCTCCTTGGCGAAGAAGTGACCATTTTGGCAGAGGACTATTTTTCTGCCGGCAGCCACCTGCTTCAGTTTAACGCCGCCAATTTGCCGACAGGCGTTTATTTTTATCGTCTGTCGGTCAATGGGTTTGTCAGCAGCAAAAAGCTCATCGTAATGAAATAAGTATCTAATGACCGGTGGATGAGTCCATTTGTCGGGGCAGTAACCGTTACTGCCCCGATTCTTTATGTAATCCTGGGTGTTTTCAAACCCGCAAACATCTTGCACCATTTTTCCCAGCCTTTGCATTTCCGCTATAGCTACCGGCGAGCGTTAACCAACAATTTCAATCGTGCGTGAAAGCCCGTGAAAGTGCCTATAGAACAGTCGAATCGGCGTTTTTTCGGCCAAGCGTTAACGACCGTCAATCAGTGTGAATTTGCGCGAAGGTTTCTATTGGCATTTCTTGACATCCATTCACAGTTGGAGAGTCCTTCATTGCAGTTTGTCCGCGTTGGGATATTATTCAAGCTTGAGGAGTTTGCATGACACGCGAAAATTTGCTTGACAATGTACCAGGAAATACATAATATCTACAGCGAAAAATACAGATTTTTGGGAGAGAGAGGATGGAGACTCTGGTCACCGACGAATTTTACTCCGAGCCAGTATATACAATCGGGCACGCTGCGAAGAAATTGGGCGTGGCGGCACCAACCATTCGTATGTACGAGAAGGCAGGCCTGCTATTATCCTTCCGCACTGAAACCAATCGGCGTATGTATTCAAAGCGCGATCTGCAGCATCTAGAGCAAATCATTCACCTGATCCGAAAGCAAGGGCTCAACATTGAAGCAATTCGCCGCCTTGCCGCGGGAATTCCCTGCTGGCTAATGACTAATTGCCCTGGCGATATTTGCAAGCAGTGTATCGCTTATCAGAGCAGTACCAAACCGTGCTGGCTACTTCCCGGTATGGCGTGTCAAAAAAGCAAAACCGATTGTCGACTTTGTGACGTGTACCTAACTTTTCCACAGCGGCTTCAAGACCTTAAGAGCTTTCATAAGAGTGGTCTCAAATAAGGAATGTTGTAACCGATCACAGCATGCGGTCAACTCCTGCGTATGCAGGGGTCTTTTTCTGCCGTGTAATGGAAAGGCGATTCCTGCATCCGGAGGAATGACGGCACTGGCAGGACACCCCGTGATTGGTTGCGGAATGTGGGTACCATCCTGCCTGCGGAGTGAAGCACCTCGCTGTCAGTCGGAATGCGAAAGTTTGAGGACTTTTCGTTCTACCGCCGATCGTATCTGCTAACAGGCGACATAGGCACTTTGTACAAATAACGAACAAACGATATGACATTTAGACCGAAGGAGGTGAAGAAAAACCCAAGAACGAGATAAGGGAGATGAACCTAAATTTTTTCCGCGCGAGGAATGAAAACACGGAGGTACCATGAGAGAAATGAAACTAATTCCCGGTTTGCTGATGGTAGTATTGTGCGTAGTATTTGCAGCCGGTACCAGCTTTGCGCAAACCCCCAAGGCGGTCATCAAAATTCAAGGCTATAGCCCTCAAGAGCTTGTGAACCTGAACATGACCACTCCACGCTCAACCGGGTTGGCAACGGTAGGAGTTGGCCAACTCGTTTACTTAGTGGGCAGCGACTCGGCGGGTGCTGCGGTCACGTCTTTTGCCTGGACCCTTGCCGCCAAGCCCGCGGGTTCGGCGGCTGTGCTCGACAGCACCGCGACCAAGCAGATCACTTTCACGCCGGACTTGGAGGGAAAATTCGACGTGGAGTTGGTAGTCACCACCGCGGGTGGCGCCAGTGCACCCAAAACAGTGACGATTACTTCGGCCAAGTTCGTTGGGGTGGGGAGCATGGATGGGCTGTCCTGGACGTTTCCGCAGTGCGCCCTTTGCCATCAAACGAATTTTGACCGCTGGAAAGACACCGGCCATGCTACCATGTTTAGCCGCGGCATTGACGGCATAGCCAGCGACCATTATGCGGAGCGCTGCATTTCTTGCCATACCACCGGCTACGACGCATCGCCATCCGCCATTAATGATGGCTTTGATGACGTACAAAGTGAATTGGGCTGGATTTTCCCAACCGCCTTGCACGCAGGCAATTGGGATACCCTGAAAACTGATTTTACCAAACTTGCCCATCGCGCCAATATCCAGTGCGAGAGCTGCCATGGTCCCGGCAGCCTGCACAAGGGCGATAAAACCAGCATCGACATGAGTCTGGATGCCTCGGTTTGCGCCTATTGCCACGAGAGCGGAAGTCGTTATATCAAGCCTACCCAATGGAAGGAATCGTTGCACGCCGTCGGTGTTGCCAGCGCCGCGTCGCGCGCCGGATGCAGTGACTGTCACTCTGGATGGGGTGCCGTTCGTCGCCTTAGTCCGATGGCAAACGACAAGCGTCCATCTCTGGGCGTCCCGGAAACCAGTTGCGCCGTGTGTCATGAGCCGCACAGCGCCGAAGAGGAATACCAGCTTCGTGGTCAGGGCGACGTTACGCTTGCGGATAACACAGTCGTCAACTATGGCGGCGCCAGCAAGCTCTGCATGCAGTGCCATCACGCCCGTCGCGAGGCAGAGAGTTATTCTAGCGATCCCGCGAATATATCCTCATATTTTGGCCCGCATGGAAGCTGTCAGGCCGACATGCTGAATGGCACCAACGGCATTGAGTACGGCCTGCCCATCGGCAGCTCTGGCCACAAATTCGCCGCTGCCGAAGCTTGTGTAACCTGCCACATGGCAACCACACCGGCTGCAGGTAGCCCGGGAAGCAATAAAGTAGGCGAACACACCTTTGCGGTAAAATGGGATGGCGGCACGCCGGATGATCCTTCCGACGACGTCGAGAACGTCGCGGTCTGCCAGAATTGCCACGGCCCCATCAACTCGTTTGAAGAAATTATGGCCAAGGCAGATTGGGACGAGGACGGGACCATTGAAGCCACCATGGCAGAGGTGGAAGGTCTGCTCGAAAAATTGGGTAACTTGTTACCCCCCGCCGGCCCTTCAGTGGCCATCAGCAAGGCTGACTATGACTGGACTGGCAAAACCCCGGAAGAAGCAGCCAGACGCAAAGCTTTGCTCAAAGCGGCCTTCAATTATCAATTCGTTGAGGAAGACGGCAGCAAAGGCGTACACAATGCAACCTACGCCATCACTTTGCTGCGTCGTTCCATTGCCTCGTTGACCACCGGCGATGTGGGTGCTGCTGAAATTATCTCCATCACCGATGTGCCCAATGACCAAGGCAAACAGGTGCGTGTCGCTTGGACCAAATTCCCTGGCGACGGCATTTCTGCCAATCCGATACAAAACTATGCTCTGTGGCGACGAGTGGATGAGTCGTTCGGAACGACGGCGATTCCGGTGCCGACCAAAGCGGCTATGGTAGCGCAAGTCACCGCTTCGGACGTCGGCAAGCGATTCGTGACCGAACAAGAAGGCCAGTGGGATTTTCTGGCGCTTATACCTGCTGTAGGGCACGAAGTTTATAGCATGGTCGCCCCGACATTGTATGACAGCACATCCGTCGGTGTTTACTGGTCGGTCTTCTATGTCTCCGGTCAGGCGGCCGGCGCCACTTTCGAAACCGCGCCGGATAGCGGCTATTCAATTGATAACCTGGTGCCGGCTGCACCGCAAAATGTCACTGCTTTCAGCAGTCGCAACAATGTTACTTTGCGCTGGGATGAGCCAACGGATGCTGACTTTAGGTATTTTGCTGTCTATCGCAGCAATACCAGCGGATTCGATCCAAAAGGCACTGCTCCAGTCATTACCTTGTCCGGCACCGAATTCACCGATCTTGATTTGGCAACCGGCAGCACTCTCTACTATCGCGTGTCCGCTTTTGACTTTTCTGGCAATGAAAGTGAATACTCGCCAGAGGTCGCTGTGGTGGTCACGAGCGTTGTTCAACAGGTGAGTGCAATACCGACTGAGTATGCTCTCAATCAGAACTATCCGAATCCGTTCAATCCGCAAACGACCATCAAGTACCAACTGCCGCAGCTCGCTCATGTTCGTCTGAGCGTTTACACGGTGCTGGGCAGCGAGGTGCGTCGATTGGTGGATCGCACTCAAGAAGCGGCCTATCATACGGTGATCTGGGACGGATTGGACGATCAAGGCAATCAGATGCCTTCCGGCGTCTACGTCTATCGCCTCGAAAGCAACGGCTTTACCGCGATCAAGAAGATGACCTTGATGAAGTGATCTAATCCGGAAAGGTTACCAAGACTATTCCGGTTTTGGATTTGCAAAAAAGGGATGGGAAATTCTGCCCATCCCTTTTCATTTGGTATGAAGCAGCCGCAAATCTCATTATTTCGCTCTACAGCTTGAAAAATATGTCTACAACATGTTGCACATTTCCTTATTCATTTGTAGATTCACCAGAGTTTTCGGGAACACTATGACGGCAAGCTCGACGCCCGATTGCGAAAGCTGGAGAGCGGCCTTCCCCTTCTTGCGGTGCATAAACATGAACACTTGATTTCTTTGCCAAAATTACCTACCAGGAATCCTATGGAAAACGGAATGCAGACGGACCAGAGTCGTAGAGGATTTTTGTTGGGGGGATTAATCGGTAGTTTTTCCGCTTTTGCGGCGATGCTGTTGTACCCGGTTTGGCGTTTCATTATGCCGCCGCCGGTTCCCGAGTCGAAACAAAGCTCGGTCAAAGCGGCCACCGTGGACGAGCTCAAGCCTAATACCGGCAAGATTTTCCCCTTCGGGAACAAGCCCGCCATGTTAGTGCGTTTGCCGAATGGTGAATATCGCGCCTTTTCTGCCGTGTGCACGCATTTGCAGTGCACGGTGCAGTATCGCGAGGACTACAAGCTGATCTGGTGCGCTTGCCACAACGGAAAGTTCGATCTCAACGGCAACGTCCTTTCCGGCCCTCCGCCGGCACCTCTGGAGGTGTACGATGTTTTCATCAGCGGTAAGGACATCACGGTGACAAAACGAACGTGAAAACTTGCTCCTTCCTTTCGGGAGTGGGCGCCAGCGGCATTCGGATTGTGGGGTGACCTATGAATTTTCGCGGAATGAAGAAAAGTTTCGGGCCAAAAACAGAGGAGTACTCGCTTGAAAATCGTCAAAGCATTTGCGAGCTGGATAGAAGAGCGGATCGAGCTGACCGGTGTTCGGCAGTTTATGGACGAGAAGGTCGTACCCGAGCACAAGTATCACTTTTGGTACGGCATCGGCGGAATCACGCTTTTCCTGTACGTCATTCAGGTCATTACCGGCATACTGCTTCTGCTCTACTATCGTCCCTCCGCTGAAAGCGCCTACGAATCCGTTGAATTCATCATGACTTCGGTCCGCTTTGGCTGGCTCATTCGCTCCATCCATAGCTGGGGCGCCAACCTGATGATCTTTTTCCTTTTTGTGCACATGTTCAGCACCTATTTTATGAAGGCCTACCGCAAGCCGCGCGAAATGACCTGGATGTCTGGCGTGGCGCTGCTCGTCCTGGCTTTGGCCTTCGGCTTTTCCGGCTACCTGCTTCCGTGGAACAAACTGGCGTATTTTGCCACCAAAGTGGGAACGGAGATAGCAGCCGTTATCCCGGTGATCGGCAAACACGTGCTGATCTATTTGCGCGGCGGGGAGGAAGTGACCGGAGCCACCTTGACGCGGTTTTTCGGCTTTCACGTGGCTCTATTGCCCCTGGTCACAATCTTCATCTTGATCGTCCATCTGTTGCTCATCCAAGCACAGGGCATGAGTGTTCCTCCATCGCTGCAAACAGAATATGAGCAGAATCCCAAAAGCATGAAATTCTTCCCTGATTTCATTTTGCGTGATGCGGTCGGCTGGCTCGCGGTGCTGGGTTTGTTAGGGATATTGGCCGCCATTTTTCCGTGGGAGCTGGGCGAAAAGGCCGATCCGTTTGCCCCGGCGCCGGAAGGGATCAAGCCGGAGTGGTTCTTTGTGTTCATGTTTCAAACTTTGAAATATATTCCGGGACGAATTTTTACGCTCAACGGGGAAGCTTTGGCCATTTTTGGTTTTGGCATCGGTGTGCTGTTTTGGCTGCTCGTCCCGTTTTTCGATCGTCGGGCGCAACGCAATTTGACCAGCCCGTTTTTCACTGCCATCGGATACCTGTTGGTCATATACATTTTGGCTATGACCGCTGTATCTTACCTATTGGATTAGAGCCGAATTTCGTGCACATCCCCCACGAGCCATCGCGCAATAGTGTGGATAAGACGCGCAACGGTTGTGCACCATGATCGGGCCCGTCAGGCGCGGGCCGGAACTTCTGGGCATTTTTGAGAGGGTTTGCTTTGAAAAAGATAATACCTGTCATCATCTTCGGTGTTGCGGCCGTTTCCGCCCTTGCGGTTCAACAAGAAGAAACCAAAGACACTTGCATTTCCTGTCATAAGGAACTGGACGAACCCCTTTCGACTCCGGTTCAGCAATTGCAGGCCGGCGTGCACGCCCGCCCACAAGTTTCTTGTGTCGGGTGCCATGGCGGGGACAAGACGGAGGAGGATGCCGAACTGGCTATGTCGCCCGCCAAGGGGTTTCTCGGAAAAATAGCCCGGGCGCAGGTGCCAAAGCTTTGCGCCAAGTGTCACAGCGATGTCGCCTATATGCGCAATTTCAATCCGAACATGCCCGTCGATCAGTACGAACGCTATTTGACCAGCAGGCATGGGCAGCTCTTGTCAAAAGGGGACGACAAGGTAGCCACGTGTACGAGTTGTCATGGGACCCACGACATCAAAAAGGCCGACGATCCGACTGCTTCGGTCTTTTCTCTCAATCTTGCCGACCGGTGCGGTCAGTGTCATGCGGACGCGGATTACATGAAGGGATACTCCATTGGCACTGATCAATTGAATGAATACAAGTCCAGCGTACACGCCAGAACACTCTACGACAAAGGCGATTTGAGCGCCCCGACCTGCAACGACTGTCACGGCAACCACGGCGCCTTGCCGCCCGGTGTGACTTCCATTGCTAATGTGTGCGGCACATGTCATGTGGTGCAATCAGAGCATTTTGCTGCAAGTCCCCATAAGAGCGCCTTCGATGAATTAGGGTATTCCGAATGCGAGGCCTGCCACGGAAATCACGCTATTCAACGGGCTGACGACCGGATGATCGGCGGTTCTGAGCCGGCGACTTGCGTTCAATGCCATGATCAAGGCTCGGCAGGGCTGCAAGCCGCCGTTCGCATACGGACGGAGATCGATAGTCTTGCTGCAAATATCTCTCGGGCAGAGGCATTGTTTGGTCGGGCCCAGCGTGCCGGTGTGGAAATCGGCGACGAGCGGCTGCATCTGCCCAATGCGACCAACGCGCTGACGCAAGCGCGCGTCCTGATCCATACGTTTGATCCGGTGGCCGTCAGCAAGACGACCGCCACGGGTCTCCAAGCGGCTGAAGAAGCGATATCGGTTGGCCGGAATGCTTTGAGAGAAGTGGGCCATCGCCGACAGTTGCTGGCGGTCATGGTCGTTTTGACGCTTTTGACCGCAGGGTTTCTTATCTTGTACATTCGGGCCCGCGAAAGGAGAAGGTAATGAGCGAGCCGGCAAACATCCCTCATTCCGAAGCCGCGAGGATTTACGATCTCCTCCAGCGATTGGAAGCGAGGGTCGAGCGAATCGAGGCTCGACTTGGCATGGATTCCGAGGGCGCTGCGACATGGGTGGGCGCCGGAGGTGTGAACCAAGGCGGAGTTGCCGCGACGGAGGCGCGAGCGGCCGAGGACGAGTCATTAGAATTTAGAATTGGGGAGTTTTGGTTTGGACAAGTGGGCACCGTCGTGCTCTTGCTCGGTTTGGCGTTTTTGATTAGCTACCCGTTTCCCTCTTTTCCTCCGCTTCTGGCCAGCGTTTTTGGCTATGTTGCCGTTGCCGGTCTGTTCGCTCTGGCCCAGTATTGGAAAAAGACGTACCTGTTCCTATCGCGCATTTTATTCGGCGGTGGAATGATCCTCCTCTACTTCGCCACCTTGAGGTTGCATTTTTTCAGCGGCCATCCAGTCATTCCGCAAAAAACCATTGGCCTGGCGCTGCTGGTTGCCGTCCTGACCATCAACCTCTACCTCGCTGCCAAGCGGCAACGTCCGATCCTGGCGACGATAAATCTCGCTCTTTGTTTTCTAACGGCTCTCTTCAGTGATTCCGCACATCCGGCTTTTCTTCTTATCGTGCTCTCCTGTGGCGTTTCCGTGTTCTTCTTGAAAAGGTACAACTGGAATGCGGTGGCGCTATCAAGCTTGGCGATGGCCCTCACCACTCATCTGCTCTGGCTGTTTGGCAATCCCGTCTTGGGTAACCCGGTTCACCCGGTTCAGGAGCATCACGGCAATTTAATGTATTTGGCTCTCTATGGCCTCACCTACGCTTTGGCTAATACTCTGCGCGACACCAAAACTTATACCAGATTCTTCGAAATAGTCCTTGCTCTTGCCAACGGCTGGGGGATTTTTTTAATCGGGGCCATCAACGCTTTCACCTTCTTTCGCCCCCAGCTTAGTCTCCTCGCTCTGATGACGGCCGTCTTCTTTATGGCAGCATCCATCGCCAACTGGCGACACGACCGAGGCAGTTTGGCTACTTCTATTTATGCCTGCTTCAGCTTTGTGGCTCTCAGCGGCGCAATCTTTTCTCAATTTCGTTCGCCGGACTATTTTGTTTGGCTTGGCTTTCAGAGTTTGCTTGTCATCATAACAGCCATCTGGTTTCGCTCGCGCATCATTGTGATCGCCAACATTGCCATTTATCTTTGCATCTATTTAGCGTACTTGCGTCTCGTGCCGTCCTACGACCTGATCAATCTAAGCTATGCCGTTACAGCACTGACCAGCGCGCGGATTCTTAACTGGAAACGGGAGCGGCTGACGTTAAAAACGGACTTAATCCGTAATATCTATCTGGCTTGTGCGTTCTTTATTGTCTTGTATGGATTGCAGCATGCCATTCCTGCCAGTTACGTCAGTCTTTCCTGGTTAGGCGCCGCCCTCTTTTATTTCGCCATGAGCTTGCTTCTCAAGAATATCAAGTATCGCTGGATGGCCATTCTAACTATTTTTGCAACCGTGCTTCACGTTTTCATCATCGATATGGCCAAGCTCGAGGCCGGTTTTCGAATCATATTGTTTTTGGCCGTAGGAATCGTGCTTTTGCTGCTTTCGGTTTTCTATACAAGATATAAAAGGAATCTGGAGAACAAAGCGCAGTCATGACGCTTTTCTCTCATGAACAGATAACCTCCCGCAAATCGATGCATTCCTGGTATTGTTTGCGAGAGGTTATTTTTTTTCATAAATTCCGCCCGGCGTTTCAAGTCATCTCCCCGCTACTATTCGTTTGTACCGAACAATGAAAGGAACTCTGATGAAATTGCGCCTACCCAGCTCGTTTTACAATCTTATTTCCTACTCTGGCGCCGCCATTGCCTTGATTGCATCATTCATGTTTGTGTTTCTTTACGTTCTCTCCTCAATTTCCACTATTGAGAAAGCTTACGTCGGAATTGTAATCTTCATCGTCGTACCAGCCTTTATCATACTTGGGCTTTTACTCATCCCAATTGGCATGATTCGGCAGACAATCCTTCGAAAGAGGAAAGGAGAATTGCCGTCGTACACTTTTCCCATCCTTGATCTGAATAGCCCCCAGCATCGCAATGCGACGATTATCTTTGCCATTGGAACGCTGATATTTTTGTTTCTTTCTGCCCTTGGCAGCTACGAGGCTTATCACTTTACCGAATCGGTGACTTTTTGCGGCACCCTGTGCCATCAGGTGATGCAACCCGAGTACACGGCCTACCGAAACTCACCGCACGCGCGGGTTACGTGTGCCGAATGTCATGTGGGTGCGGGCGCCAACTGGTACGTGAAATCGAAGCTGAGTGGCACCTATCAAGTTTATGCTACCTTGACCAACGTGTATCCCCGGCCTATTCCCACGCCTATCAAAAACCTCCGTCCTGCCAGGGAGACGTGCGAAGAGTGCCATTGGCCGCAAAAAGTATATGGAAAACAGCAGCGATTAGAAATACACTATTTGCCAGATGAAAATAATACCCGATGGGAAATTGACATGCTGATGAACACAGGCGGTGGCAATCCCAGTTTGGGACAGAGCTCCGGTATTCACTGGCATATTAATCCCGAAATTCAAATCGAGTATGTCGCAACGGATGCAAAAAGGCTACTGATTCCACGGGTCATTATGACCAACCGCAACACCAAGGAGAAAATTGTCTACAATTCGACCGAAACAACGGTAGCCGAAGCTGAAGTGGCCAAGCAGCCTGTCCGCGTGATGGATTGCATCGACTGCCATAATCGGCCCAGCCATATGTATCGCGAGCCTCTTGAATTCATCAACATGGCTTTAGCCTCTGGGGCTATCGATTCCACCCTGCCGTTCATCAAGAGAATCGCGGTTCAAGCTTGCACGCAGGAATACACGACCACTGCCATTGCTATGGACAGTATCGCTGAACAACTTCGCTCTTATTATTCCACAGAACACCCGGAAGTTGCCAAAAGCAAGGCCGAGGCGATTGAGAAGTCAATTGTCGGGATTCAACAGTCCTTTTCGCAGAATATTTTTCCGGAAATGAAAGTGCGGTGGGAGAATTACGTGGATCACATCGGTCACATGACCAGTCCGGGATGTTTTCGCTGCCATGATGATAAACACGTCAGTGAATCAGGAAAAACAATTCGGAGAGACTGCAATCTTTGCCACACCATATCGGCACAAGGGACAGATCTGGACAAAGAGTTCGCTGCCAGCAATGTATCATTGGAGTTCAAGCATCCGGAAGACATTGGTGATGTTTGGCGCGAAGGCAGTTGTTCTGAGTGTCACGCGACAGCTCCATTTTAGCTGACCCGATAGAGAAAGCACGAGCAAGTTCTACTGTGTCATTGTAGATTGCCCGAGGGAACCAAGGATAGCCAGCGCCGCATCGGAACCAATACTTTCGCGCCGTTTCAGAAGGTCCACCGTTTGTCGATATCTTTGGTGCCGCAAATGGGTGCAATCACACCCGGCCCGGTGGAGCAACGTTCATGCTTGAATTGAGAGAATGGATGTCATTCCCATCGCTGTGCAGCGCGCAGCCCACCATTGAAATTGCTAGCGAAAAATTGCCGGTTGAGGCTGAAAAGACCTATGATGACTACTCAGTCTGGTCATCTCCCGGCAGGGAGATGCAGTTACTTCCGCTTTGAGCAATAGAGGAAACC
>DYKH01000064.1 GCA_020722685.1 Caldithrix sp. | reverse complement strand
CAAACAAGTTATTGGGGGTGGTATTTCGGACACGGAAGATGATGACGGAGGGTTTGGCTTCTCCAAAAAAGGCCAGGAGATTGCCGTAATCAAGATCATGCGTTATGATGATTTCTGTCATTCTCTTAGCCTCTTCTATGATCACCACGTCATCTGCCTGCGCCAGGCCAATGTCGCCGACGTGCCGACACTCATGACCTGCCGTCATCAAGCTCCTGCGCAGCTTTCGCGGAACATTCATATTGAGCAAAAACTTCATCAGGCAGCGGCCCCTTCTAAAAGCACACCTCTTTCTTCCATTGCCCAGGCTGCATAGCCCAGTGCTTGGTAGATGTCCTCCCGTTCGAGCTCAGGCCACTCATTCAGGATTTCTTCCACGGACATCCCGGAACTCAAGTAGCTAAGTATCGAGGCAACTGGCATTCTCAGACCCCGAATACACGGCTTGCCGAAACACTTGTTTGGATCCAAAGTAATGCGATTGAACTTATGATGACGAATTTCCATTTTCCATGCCTTTTCACCTCCTCTGAGCCCAAGTTTACTCTTCCATGAACACCCTATTCTCCAACCGTAGTCTACTTCTCTTGTTACTTCAGCCACAATCGCAAGCTATCCCTAAACACCCCCTGTGCGCCAAAGCTCTCCTTGAATCGCGCCAAGCCCCAATTGGGGTCCTCGTTGACGGTAAAGATGCCAAAGTCCAAAAAGCCGTATCCTTCGGCGATGCCCCAATCGACGATATGATAAAACAGCGCATTCACCCCGCGATATTGCTGGTTGTTGTCATCATGACTGATATAAAATGCCAAAACGACCCTCGGATTACAAATGAACATAACCACTCCCGCAACCATCGTTTCCCCATAAAAGGCGGCGAACAGCTTGATGCGATCCGGAAAAATGTTTTTCAACAGCAACAGCTCTTCCAGCGAATGTGTCGGATTGACGTTGTGGCGGAGGCGGAGATTCTGCTTGAGAATGGCGTAGAAGCAAGCATAATCTTCGGATTCGCGCACCACAACGCCCAACTTTTGCGCCCGTCGCACTGCTCGGCGGGAGCTTTCGCTAAAGGTGCTGAGGATCTCATGCCGATGGAAGTCGAGCGGGATGACGCTGGAGATTTCGCGCTTGCGATAGCCAAAGCCGTTTTGCACCAAGGCGAAATCCACATAGTTGCTCGGTCGGTGGAGATAGATCTGCGGCGGCGGCGTCATATCGATGCCGTCGAAGCCGTTGTCCTTGGCGTATTCGATCAATGATTCTACCAAGTCAAATGCCTCGCGGATCGAAAGTGCATCTTTGGTCACCAAACCGCCGTAGGAAGCGCCCCGATGCGAAAGTAGAATGCGCTTGCCGTTTTCATTGAAATCCACAGCCGGAAAAACCGCCAAGCGTCTGCCCTCCTTGAAGAAGCTAAGAGAGTGATCGACAAATCGCTCGGGGGGATGATAGGCCAGGAATTTCCGCGTCTGAAAAATAGTGCCGTTGTTGGCCTTCCACACGAACTCATCCCAGACAGTCGCTTCTGATGGAGCAAACTTGACAATATCGATTGACAAAGTGTCGCCTCGCTAAGCTTTTGCCATGAGCTTCACCATAATTGCCTTTTGAATGTGCAAGCGGTTTTCCGCTTCATCAAAGACAACAGAATGGGGCCCATCCATTACTTCATCAGTAATCTCATCGCCGCGATGCGCCGGCAAACAATGCAAAACCAGGCAATCCTTGTCCGCAAGCGATATGAGATCAGTGTTCAACTGATAAGGCCGGAAAACCTTCTTACGCTCTTCGGCCTCGGCCTCTTGACCCATGCTGGCCCAAACATCTGTATAAACCACATCCGCGTTTTTCACTGCTTCCTTGGGATCGGTGGTGAGCAAAATTTCGCTGATAGACTCAGCACGCGCTTTCGTCAAAAGCTCGGCATTAGGTTCATAGCCTTTCGGCGTGGCGATGCGCAGCGACATGGGAATGCGGCGCGACAGGTTGATCCACGAATTGGTCACATTGTTGCCGTCGCCGATGTAGGCGATTCTTACATGCTCGCTGCGACCTTTGTGCTCCATTATGGTGAACATGTCCCCCAATATCTGACAAGGATGCAACAAATCCGAGAGGCCGTTGATGACCGGAATGCTCGCATATCTGGCCAGCTCGGTGACGATGTCGTGTCCGAACACGCGGGCCATAATGCCGTCGCAATAGCGCGAAATAACCCGCGCGACATCAGCTACCGATTCTCGCGTGCCCAGGCCGATTTCTGCGGGGCTCAAATACAGCGCGTGGCCGCCGAGCTGATACATGCCCACCTCGAAGGAAACCCGTGTTCGCGTGGAAGGCTTTTGGAAAAGCATGGCCAATGTCTGCCCCTTGAGCAAATGATGTTCCACGCCTTGCTTGGTTTTGGCTTTTAGATCCTTGGCCAAGGCAAAAATATCATAGATCTCCTGAGAAGTAAAATCCGTAATGGCAACAAAATCGCGTTTCACAACTCCTCCTACCGACTACAGGATATATCTGCTCAAATCTTCGTCAGCGATAATCTCTTTCAGCTTTTTATCTACCATTCTCTTGTCCACCCGAATTTTCTTGACTTTCTTATCCGGTAAATCGAAGAGTATTTCTTCCAACAGAATGGTGAGAACGGTGTGCAACCTCCTCGCCCCGATATTTTCTGCACGATCATTGACCTCCGAGGCGATAAAAGCTATCTCCGAAATTGCCCCTTTGGTGAAGATGATGTCTACCCCTTCTGTTTCCAAGAGAGCTTTGTATTGCTTGATGAGGGCATTCTTCGGCTCGACCAGTATGCGCTCGAAATCTTTGGCGCTCAGGCTTTGCAGCTCAACCCGAATCGGGAAACGCCCCTGTAACTCCGGAATCAGGTCTGACGGCTTGGAAACATGGAAAGCACCGGAAGCGATAAAGAGCACATGATCCGTGCGCACCATGCCGTACTTGGTGATGACATTCGTTCCTTCGATGACCGGCAGCAGGTCTCGCTGCACACCCTCGCGCGAGACGTCCGGTCCGGCGCCACCATTTTCCCCGGCTATTTTATCTATTTCATCCAGAAAAACGATGCCGGTTTGTTCCACTCGATCGATAGCCTCCCGCACCACTTCTTCCATGTCGATGAGCTTTTGCGTTTCCTCCTGTTCGAGATAGGACAGCGCCTCCGGCACGCTCATGCGTCGCTTTTTGGTTTTTTTGGGCAGCATGGGGCCGAAGAGATCTTGGATATTCAGGCCCATCTCTTCTACTCCGATGGGGGAAATAATTTGCATCAATGGCGTCATATCGCTGGAAACGTCCAGCTCGATGGTACGGTCATTCAGCTTGCCGTCAAGCAATTGACGACGAAGCTTTTCGCGGGTTCGCTGCCGTTTCTCTTCCAGCTTGTCGTTCTTTTCTCTTTCTTCGTCATTTTTGGGTGCCGGCAGCGCCGGTACCGGCAGCATAATATCCAGGAGCCGCTCAAACGCCAGCTCGGAAGCCTTATCGGTCACCTGTTCGATCATTTCACTGCGCACCATGTTCACCGACAGGTCCAACAGATCGCGAATAATAGATTCGACGTCCCGTCCTACGTAACCCACCTCAGTGAACTTGGAGGCTTCGACTTTGATAAAGGGAGCAGCGGCCAATTTCGCCAAGCGTCGCGCCAGCTCGGTTTTGCCGACGCCGGTGGGACCAATTAAGATGATATTGTTCGGCATAATCTCTTCGCGCAATTCCGAAGGTACTTGCTGCCGGCGCCACCGATTGCGCAAAGCGATGGCCACCGCCCGCTTGGCCCCATCTTGGCCGATGATGTACTTGTCCAGCTCGGCAACAATCTCCCGCGGCGTCATTTCTACAGAATCGCGACTTGCTTTCTCCGTAGGCATCTAATGGATCCCTCTATTATTATGAATCATCCCTGGCGTTTTTCGATTAGCTTAACATTCCCAACGGCGGCGCTTTTTTGGCGGATGCCAAGGTCCTCCGAATACAAAACAGAGGTGCAAAGCACCTCTTCGCCCCCGCAAAGTACATGTAAAGCTTCAACCCATCGCGGGCGAGGTACACGGTTTATTTGACCACCGCGGTCGACCGAGAACGCGCCAAATCAGGCTCCTTTTTGCAGGAGTACAATTACTCTAACGTTTCTATCGTCAAATTGGAATTGGTATAGATGCAAATGGAAGCAGTGATTTCCATGGCTTCTTTGACAATGTTAACGGCGTCGAGGTTAGAATGCCGGATCAATGCCCGACCGGCCGCCAACGCGTAGGGCGCACCTGAGCCGATGGCCACAATGTTATCGTCCGGCTCGATCACCTCTCCCGTGCCGGAGATGAGGAAGATCTTTTCCTTGTCCATCACTACCAGTTGCGCATCCAGACGGCGCAAGAAACGATCGGTGCGCCAATCTTTTGCCAATTCCACAGCGGCGCGGCCCAAGTTGCCACGAAACTCCTCCAGCTTACTCTCAAAACGCTCGAATAGACTAAAGGCATCGGCCGCGGCGCCGGCAAATCCGGCAAGGACCTTGTCCTCGTAAATCTTGCGGACTTTGCGGGCCTTGGTCTTGAGAACCGTATCGCCAAAAGTAACCTGCCCGTCACCGGCCAGCACCGCTCTACCCTTATGACGAAGGCCCAGAACGGTGGTAGCTCGAACTCTTTGCTTTGCTTTGTTCACTTTAACCTACAATTCTTTGCACTATCCCTGCTTATATTTTTCTGCGCAAGCGGGAAACCGGAATCATCATCTGCTCACGATACTTTGCCACTGTTCTCCGGGCAACATTGTAGCCTTCACTTTTTAGCATCTTGGCAATTTTCTGGTCGTTGTAAGGCTTGTTGGATGGCTCCTTGGCGATGATGTCCTTGATGAGACCTTTGATCTTTTTGTTGGAAACGTCCTCACCTTCATCGGTCTTGATTTTCTCGCTGAAGAAATATTTCAGCTCAAAGACCCCCCATTCGGTCTGCACGTATTTGCCGTTGGTCACGCGGCTGACGGTGGAGATGTCCATGCCGATTTCGTCGGCGATGTCTTTGAGAATCATCGGCCTTAGGTGTTCGGGACCCTTCTCGAAAAAGTCCCGCTGCTTCTCGATAATGGTTTCCATGACGCGATAAATGGTGGCGCGACGCTGGTGGATGGAATTGATCAGCCAGCGGGCGGATTCTAATCTTTGTTTGATATAGTCACGGGTTTCTTTGGTGGTATTCTTCCGGTCGAGCATCATCTTGCGATATTCGTTGTTGATGCGCAAATGCGGAATGTTCCAGTCATGCATAAAAACCTTCAGCTCGCCGTCTTCCTTTTTTACTTCCAAATCGGGAATGACGTAGTTGCTGTCGTAGGCGATGTAGCCCTCGCCGGGCTTGGGATTCAGCTTGGTGATGTGCTCAATAACTTCTTTAATAGCTTCTAAATCGGTTGCTAACTGTTTGGCTAATCTCTCAAACCGTTTGTTCTTGAAATCTTCAAAATGATCGCGAATGATTTTGATGGCGGAGTCGTTCTTTGGTCTCTGCTCGAGCAACTGTACTAACAGACATTCCTGCAAGTTGCGTGCGCCGATCCCCACCGGATCGAATCTTTGCACAATTCCCAGCACCTTCTCTACCTTGTCAACACTTACTTCCAAATTGTCCGCTATCGTTTCTACGTCGGTGGTCAGATAACCGACGCTGTTAATATTCCAAATGATATACTCGCCGATGGTGATCTCATCTTCTGGGAGCTCGGTCATGTTGAGCTGGCTGAGAAGATGATCCGTCAAGCTTTCTTGAGCGACTTCCGGACGTTCATAGACTTCGGCGTTTTTCTCGCGCGGGATGCGAATCTCATAGCTTTCCTGATCGTTCAAAATCTCCTCCCAATCAACCTCCTCCTTGGCTTTCTCAAGGGGGTCTTCTTCGTCACCGGCGGCTTTCAGATCGACCTCGGCTTCTTCAATCTCCTCCGCTTCCTGCTCCTTCTCTTGCTCTTGTTCCTGCTCCAAATCCTCATCAGTATCCAACTCGAGCAGCGGATTAGTTTCAAGCTCTAATCGAATTCTTTGTTCCAAACTCAATACTGGGAGTTGCAGCAGCGAGGATAGCAAAACCTGCTGCGGCGATTGACGCATCTCCAGTTTGAGCTTTTGGCTAAGTTGCACCATCTTCTAACTCCATCAACAACCAAAAAAAGTAATCATTTGCTTTTCATACGCTTTCATCACAGCCGTGACAATCATTCGTAATTCCGCAGACAACCAACGACAGGTAGCCTTGTTCCATCCGGGCGCAGTAGATGAAATCTTTTCAAGTCTTCTGTGCCCTCTAACGATCCAACCTGAACTTGTCGCCCAGATAAAGCTTGCGAGCTTCCTGATCATTGGCCAAAAACTCTGCCGAGCCAGATTTGAGCACCACGCCGTCATAGAGCAGATACGCACGGTCGGTTATGGACAACGTTTCGTGCACATTATGGTCGGTAATGAGGACGCCGATTCCTCTTTCCTTCAGACCGGCCACAATCTGCTGAATATCTTCCACGGCAATCGGATCAACGCCGGCAAAAGGCTCATCCAACAGAATGAATTTTGGTTCGGTCACCAGCGCGCGAGAAATTTCCACTCGCCGGCGCTCACCTCCGGAAAGGGTGAATGCCTTGTTCTTGGCCAAGTGATCGACACCCAATTCCTTCAGCAGCTTGGCAGCGCGCTGCTTTCGCTCCTCATTTTCAATAGGCAATGTCTCAAAAATCGCCATCACGTTTTCTTCCACCGTCAGCCGGCGAAAAATGGAAGCTTCCTGCGGCAAGTAGCTGATCCCCATTCGCGCCCGCCGGTACATCGGCTCATCAGTGACGTCGTTGTCGTCGAGAAAAATGCGACCATCATTGGGACGAATCATGCCGACGATCATATAAAAAGTGGTGGTCTTGCCGGCGCCATTGGGCCCCAGCAGTCCGACAATCTCACCTTGTTTGATTTCTATGCTTACTTGATCTACAACCTTGCGCTTACCATAAATCTTGGATAGATTCTCGCAACGCAATACGGGAGTCTCAGCCATGAACGTCCTAATTGAGTGCTTGTTTAACAGCGGCAGACTGTTCAAAGAAAGAAATAAAACTCAAAGCGCTCCGTTTATTCTTTGAAAAACCTCTCGCAGGCCGGACGCTGATGAATTCGCCGCGTTCATCGAACATCGGCAACGTTTTACCTGCGTTGATTTCTGCTTCGACCGATTCCATCAGCGCAGCCAACTTCTCATCTTTGGTCGCCGCGAATTGCGCGTCCCACAAGGCTTCGTCTTCTGCGATTTCTTCAAATGTTTCTTCGACGGGCAGAGGATGTGTCTTGAGGAAAAGTGCGAACTCATAGAGTTGCACCGTTCGCGGCAACGGCATCGCCGTGGCGATTTCGGTAATTGCTTTCACCAAATCTCTTTGTGCTTGTATCTTCATAACCATCTCTTGCTTCGGACGACAATTCTCTCGTCTGCTTTTCACTCGTTCGTTCCCGGGCTGCCGGAGCTCTATCTAACTCCACCCCATTTTTGGCCAGCAGGGCTGCCAATTCCGTCTCGATCTCACTTTTGCTGTTCGGCGGATAAAACGTGCCCACCGAACTGCCGGGAGCGCTTTCCACGTCCACCCGCTCCATTTCGTCATTGGCGAAAAACATGCGGATTTCGTCTCCCAGCACCTTATTGAGACCTTTCTCTTTGCTCTCTTCGATGACATGGTAGTAGCTGGTGGCTTTCCCTTTGACAATCACCGTGTCCACCGCCTCGTTGGCAATCGAGACCATGATGTCGTCCCCGGTCAGCAGATCGTATGGTATGTCGGTGGTAATCAGCGTATCCACACGTGAAGTGACCACCGCACTGCCGACGATGTGAATAGCGGAGACTTCTGTGCCGTGTAAGATAAGCTCTATATTCTTTCCAGTCAAGTGATCATTTTGCCTCTGCGCCTTCGGACGGGCAGACAAAATGGCCCGATTTTGCTTGCGTAGGAACTCTAACGAATCGCTTTGCGCAACGACCTCGCCACGAGTGATTTGTACAGTCTTCTCAACCATAATCCGGTCGCCATCTTCGAACATCTCCATAATCTCGCCAGTGATGGTGATTTCCTTCTCTTTGGTGGAATCGGACTGGATGAGAACCGGATGCTCGATGACCATCGCGTAGCCAATGGCCCGGTTGTACTCGGCCCTGCCGCCGGTCAGGGTGAGGCGCTCCTTTTCGTCTGTTAGGACGACGTGGCCCCTCGCCTTGGCGATTTCTTCCCTGTCAAAATATTCTATCTCGTCAGCCGTTAGCGTCTTACTGGAATCAATCATCTTGACGTTGCCGGTGGCCAGGGCTCGACGCGTTCCCTCAAAATATTCGATCTTGTCGGCCAACATCTGTTTACCGCTGTCGACCATGCTGACCTGACCTTCAAAGATCACCCGCTCCTCATCCAGAAACTGTGTCGCCCGTTGGCAAAGCATCTGCGCGGTTCCTTGACGGAACTCCACCTTACCCTCGAACTTGCGCACTTGTCGGCCGTTGATGGTTGTTCCTTCGAACTGATCGGCATGAATCAACTCCAAGCGCTCAGCGGGCAGTGGGTCCGATGTCGCAGTCACCCAGCTTCCCCCGGTGATCAATAACCAAAGTCCAATCAAGGACAAGGCAAATGAGCGGTCAGCAAATTGCGTCCTTTTATCGATTGACTCGCCGAGGTTTTTATTAAGAAATTCTATCATTCGCAGCGCCATCGCCGACACAAATCGAATCATGCTCTCGCTTCAATGGGCCATCTTTTCAGGCCATAGCGTAGGATTATTTTTTCAAAAACACCGATTGCGTTGTAGGCGGCCCAGTAGAGACCAATACCCGCCGCAGCCTTTGAGAGAAAGAAGAGAGTCGCTAACGCCGGCAACAACAAATAAAATATCTTCGAGTGCGCCAAAGGATTCGGGCTGATGATCATGGATACATAGGTCAGAATGGCTACGATCATGGTCAAGAGAAAATCAGGTTTCGCGATGTCAGCAATCCAAAGAAATCTGCCGCCAGACCGAACAGCTCTCTTCACTGCCGCGAACAGGCCCAAAACGATTGGCAACTGGAGCAGAACTCCCATAATCCCATGCCCGTCGACTGGATGAACGCCATAGCTCTTGAATACTCTGGTCGACTCTTGAGTCAAGCGTTTTGGATCATGTGCATACTTTTTTCGCAGCAATTGAAGCTGCGGCTGTATTTTCTGCAAAAGTCTTTGTTGTACTATCGCGCGACGGGACAGTTTTAACGTCATAGGCAACAAAAGTAGCCTTACCATCATCGTCAGGGCTATGATTGCAAGTCCGAGATTGCCGCCAAACGCATGAGACAAAACGAACAATACCGCCTGCAGGAAACTTATATAGACATACCACAAGTCCATTCTGCGAGACCTCCTGACCCTTGTTTACTTCCGGTCGATTTGAACGTCTTCCTGCATCATCCCATCCACATTATACCCTGCCAGTGTTAGCCGTGGGCTTCCTATTTTCCTACACTGAATTCTTCCGATAACGGCTCATCGAAATCTTCGCTCTCCTAGATCGCTCCGGAATGCAGACCAGCCACTCGTTGCTTTTCCGATACCAGTCGTGCGACGGGAGTATTGCCTTCGATAAAGACTACCTCTGTTCCGGCGGCAGCCAGGGACAACGACTCCTGCAATTCTTGAGGTGCTTTGGATGCGTCAATTATTTTGGTAGACATTGGTATTATTTTTCCTCAATCTTCTCAGTTCCATATGTAGCTTAGCGGTAGGCATCACGCCTGTGCTTAACCCGGTAAACGGTAACAATTCGAGTCTCATCATCAATGTCGTAAATAATGCGATACACACCCACCCGCAAACTGTAGCTCATCCCTCCATGGAGCTTCTTGGCATCCAAGGGCCGAGGATTCTGCTCCAGTTTAGCAATATGCGAACTCACCAGCCGTGCGTAGTCCTTGGGAAGCTCCCTTACATCCTTAATCGCCTGACGCAAGATGCGAACACTATACATCTATCCCCTCTGCCCTCAATTCTTCTTTTGCTTGCTCCCAAGGGATTCCTTCTTCCTGGCTTTCTCGCAAATTGCGGATTTCCTCGGCATCTTCCAGATCTTCCAATATCGTCACAAGCTGCTCCCAAACGCTGTAATCGATGACCACAGCCTGTTTTTTTCCGTCAGCATCGACGAGAAACTGGCTTGCTTGCAACACCTCAGCAACGCTCATTCTTACCTCCATCCGATTACCATTGTGTACTCCCGACACTCGGAAAAGACCCGCTGCTCCCCCCATTGAATTGCACCTTGAGTCGTGTCTTATTTTAGTGAATCTCTCACGGCGCTTCTATTTAGACTATCACGGATTGCTGCGTCATTGCTCCCCGTTGTAGGTCCTGACGAATCAGGAGAGACTTGCTTTTTTTTCTCCCACCGATCCGTGGACAAATCCACCCCTGCATGCGCCTTGCCGTGCACCTTTTTTATGGTATAATGCTCTAAATTGGGATCGGATTCAAAGCCGGTGCCGTACAGAGTGTCGCCGTCAGTAGTGGTGATCATGACCTTTTCTTCGGTAAAAATCTTGCCGTTTTTCTGGCTGTAGGCTAAGCGCTCGGTGTGGAGAGTGACTCCGGTATCCGAAACGACCACAACGTTGCCCATAGCAGCCACATCGTTGGTAGTCTCATTCAGCTCGCCGCGCTCCGCCGTCAGTAGCGATCCATGTCGTCCGTCGGGCTGGTAGAAATCCACGGTTACGCCTTGATCAAATTTGGCAAATTTCTTTTCGGAAAAGCGCATCATGTGACCGTACTTGACCACAGCTTCCACGCGCCCTTCTTTGGTCGCGGTGACGGTCGAGTTCCAGCCCTCTTGATCAGGCATTTCTATGGTTTGGTTTTGCTCCGCCACCCAGGCCGGCTTTTCCCGGTTGCAAGCAATGTGAAAAAAGGCAATACTCACCAAAATCAAAACGTGGAAAGAGGCCAAAGTCTTCCGTCGCATCAATTCACCCCCACACTTTGCGGTTGCTTTTTCCAGCGCTCATGCATCCACACCCATTGATCGGGATAGCGACGAATCATCCGCTCGTAAACATCGGAGCATTTCTGCGTGTTGGCAATCAAGTCCGCTTCCGCATTGCCGGTGTTCTGCAAAACAAGCACCTCACCGCACTCAATCTGATAGGTTAGGTCCGGACAAAGGCGCATGAAAACCGAGGCGATGGGCGCGCCGAATTTCTGCGAAAGCACGACGGGCCCAGTGGCCGTATGCGCCGGTCGGCCAAAGAAATCTACAAAAACACCTTCCACGTTGGTATCTTGATCGATGAGCATGCCGATAGCGTAGCCTGCTCGCAGGGCGCGGATGATTTCGCGCGTCCCCTTGCCACGCGCAATATTCGAGTAGCCGGCCTGATTGCGGCCGTCGACGATCATTTTATCTAGGCGCGGATCGTAGGCCGTACGACCGATGACCTTCAGTGGCAGGCCATTTTGCGCCAGATAAGCGCCCAAAAGCTCCCAGTTGCCGAAGTGGCCGGTGAGCCAGATAGCACCCTTTCCGTCGGCCAAGGATTTTTGCAGATACTCTATGCCTTGAGCCAAGATGAAATTATTGATTCCTTCCCGAATAAGGACCGGCAGTCGAATGGCATCGGCAGCCGCAGTGGAAAGATTCAAGAAAACCTGTCGCGCCAGGCGCTCAATCTCTTCAGGCGATTTCTCATCCCCGAACGCCCAAGTGAGATGGCGAATGGTTTTCTCGCGCTCTTTCCTTGCCCAATGAAAAGCCAAGCCGCCCAAGAAGCGCATTATTCTAATTGCCGTAAGGCGCGGAATCGAGCGCAAGAGCTTGACCATGAACCTCACAGAAACGTAGATGAGCCAATTCTTCAGGCGTTTGCCGAGCGGTTTTCGCTTCACTCTCTCTCGATCCCTGCTTCTAACAAATCGTGCAAATGCGCAATGCCGACCGGATAGTACTGCTCGTCCACGATAACCACCTGCATGATGTTGTGGTTTTCCATTAACTCCAACGCCTGATGAGCCATACTGCCGATTTTCACCGTCTTCGGCTGCGCATTCATAATGTCCTTGGCTCGCAATTGCTGCGAGGGCACCGGATTCTGCTGCAGCCGGCGCAGGTCGCCGTCGGTGATAATGCCGACCAGTTTTCCGCTACCCTCAATAACACACGTACAGCCGAAACGCTTTCGGGTAATTTCTAAGATCACTTGCGGCAGCAACGTATCCGAACTGACAATCGGAATTTTGTCTCCAGAAAACATGACTTCATCTATTCTTAGCAGCTTTCTCCCCAAAGCGCCACCTGGATGGAGGAATGCAAAATCCTGAGCATTGAATTCGCGTTTCTCCAACAAAGCAATGGCCAGCGCATCGCCCATGGCCATGGCGGCCGTCGTGCTGGCGGTCGGGGCCAAGTCGTTGGGACAGGCCTCCTCCCGAACGCTGACATCTATAACCACGTCGCTGCGCAGCGCCAAAGCCGAGCGCAAATTGCCGGTCAGGGTGATGATGGGAACGCCCAGCTTCTTAAAGACCGGGAACAGCCGGGTGATCTCATCGGTATTGCCGCTTTTGGAAATACAGATGACGACGTCATTCTTGAGCACCATGCCTAAGTCGCCATGTGCGGCCTCGGCGGGATGGAGAAAAATGGCCGAGGTTCCGGTGCTGGTCAAAGTCGCGGCGATCTTTTGCGCCACGATGCCGGATTTACCGATGCCGGTGACAATGATCCTACCGGTAGAGCGATAAATGATTTCGACTGCTCGCTCGAATTCCGAGTTCAACCGCTCGATGAGTGCGGCGACGGCCTCACTTTCTATACGTAATACCCGCTTAGCTTGGGCGAGAATATTTGATGCATCACTCATGAATAACGGATTTGATCGCCTATAACAGTTCTACTCCGGATAACACACATCTTCTGAACGTTCGGTCAAATGACAAGTCCCATTGCGTCCAATGGCCATTACACAAGCTCAATGCGGCAATCAAAGATCGCAAATCAAAAATCGGAAACAACGATTGCACCGGGCGTGCATTGCATCTGATTGAGGGATGAGGTCACCAAATCGCCTTACTTGGGAATCGGAATGACTCCTTGCAGGATGACGGTGACTGAATCGGCGCCTTTTACCGAGCCAGCCCCGACACGCCAGGCCACAGCTTTGACCTTCTTGGGCCCGGACAAGCCGGAGACGGCCCACGGCTCGGAAAACGGCGGAAATTTATCGATGGATAGCAGCTTGCCATCAACGTAGAATTCCACGCGGTCAATGAAGGCGACCGGCGAGGCATCCACCTGAACCTCAACGCTGCCCAGCGCAGTGATATACTCTCCATCCTTGGGCTGCGTAATCCGAACCGACGGTCTGCTCTCCGACATCACGCTAATGCTGACTTTCTCCACCGCTTCGCCCCCGTTCTTGTCGCGGACGGTCACTTCCACGTCATAAACGCCTTCGATCTTGGGCGCAATCCAACGCACCTGTTCGCCTTGGCTACCGACAAAGTGACCACCGCTGGCATTCCAGCTAAAAGTAAGCTCGTCCTTATCCGGGTCGGAAGCCTGCACCGAGACGATAACCGTATCGCCGACCATGACAACATACCGGTCGGCAATCACCTGCTTGATCTGCGGCGGTCGATTGGCCAGCTTTTCCACCACCCCGCAACTGATCGTCAAAAGGCCAAAAATCAAGGGCAAAACGAAAAGCGGGCCTCCTCGAATTTCTTTGCTGCGGAGCATCATCTCTCTTCCCTATCTTGTGAGCGGCACGGAGGCGCAATGATAGACGAGCTGATCGTTGGCACGCTCGACGATGACGACGGCGGCCAAGGTGGACGGATTCCAACTCGCCTGCACCGGCACTTCCTTGCGGATGGATTGGATAATATCCGAATGCAAGGAGCCCAATGTCTCAGCGGGAAGCATCTCTCTAACGACCATTTGGCTGCTGTTTGGCAGACCTCCGACGACGGCAATGGAGGTCGCCGCGTTGGTCACCTCGGCTGCTCCAAGTTTGGCAATATCAGCCGAGATGATCATTTTGTCGCCTTCCACATGAGCTTCGGCTTCGATGGTGACCTGGGCCGATACGGCCAAACGATCCTCGAGCTCAGCACGATAGCGCAAATACGCAATCTCCGCATCCGAAGCGCCCTGCACGCGTCCCACTGAGCCGTCGAAAAAGACATCCGGGATCGCTTGTTCGGAGGCGAGCCGCGCCAAATGATAATAGCGCGTCAGGCTGGCTTCTACGGCCAAGGCATCCGTGTCGGGCGTCTTCTGAACATGGTGTTCCAACAAAATAAAAGCGTCGGAGCCAAAGTCTCTGCTTAATCTCGCCAATCCATCCAAAGCAGCTTGCATGACGGTTCCACCTTGGGCATTGACAAACGCCTCGACCAACACCGTCCGCGATCTTTTGGCCATTGGATTCTTCGGGTCCAGTGGATTGGATCGATCCAAATCGCCACAGCTCCAAGACGAGGCTGACAAAGCTATGAGCAATGCTGAAAAAGAGATCGCCTTTGTCTTCCGTGTTTTCATAATTTGACCGTCAAGCAGAGCCCGAAGCCTTTGTTCGCTTCATGGTAGAAAGGTCGAATGGCCAGAGATTTGTTCTGCTCAAGTTCCGCTTGGGCGTAAATTTGATTATGCGCGCTTTTACTCTCCAACCATAGTCCGAATCCAGAAGAAATCATGATCGCCGCTGCGACAATGGAGAGGTTTCTTGCTTTGTACGAGCGATTGGCCCTGTTATAGGGATCGTCAAATTCGGATAATCTGTCGGCTCGCAGGTATTCATCATAATTGCTCTTATAGGAGGAATGTAGAACAGCAGCCGCAATACCCGCGCCGACACCGGCAGCCATGATCCATTGACCGTAATACTTGTGCACCGGAACCACTTGGACGCGGGAGACCCGACCCGTGAGGTTGTAGACGATGTTCCTTGCCAGCGCCCGTACCATCGGCTCGATGGCCTCTTCGTCCGGTCCGGTGACCTTTTCGCCAAACACTTCACCGCTCTCCACGCGCACAATGTGAGCGTCGATTCGCAATCGATTTCCAGGGCGTGTGATTTCTCCGGTGAGGACCAACTCGGCATTCAGCATGCGTCCAACTTGCTGCGCCTCCTCTGAATTGAGCACGCCCGATTGGGCCAGCGCCTGCTCCTTGAGCACTGCCTCGATCTTGCTGCGTTCCAGCACAATGACGCCGCCCAGTTGCACCAGCTCGGTTTTCAGCATTTCCGGCAGGCTGCTTTCCAAGCTGACATTGTGGTACGTACCGGTACTGTTTTTGAAATCCGAGATGGCGAGGGTGGCCTGACCAAAAGCTAAATGGTTAGCTAAAAGCAGAAACCCTGCCGCTTGCATAGCGTGGATTAATGTTTTTATTCTGGCATTCATTGGCGAAAAAAAATATAGGCGACGTCTCGATCTCTCAGCCACCCGCTGTTGTTAATGCTCGCTCCGCTACTTCTGGCAACTCAATGGGCACAAACATGGACGCTGAATAAAGGTAGCCATCAGGTTCTGATTTATCTTCATCCACGATACGGAGCATATTATGTGCCTCTGCTTCAGGGTCTGGTAACCGGCGGTAAACCTTGCCCAAGATGAGGCTGGCTGGATTGCTCGTATTATTGATACAAAGCATAAATCTGTTCATCGAATCGTCCTCTTGATTTTGAAATCCTTTCGTCCCATGCCATGCGCTTCAAACCAATGTATCTCGGCTTCGCAAATGCTGCCATCCGCAAGCGGAACAGTCGCTATACCCTTCATCTTTCGCCAACGGCCTTTGTCGTAAGTACGCACCAGTCAGCGCCGGACTTACATACCCCGACCTGGTGCAATTGTCTCAATGTCTCTAATCTCATCAAGGATCTCAAATTCTGTCATTATTCATTGCTCAATATCTTGTTCACTTCGGTTATGGATTGGGGTAACCCGCCTAACGGCCCGCGCTTCAGCCGCGGCGCGGAGCGAAGCACTGCCGGTTGCAAGCGCTGGATTAGGCGGCGACGTTGGGTCACGATAGCAACTTGTGTACTCCGCATGCGAGCCAATCCAAAACCACAGGATACCGTCTGGCTTTGCCATCCCCAGCGCTCGGTAATGTACTCCCACGCGTACCGACCACAAATGCTTGGTTCTCCCAACTCTCTTCAAATGCAACGATGGGTGGTATGGATCGGACTTGAGGAGTGCAAAATTCTTATCTGCCAACTCTTGCCCTTCTTTGGGCAGTTGCCGGTAATGCTGCCAAAAGCGGGGTAGCGTTCGATGCCTCACAGCGGCTGGCTCGACCCTGCTTCGTATTCTCTATCCACTTCCGCAAGCAGCGCGTCCAAACGACCCGCTTCCAAGTCTTCTTCGATTTGCTTGTCCCATCTCTGCGCGTGATACTCTTCAAGCCACGCCATCCATTGAGCCAACTCTTTGGCTGATAATTGAGTAACTATAGTTTGGCAAATTTTTTCTCACCACAATATGTAGGAGAACTCTCCGAGTTCGACCACAATATGCAATAATGCTCGATGTCTGGAGACATCTCCTACGGCTTAAATTTTCGATTTTGCCAATCTACAGATTGAGTAATAGCAATTTCTAATTCCTTGACGCTCATCTCTGACTTCTACTGTTTGAGTCGCGCATTAGCCGCGCCAACCATGTTTATCATGCCGGCCATTTCGCCTCCAGCTCCCGGCGAAGCTCGTCCACGCGCTTGACCTGAATCAATAGATTCTCCAGCCGGTCCAAAGGCCACATGCTGGCCGCGTCACACAAGGCATGGCTGCAATCCGGATGCGTCTCAATGAAAATGGCTTCGCAACCGGCGGCGATAGCTGCACGCGAAAGGGCTGGAACGAATTGCGGATTCCCACCTGACGGATCGCTGGAAGGCACGCCGTAAACGCGAATCGCATGGGTTGGATCAATCATGACCGGGTAGCCGAGGCTGCGCATGATCGGCAGTGAGCGCATGTCCACCACCAGATTGTGATAGCCGAAAAAGGTGCCGCGCTCGGTGAGGAGGATGTTGCTATTTCCAGCCCCCTCGATTTTGCCAATGACGTTTTTCATATCGCGCGGATCCAAGAATTGCCCCTTTTTCACATTGATGGCGCGACCAGTTTTGGCGGCCGCCAGGGTCAGCGATGTCTGCATCGAAAGGTAAGCGGGAATCTGCAGAACATCCAACACCTCGCCGGCAGCGGTCGCCTCGTACTCGTTGTGAACGTCCGAAAGCACTGGAATGCCCAATTCCCGTTTGGCTTTTTCCAAAATCTTCAGGCCTGCTTGCAGTCCGGGTCCCTGAAAGCTATTGGCCGAAGAACGATTGTCTTTGGTGTAAGAGGATTTGAGAATATATGGCATACCCAAGCGATCAGCAATCTGCTTGACTCGCTCGGCCGTCCGCAACACGATCTCCTCGCTCTCGATGACGCACGGACCGGCAATGAGCGCCAACGGCTCATCGGGCCCAATTTTTATGTCAGCAACTCTAATTGTCTTCATTGACTGCATGAATATTATTTTCGATTGATCGGTACTTGTGCTCTAACGCCGCGCGGACAAAATCCCGAAAAAGAGGATGCGCGTCAAGCACGCGGGATTTCAGTTCCGGGTGAAACTGCACCCCCACGAACCAGGGGTGCTCCGGCAGCTCGATCACCTCCACCAGTTTGGTTTCGGGATTGATGCCGGCAACCCGCATTCCCTTAGAAGTCAAGGCTTCCAGATAACGATTGTTCACCTCATATCTGTGCCGATGCCGTTCGTTGATTTCGGATTTCTTGTACGCTTGCAGGGCTTGGCTATCCGGCATCAATTGGCACCGATAGCTGCCCAGGCGCATGGTTCCGCCTTTTTGCGAAACGTGCACTTGAGTTTCCATGAGGTCGATGACCGGATGCGGAGTATTGGGATCGAATTCCGTGCTATTGGCGCCGTCCAGACCGCAGACTTGGCGGGCGAATTCGATGACCGCGCATTGCAGGCCCAAACAGATACCAAAAAATGGCAGGCCGTGCTCGCGCGCCCAGCGGATGGCAACGACCTTACCTTCGATGCCGCGCTCGCCAAAGCCGCCGGGAATCAGCAATCCGGAGACGTCCTGCAAGTACTTTTCGGCACCGTTACGCCCGATTTCTTCCGAGTCCAGCCACTTGAGCTCGACCTTGGCGTCGTTTTCCACGCCGGCATGTACAAAGGCTTCGACAATGCTTTTGTAGGAATCGTGCAAGTTGGTATACTTGCCGCAAATGGCGATGCGCACGTAGCTCGCCGGTTCCATGACCTTGTGAACGAAATCCTTCCAGCCGCTCAGATCCGGCTCGCGGTTTTCCAAACCGAGGCGAGCAACGACCTTGTCGCCAACGCCGTCATCTTCAAAAAGCAGCGGCACTTCGTAGATGTTTTCCACGTCTCGCGCAGTTATCACCATCTCCGGCGGCACCGAGCAGAAGAGGGCAATTTTGTCGCGGGCTTCTTTGCTGAGCGGGACTTCCGTGCGGCACAAAAGCATATCCGGCTGCAAGCCGATCTCCCGCAGCTTCATGACCGAATGCTGCGTGGGTTTGGTTTTGATTTCGTTGGATACTTTGATGTGCGGTATCAAGGTCAAGTGCACGTTCATCACGTGCTGATGACCCTTTTCCAAGACGAATTGTCGAATGGCTTCCAAGAAAGGCAGACTTTCGATGTCGCCGACCGTTCCGCCGACCTCGATGAGAACAACATTAATGCTGCCGTCGTCACCGGCAGCATTGAGAATCCGGCGTTTGATCTCATCGGTGATATGCGGAATGACCTGTACCGTCTTGCCGAGGTAATCTCCTCTACGCTCGCGCGTGATGACGCTGTAATAGATTTGCCCGGTGGTGGCATTGTTACGCTTGCTCATGTTCGTATGGATAAAGCGTTCATAATGCCCCAGATCAAGATCGGTTTCCGCTCCATCATCGGTCACGTAGACTTCCCCATGTTGAAAAGGGCTGAGGGTGCCGGGATCGACGTTGATGTATGGATCGAGCTTGATGATGGTGACGTTTAATCCCCGTGCCTTGAGCAATCGCCCGATGGAAGCGGCGGCAATCCCCTTTCCCAACGAGGAAACAACCCCGCCGGTGACGAAAATGTACTTTGTCTGTTTACTTGTCAAAGCGTCCCATCTCCCGTAAACGGTTTTCGACCAACTCTATATGCTCCGGGATATCCACGCATATTGGCCGCAAATCGCAGATTCCAACCGCAATCTTGTAGCCGTTTTCAATCGCCCGCAGTTGCTCGAGCTTCTCGGCCTGCTCCAAGATGGAAAACGGCAGGGCGTGATAGTTCAACAAAAAGTCACGACGGTAGGCGTAGATGCCAATCTGATCATAATAAGGAAAATGCGCCGGCCAGTCCTTCTTGTCCGGCAAGTCCCGGGCAAACGGCACCACCGCGCGGGTAAAATACAGGGCCCGTTGCTTTCGGTCAAGAACGATTCGCGCAGTATTAAAATTGTCCAGCTCGGCCGGGTCGGTGACTTTTCGCGCCAGGGTCGCCATGACGGCTTCTTTGTCCCCTTTCAAGGTTTTAGCCAAAAGATCGATCGCCTCCGGCTCAATCAAAGGCTCGTCGCCCTGAACATTGACCACAACCTGGGCGTCCAAGTCACGAGCCACCAGGGCGACTCTATCTGTTCCGGAGGCCAAGTCCGTCGGCGTCATGACCACGTTGCCGGCGAAAGATTTTACGCAATCATAAATCCGTTGGTCATCCGTGGCTACCACCACCCGGTCGAGGATCGGCGCCAATTTTGTGCGCTCATACACCCACTGGATCATCGGCTTGCCGGCGATGGGGGCCAAGGGCTTGCCGGGAAATCTGGAAGACGCCCAACGGGCTGGAATGATGGCAACAACGCCGGAGCCCATCGACCTATCCTATGACTTTCGGAACACTAAAATAGCCGTCTTTTTGTTTGGGGGCATTGGCCAACAGCTCTTCCGGCGCCGGACAAGGGATCACTTCATCTTTGCGCAAGACGTTTTTCAAATCAACCACGTGGGTCGTCGGAGGAACGTTTTCCGTATCGAGCTCGTTCAGCTTTTCCATATAAAGGAGAATTTGATTGAATTGCTGCACGAACCTTTCTTTCTCTTCTGCGGAAAAAGACAGCTTGGCTAACTTGGCGATCTTTTCAACTTCATCCAAAGTGACGGACATTGGGAATCCTATCTTCTCTATCGTTTGCCGACGTGACTAATATAACGCATCATCCCGTAAGAGTCAAGCCAATTTTAGGTTAGTGGCATAATTTTTGTACAGGCATAAAAAAAGCACGGCCGCTTAGAGGACCGCGCTTTCAAATCGAGAATAGCTCAAGCAAAGCTGTGTCAGCTGCTCATCAGCTCAGGCAATCACATTGACAAACTTTTTGCTCTTGCCGCGGGTTTCAAAATTGACTTGACCGTCAATCAAAGCAAACAACGTATCATCGCCGCCAATGCCCACGTTTTGTCCGGGATGAATACGCGTACCACGCTGGCGCACAATGATGCTGCCGGCTTTGACGACCTGCCCGCTATAGCGTTTCACTCCCAGCATCTTGGGATTGCTATCACGCCCGTTGCGCGAGCTGCCAACACCTTTTTTATGTGCCATTTCTTACCTCCAAATATCTCTCAAGCAGAGCAAGCTCTACATCACAATTTCATCAATCTTGACCTTGGTTTGCTGCTGCCGGTGGCCGCGTAAAACCTCATATCCTTTGCGACGCTTTTTCTTGAAAATGACTACCTTCTTGGCCTTGTTGTGTTCCACAATAGTGGCTTGCACCTTCGCCCCTTCAATGTAGGGAGCGCCGATCTTACTTTCATCATCGCCGGACAGGAAAAGAACTTTATCGAATTCAACCTGCGCGCCAACTTCACCCGCCATTTTCGGCGCGGTGATGACCTCGCTCTTAGTTACCTTGAACTGCTGGCCGCCTATGTCTACGATTGCATACATTTAAATTTATCTCCACTCTAATAGGTATTTTTTCTCGAAAAAGCGGCGCAAATATAGTGATTCATTGAAAGAAAATCAAGGCATAAATTTCATGGTCAAATCCTCAACGCCCTCTTTGTCCAGGAACTTAAAGTCGTCCATGCTCATGTTCTCATCGGGAACCAGCTTGATGCGCGTCCAATACTTCCAGCTTATGCGGATAAGACGGCTGCGATAGCCGGAAGAGATGAATTTTGCCAGCTCGGGGTGTACCACCAATTGCACCGTGCGGTCGCCTTTTTCGCTGCGATAGCGTTTGATCCATCGCTCGATGCGCGCCACCAGCGTCGTCTTGGAGATGATTCGCCCGGTGCCCAAGCATGCAGGACAAGGCTCGCTGATGGAAAAAAGCAAAGCCGGACGCACGCGCTCGCGGGTCATTTCAATGATGCCGAATTCGGAAAGGGGCAAAATATTGGCCTGGGCTCGGTCGCGCCTAAGCTCGCGCGTAAACTCTTCCTCCAGGCGGCGCCGGTTTTTGGCTTCGATCATGTCGATAAAATCGATGATGATGATGCCGCCGATGTCGCGCAGACGAAGCTGCCGGGCAATTTCCTTCGCCGCTTCAAGATTGATCTTGAGGCTGTTGGTGTCGTGATCACGGCGACCCAAGAACCGCCCGCTGTTTACGTCAATGGCGGTGAGAGCTTCCGTATGGTCGAAAAAGATATAGCCGCCGCTCTTGAGCCAAACCTTTCTGGCCAAGCTTTTGTTGATTTCCGTTTCGATGCCGAATTCGTCAAAGATCGGTTCCTTCTTCTCGTACAACTCTACCCGTTGGATCAACTGCGGCGCCACGTCGCGCAAATACTTGACGATCTGCTTGTGCAGCTTTTTGGAATCCACCACCAGCCGGTTAATGTCCGGCGTAAACAAGTCACGTATGACGCTGGAAAGCATGCCCACGTCCTTGTAGACGATGCACGGCGGATGGCTCTTGGAAATCTTCTTTTTGACTTGCTCCCAGGTGTCCACCAAATTGTCCAGGTCAGCTTTTAGTGAAGCCTCGTCTTTTCCTTCAGAGACCGTTCGGATAACCAGGCCAAATCCCTCGGGGCGAAGGGTTCTGCCAATATGCTTTAGCCGTTGCTTTTCTTTGCGATTGGTGATTTTGCGGGAAACTCCAATCAGGGAATCATTCGGCACCAGCACCAGGAATCGCCCCGGCAGGGAGATATTGGTGGTGACTCTCGCCCCTTTGTTGGCAATCGGTTCTTTGGTGATCTGCACCAGAATCGGCTGACCTTGTTTCAATTGCGGCTCGGAGCGGCTCCAGCGCCTTGGTCTTCTTTCTTCCTCTTCTTCCTCCTGATCGCCATTAATGTCCAAAATGGAGCTAAATTCCGGCATGTTGTCGCCAATGTCGGAGAAATGCAGGAAAGCGTCCTGCTTCATGCCAATGTTAACAAACGCGGCTTTCATTCCTTTGGCGACTTTGGCAACCTTGCCGTAATAAATGTCCCCTACCATTCGCTCGTTTTCCGGTCGTTCAAAATACAATTCGACCAAGCGGCGATCCTCCAGAATGGCAATGCGAGTTTCACCGATAGACACATTGATGATGATGTCTTTAGTCATTTTCCCTCTTGAAAATCTATGTTCGTTTTTGGAAAGCAGATTACTTCCCGGCTCTGTCGCCCCGTCAGTTTGGCCGTGCGCCCCCTCAGTTGGCATAGGTTGGCCGATGCCGGAGTCCCGACGAGAATTCGCTCGTCGTCGATTTGATCTGCCATTCTTTTTCCTAGCAATCAGAGCAATTGTTTCCGGCATCTCGCTATACCTCCATGGGTGAAGCCAACAAATCGCCAAATTGGATCCACAATCCCGTTCGGCTTACGTTGGCGGTTTTTACCAACGACCCGTCTTCCGGAAACAGGAGACGTAAGATCTCTTGAACGCGGACAGTCTGCCCGTTTTCAATGTTTAGCTGCAGGGAAACACCCTGCTCACTTGCTTCAAGATGCTGCAAATAAGGGCGAATTTCCAAGCGGCGACCTCGTCGCCCTCCCAAGCTTCTCTCTATGATAATGCTGTTTCTTTGCATAAGCTTCTCAATCGTGCCCTCGACTTCCCCGCGCTGCCAAGAGCCGGAGAAAGCTATTCGATAATCCGCTCGATTGATAAGCGAGGACAAGGACTTGCTTTTGCCAAACAGCGGCTTGACCTGCAAAATCTCTAAACCGGCGGGAAGCTGCGGATTCAACGCCTCGGCCAAGCGGAATTCGCCTTCCACCAGCAAATGCAGATCAAAATACTCGGCCTCGCTGGCAAACCCGGTGGCTAAAGGCGGCCCGTAAGCGATCTTGGGATGTGGGTTAAAGCCTTCAGTGTAAACCAGCGGCACCTCCGCCCGCCGCATCGCCCGCTCAAAGACCCGCACGATATCCAGGTGCGAGAGGAATTTCACCTCCTGGCCGCGTCGATATTTGACCCGAACCGTCTTTGCCTCCGCTACGCCTTTGATTTTCCGGTCGAGTCTTGTGGTCGCCGCGAGGGCCTCCGGCAACTGCCCGGCTTGGAAGGCTGATGCTTGAATTGGGCTGTGCGCCGGCTCTTTTCCGTGCAGGATTTCCTGACAGACCAACTGGCCCATGAGGCCGCAACGGTTGCACAGGCCATCGCGGCAATCCGGCACAACTTGTTCGCCCAAAGCCCTGCGATATTCGTCGCGCAGGAATTTCTTGGTAACGCCTTTATCGATGTGATCCCAGGGCAACGGCGCGTCAAGGTCGTGGCCCTTTACAAATTGCTCCGTCGTGAGCTGATTCTCTTCCAGCGCCTGCTGCCAGCGCCGAAAATCGAAATTTTCGCCCCAGCCATCGAACTTGGCTCCCAATTGCCAGGCGCGCTTGATCACCCCCGACAGCCGGCGATCCCCTCGCGCCAGCACACCTTCGATCAAGGCGATCTCTGCCCCGCGCCAACTCAGCTTGACGTTTTTGTCAGAGATGCCGCTGCGCAAGAATTGGAGTTTGCGATTCATGTCGCTCATGGCATCCTGCGCGACCCATTGAAACGGCGTGAACGCTTTGGGCACAAAGGGTGAAATAGAAACATTGACGCGCCGTCCGCCATGCAGCCGCCCCACTTCGGCCACCCGCATGACCAGCTCGATGAGAGCCAGCAAATCCTCGTCCGTTTCGCTTGGGAGGCCGATCATGAAATAGAGCTTGATCAGATTCCATCCCTCGCGAAAAGCGAGGTCCACCGCGCGCAGCAAATCCTCAGATTTGGTGGTTTTGTTGATCACATCGCGCAACCGTTGACTTCCGGCTTCCGGCGCCAACGTCAGCCCCGATTTGCGCACTCCCTTGGCGTAACGGGCGATTTCGGGAGTGAACTTTTCCGGTCGCAAGGACGGGAAGGAGATATTCACCATCTTCTGCTGCAAGCGCTCCTGAAGAGACGCCAACAAACCGCTGAGCTGGGAATAGTCTGAAGTCGACAGGGAAACCAGCGATACTTCATCGTATCCAGTGGTGCGGATATTCTCCTCCGCCTGGGCAACGAGGTCGGCAACAGAACGCTCTCGCACCGGGCGATAAATGATTCCAGCGTTGCAGAAGCGGCACCCGCGCGAACAACCTCGGGTGATCTCCAGCGACACCCGGTCGTGCGCGGTTTCGATCATCGGCACCAGTGGTTTTTGCGGGTAATAGCTTGGATGCAGGGCTTCTACCATGCGGGCTTTGATGCGGCGTGGCGCTTCCGGCTCAACCGGCTGCAATCCGGCAAAGTCGCCGGAGGCGGCGTAGCTGGGCCGATAGAACTCCGGGACATAGACACCCGCAAGTTTAGCCAGCATTCGCAACGTCTGCTGACGGCTTGACTTGCTCCTTTTCGCTTCGCGTACCCGAGCCACGATTTCCACAACCACCTCCTCGCCATCCCCAATGACGATCGCGTCAAAGAAATCGGCCACCGGTTCTGGGTTGAAAGCGCACGGCCCGCCAGCGATAATCAGTGGGAATCCATTTCTTTCTTTGGCTTCGACGGGGAGACCGGCCAGGTCGAGCAAATTGACGATGCTTGGATAGTGCAACTCGTACTGAAGCGTGAATCCGAGGATGTCGAACTCGGACAGCGGGGAGAAGGTTTCGAGTGAAAAAAGCGGCACGCCGTGAGCGCGCATCTGCTCTTCCATGTCCAGCCATGGCGCAAAGACACGCTCCGCGTACACCCCTGGTTGTTGGTTCAAAATGTTATAAAGGATCGGAAATCCCAAATAAGACATGCCTACTTCGTAGACATCCGGAAAAACGAGAGCAACTCGAATATCAATCTCTGCAAGATTTTTGCGAGTAATATTGATCTCATTTCCGATGTATCTTCCTGGCTTGCTTACGAGAGGCAGTATTTCAGCAAAAAGTCGTTGTCTTGTATTGGTAAATGATCCATCTACATGCTTTGAAATGTGCATTACCCACTCAAAAAGCCCCACAGAACCTTTCGTCTGGGGGAATCAAAATCTGAAACTCTAATTCTACCGATGTGACAGGGAGAAGCTAATCAGGCGGCGGCCAGTACCCGCTTTACTTCTTCGGGTAATTCGACAAAGAAAAAGTGGCCTTGATGGTACAAATGATCTTCGCCGCTCTCATCGACAATACGCAGAAAATCGTCCTGCCCGGCCGGTTCGTCAGGAATCACAGCATAGACTTTTCTTAGAAGAATCGAGGATGCTTCATATCCCTTGTTGCTAATGCAACCAGCGAATCTTTTAACTCTTTGCATCTCCTGCCGCTATCATCGCTTCGCGGAAAACCACTTCAGCCGGGATTCCTTGGGTCTTCCCTTCCCGAAATTCTCGAAGCCGGCGCTCAGCTTCTTTCTGCCAAAGACTTTCTACTTCGGACTCGGAAAATTCGTCAATGCTGCGCAGGAGTATTTGGGCAAGCTCTGCTCTCTCTGGCAAGCTAAGCTTCAGGCCTCTTTGGTCAGGTCTTCGAAATGCATATCGTTATTTCTTAGCTGCTGCTGAAGTTGGGTTAGCTGCTAATACGAAAGCACACACTCTAACCAGCGAGGTTGCAACATCTGCGTAATTAGCACGATCTTCCGGTTTCGGCAAATCAGCCGTTATGCTTCTCCCACCGTCTTTTCGATTCACAGCATTACCTGCCTACGCAACCCCGACCTGCTGCCGAGCAACGAACTCCATCCCCTTCTCGATGGCTTGTTCGTTGAGAGGGATGAGATTCTTCCGCTTGATGAACACCGGCAGAGCGGTGAATACCACTTCTTTGCTCATCAGTTTGGTCAGGGCGATATAGGCGCCGAGCACAACCATATTGGCGACGCGGGTGTTACCCAAGCTATCCGCGATTTCCGTTGCAGGAATTCCCAACACCTCCACATCAGTACGTTTGGGAGCGCGATCGATCAGCGAAGTATCATAAATAATCAATCCCCCGCTCTGGACTTCCTCTTCGAAGCGATCGAGCGAGGGTAGGTTCATCGCCACCAGCACCGTCGGATGTGGGACCATGGGCGAGCCGATTCGCTTGTTCGAAAGGTTGACCTGGCAATTGGCGGTTCCTCCGCGCATCTCTGGGCCATAGGAAGGAAGCCAGGAAACATTATAGCCGGCCAGCATCCCGGCCTGTGCCACTCCCAAGCCAAGCATGAGAATTCCTTGTCCGCCGAATCCTGCCATTTTCAAACGCGGGTTTTGGTACTTGACTGCGACCGATGGCGCTGTAGCGCCTTCCGGTTGCAACACGCCGTCCGTGGGAAGCTCGAGCTTTTGTATCATGTCGCTGATCGAGTACGCCATTCTGCGCGGCTCGCTGGCGGGGATTTCCTGACTGCGATCCCGGTACACACCGAGCGGGAACTGTTTGATCATATGATCCTCGATCCAATCCTTCGCCTGCACCGGCGTGACTTTCCAGCCGGAAGGGCAGGCGGAAAGCACTTCCACCAAAGAAAAGCCTTTGTTCTCCATTTGAATCTGCAAGGCTTTTCGTACCGCTCGGCGCACCCTGTTGGTATTCTTGGGATCGGTGAGAGCCACCCTTTCAACGTAAACCGGCGCGTCCAAACTGGAGATTAGCTCCGATATTCGCAGCGGATAACCTTCATTCACCACGCTTCTGCCATAAGGCGAAGTGGTCGTTTTTTGGCCAATCAAGGTGGTCGGCGCCATTTGCCCACCGGTCATACCATAGATGGCATTGTTAACAAAGAACACGGTAATATTCTCACCCCGATTGGCAGCATGCAGAATTTCGTTACCGCCAATGGCCGCCAAATCCCCATCACCTTGATAGCTGATGACGATGCTTTGCGGATAGACCCGCTTAATGCCCGTGGCCACGGCCGGTGCTCGACCGTGCGCGCATTGAATGTTGCCGACGCGAAAGTAATAATAGGCAAAGACGCTGCAGCCAACCGGGCTGATGAGGATCGTTTTTTCGCGAATACTAAAATCATCGATGGCCTCGGCGATCATTTTGTGCAGCACACCGTGCCCGCAGCCGGGACAATAATGGGTCACATCCTTTATCGCACCGGTGTTGCGCTCATACACGTCGTAGAAACTGTCCGCTTTTTTCAGCACCTTCTCAGCCATGTCTACGCCTCTACAAGTTTTTGAACCTGTGCACATATCTCTTCAGTGCTGGGCAGCATCCCACCCATGCGGCCATAGAATTGCACCGGTTTGCTCGACTCTATGGCCAGGCGCACGTCGTCAACCATCTGGCCGTTGGATAGCTCCACCACTAAAAACTTTTTCACCCTTTGCGCCAATTCATGCAGGTGATTTTTCGGGAATGGCCAGAGTGAAATCGGCCGCACCATCCCTACTTTGGACCCCCTCGCGCGCAGATCGTCGACCACGGATTGCAGGATTCTGGAAACTACGCCATAGCCGACCAACACCAATTCCGCGTCGTCCACGTAATAGTCTTCCACCCTCACTTCCTCAGCCTCGATGCAGGCATACTTTTCCTGCAAATGAACGTTGTGCTGCTCGAGGATTTCCGGCTCTAATTGAATGGAAGTAATCAGACGATGCTCATCGTTTGCATCGGCGTGTATCGCCCAGGGCTTGTCCGCTAATTCCGCCACCGGCTGCGGAAACGAGACCGGCTCCATCATTTGTCCGACACAACCGTCCGCTAACACCACCGCAGGATTACGATATTTGTCCGCCAGCTCAAAAGCCAGCATGGTCAAATCGCACATTTCCTGTGCACTGTTGGGAGCGAGAACGATCAATTTGTAGTTTCCGTGTCCTCCACCTTTGACAATTTGGTTGTAGTCCGATTGTTCGGGCGCAATGTTTCCGAGGCCCGGCCCGCCGCGCATGACGTCGACAATGACCAGCGGCAGCTCGGAGCCGGCGCAATAGGAGATCCCTTCCTGCTTTAGGCTAATGCCGGGACTGGAAGAAGCCGTCATGGCGCGAACACCGCCCGAAGCGGCCCCGTAGACCATGTTGATGGAACTAATTTCGCTCTCCGCCTGCAAAAAAGTGCCTCCGACCAGAGGCATGTAATAAGCGGCTGCTTCTGCAATTTCGGAGGCGGGAGTGATCGGGTAACCAAAGAAGAATCTACAACCAGCAAGTATAGCACCTTTTACGACAGCTTCATTGCCCTTGATGAGCTGCTTGGCCATCAACAAACCACCTCCTCTCCGACATAGCCCTTTTTATATACGGTGATCGCGCCTGGTTCCGGACACTGATAAAAACAAAAGCCACAACCGGAGCAACCCGACCCGGTGTAGCCTGCAGGATGGTAGCCCATCCGGTTTAGATGTTTTTGCTCGAAAAGGACTCCCTCCGGACAGGCCGCGATACACAATCCGCAACCTTTGCATTCATCCTCCCGCACAACAACCTTGGCCTCAACGAGGCCGGTTACCTCTCCCATACCATCTCCAAACTTTTACTTCACAAACCATCGGCTATGTCTAAACTCACCTCAGTTTAACCATTTTTTGCAAAAGTTGCAAGGAGTTTTTCCATCTCCGACGCCCCCTGTCGCCCCTCAACTACTTCCTAATCGTATTCTTATTCTTACTCGTACTCGTACTCCTGCTCCCGCTCACCGCAGAAACGGATTCATCTCCCGTTCCCGCCCAATCGTCGTGCCCGGCCCATGACCCGGATAAACCTTTGTCTCCGCCGGAAGAACCAGCAGCCTCGACTTGATGCTTTCGATCAACTGGTCATAGGAACCGCCCGGCAAGTCTGTGCGCCCAATGGTGTCAAAGAAAAGCGTGTCTCCCACGAAAATGCTTTCCCCGGCCTGATAGCAAACCCCGCCCGAGCTATGTCCCGGCGTTTCGATCACGGCGAAATCTATCGTTCCCATCGTCAAGCGGTCGCCGTCCACCGCATATCGATCAACCTCGAATTTTTCCGGAATCTTGAGACCATACAGCCTGGCTTGAATTTTTGCGGTACGAATAAACAACAAGTCCTTCTTGTGCAAAACGGTTTCGGCCTTGGTGGCAGCCTTGATTTCCGCCACTGCGCCGATATGATCGATGTGCCCATGGGTGAGCAGAATATATTTGGCCGTCCAATCATTTTCGTGAAGCTTGGCCAAGATTCGCTCGCCATGATCCCCCGGATCGATGATAGCGCAATGCTTCGTTTCCTCACAGGCGACCAGGTAGCAGTTGGCCAGAAACGGGCTGACGATTATTGTCTCTATGAGCATGTTGGAGCTTTTTTCGGTTCTTGCGGAAAATGCGTACCTATTGGCAAAGAAAAGCCAAAAGCATTCCTTATGAAGGTAATGAAAAATTCAAATATCAAAATGCAAACTAACAAAGCAAAATTCAAAAATGTGGGCGACTATAATGCCTAAAGGAAATACCAAGATTGTCGATCCTTCCGAACCCTGCAAATCTGCCTCGTTGAGTCATTGGATGGTGTACGTCAATTCCTTTAGCCAGCCTTTCGAAGCATTAGATACTGTAGATTTGTGACATGCTTCGTCCTGCGCAAAGTGGGCCGTGTACGAGGAAGCTTATCTTTTCAGAAACAATTCTTATTGTGAATGAAGATTCATCTCCAGGCCAATTCTGCCAGGTACAATTTGGATTTTG
>DYKH01000298.1 GCA_020722685.1 Caldithrix sp. | reverse complement strand
GGGTGTTGCCCAAGTTGCCGAGGATAGCCGCAAACTTTCGTTTTGATGCCATAGTTATTCCTCCTTAATTTAGTTGTATGGAAATTTGTATTTTAAGACAGGATAACGGGATAAGCTGGATTTAAATATTAAGTTGCAATCAGAGAGCACGTCAGCAGAGTGACGTGGCTATCCGCCTAGGCGGACTGATGCGTTCTTTTCCCGATGAATGCATCTTGCTATAAAATATCCTTGGAATCCTGTAAATCCTGTCAAAAAAGTTATTAAGTTCCGGCGAAGCCGATTAAGTCCTATCATTTTCTGAATTTCTCCAGGAGGATTTTACTTGTCGGCGGATTGAGCTCCTTGAAACCTTCCGATACCGCCGCCCAGAGCGTGGCCGCTTCATAGGCTGTGAACGCGTCAAGTCCGACTTCCTCGATTTTCGCCAAATACGCAGACAGGTCCGGAATGGCGTGCAGGAACGGGCAGACTGAGACTGGAATGTTTTTCCCGCGACAGAGCTTGATTAGTTCGAGCCCTTCCGGCGAGAAAGCGCTGTCTGCGAAGATGGTTTTGAATGTCACCTCGTCTGGAATTCTTCTGTCCAGCCAGCCCTTCCAGTCCCAGTGTATTTCCATCATGGTTGACCGTGATGGCGCCCCGAATGCAAGGTCCGGCACATGAAGACAGAATTTCCGGTCTGAACCTTTCACCAGCGGTGCCGCCTCTTCGAGGAACGCCGTGTAAAACTCGCCGCGAAGTCTGCGCAGCTTTTCCTTGTCGAACGGCTCGGTCCGCGGATTGATGCCGTAGCGTTTAATGTATTCATCAAGCACCGGCTGGTTGAACCCGTATTCCGCCCAGTCGAGGATCGAGTTGTGGTTGGTGATCCTGATGTCCACTCCGTCAACACCGCAGTCCAAGGTTTTCCTGATCATCTCCAGCCAATATTCCACGGTTTTGGGCTCGGCGGGTTCCGGTGCGCCGGGGACGCATTCGTTGATCTCCAGGGAGATGCCGATGACGTTCTGGCCTGCATCCTTCAGGCTGAACGTCCTGCTTCTGCAGTTGTCTGCACATCCGACCGACGACGGGATTCCAGGCAGATAATCAAAATAAAAGCCTTCCTTGGAAAAACCGCCCCCGATGTCGAACTCATGGTTCAGATGGAACTTCTGACTCGCAGACCGATATTTTCTGGGAACGAGTCCGAGCGTTCTTTGAACATCTCTGCCTTCTGCGGACTTGACCTCGACAATGGAGTCAAGTCGGTTCGCCACAGTTCCCGCCGACAGGCTTTCGATGGCGAAGAATTTTGCGGTCTGTCCGGATATGTCGAAGACGACGCTGAATCCGTCCGCATCGGGGCGGACAATCTCCCCAACG
Organism: Caldithrix sp.; assembly: GCA_020722685.1. The sequence continues at coordinate 3,894 of DYKH01000298.1, read as the reverse complement.
GCATGATATGTCCAGTTGTCATTGCTTTTCCACAGGCGGAACTGATGATCGTCCCTCAGTTTCTCCGCTGATTTGAGGATTATCCGTGCCGCCGGGATTTTCTCCAGAGTTCGCCGCCGCATGAGCAATTCGCGGTGTTCCGCCGCGAAGTTGAACCCCAGCGCCAGGTTGCCGCCGACAGCCGGTATCCTGCCGGTGCGGGCCTTGTCGCGGGGCGGAAAATTCTGGATCGCCTGCTCGAATGGTTTGTAGACTGCGAAAATCTCCAGCCCTGCACCATGGGCTTCCTCGACGGCGGACTTCAGGAACGGACTGCCGAGAGCCGCGAAGGTCTTGGCGGAATTTTCCTGCCAGGTCACTTCGGAGCCTTCCCAGAAGCCGTCTTCCCGTCCGCCGTGATAAATCCAGCAGATGCGCTTTACGCCCATCTCCGCGTTCATCCGCATGAACCGGCGCAGACGCTCCCGGTCCCACGCCATCGGAATCATGTCGTCGTAAAAATCCACAGCCATGTGAAGTTCCATAAAACTCTTCCCTATATTTTTTTTAGAATTTGTCAATTTCATCCTCCGGGATCATTGCTGGACGCACTCGATGGACAGCTTTGAACCTTTGGCAATGGCTGGGATGTCGATCTTCAGATTCCCGTTGGCATCGGATGACAGAGTGTTCGTACTTAATACGCGTCCTGTTTCCGCAAGCTTGCAGGTTATAAGCCATCGGCTGCCGGACACAAGTTGCTGGAGGCGCAACGTGCCTTTTGTCAACTCCGTCAGCGGAACGATCTGGAAGCTGTATTTAACCGGCGATGACACATCGTAAACAAGGTCGGCCACCTCATCGCAATTGTTCGCCACATCGCCGAGGTCAACGCGGAAACAGGGGACTTCGAGGAAGCTTGGTATGAAAAGCTCGCCTGTTGTCCTGAACGGCGGGCGTTTCCAAGCGCCGCCTAGCATGTTGGGTTTCAGCACATACAACTCGAAATGGCGGAGCGCCTGGTTTTCCGGGTTGAAGAAAGCATGAGCGTAGATGATTGGCTGTCCCCAGAGAGCTTCTGGGAAGTGTGCGTCCCGAGGGTACACAAAACCCTGTTTTGGTGTCTCCGTGTAACGGAAGTTTGTGTAGCCCAGACGATTCAATTCGGCGACGTAGCGGCGGCTCTGCTCAACTTGCACTCCCGTTTTGTTGACGCCGTCATTGACATCATGAAGGATCTCGAAATGGGCGTAAGGATTGTTTTTAGCGGCCAAAACAGCATCACGCGCCAGGTAGCGTGTCTGGCGGAACGTGTCGCGGTCGCCGATGATTCTGGACATATTGGCGATGGGATTCCAGGCGGGGCTGTTCTTCAAGATCGCCGGATACCAGCTTTGTTGTTCATCATATCCGAAGTCGGCGATGCCGAAGATCGGGATGACGGCGCTGAACAGGTAGGGGAAATGCGTGGACATGCCGTAGACCACCGCTCCGCCATAGCTGACGCCGGCGATGGTCACGTTGTCCGTGTTGATCCGGTCGGCGTAACGCTTGAACACGTCGTCAATGGCGTCTTTGTAATCCTGGAGTTCATAGCCGCAATGGCTGTCGGACATGGAAACGAAAACACTGAAGATACCGTCTGCGGCTATCTGCTCATTGATCTTTTCAGTTCCGGTCCGAGCCGTCTCCAGGCCGTACTGGTGGAAGAACACAGGCAACCCTGTCCGATCCGGCGGATAGACGACCGAATAGCTCACAACGTGTTTGGTGATGCTGCCTATGCACTGCCTGGTTTCCTTGATGACACCGGATGGCAGTTTTTCAGATTTTACGGTTAAGGGAGACGGTGTTGATCGCGGTTGCGAGATCCGCAATTCATCTATTTTTCCGGCGAAGTGGTCGGACCATCGGGTTCCGTTGAAATACGCGCCCACGGTCACGTTGACCAGGCCGACCAGTGTGCCGCCTCCGATGTCATCTGAAGCTATGGGCGTGTCGTTGACGAAGAGTCTGTGTCCGGACTTGTCCCAGGAGAAAAGGACTTTGTGCCATTCGCCGGACTTCCACTCGGAAATGCCGCTTTTGATCCTGTGCACATTCTCGGCCGCCCATTTTCCCGAAACATAGGAGGTTTCGAGTTCTCCCGTCGGACCGATGGCGAATCTTGGCGATTGGCAGCAGTCCACGATAACGGAGAAGCGAGCCTTTCCTTTGATATCCTGTTCCGTCGAGAACCAGAACTCCACGCTGCCCTCCAGTATATGGGAGTTCGCTCCTGTCTCGAAAATGGCGCGACAGGATCCAAAGTCCACGGCATCATCACGGCCATCCAGTTGCAATCCGCCGCCGACACGACCTTCAGTCCGGACTGGATTGCCAAGTAGTTTTCCAGGTTTTCCCTTTTCGGCATCAATCTGCGCCGCGTTATCCCGTCCCTCGAAGCGGCACAGGAGCTTGGTGTCCAGGCTGTCCGTCGCATTTTCCGCAGAGGGCGATGCCGCCGCCAGAATCGATATTATCGCTATTACAAATAAGAGTTCGATGAGCATAAACACCTTGCAATGTAAAGATTTCATGACTTGCCCTCCTTTATTTCGACAATAGTTCAAAGTTCCCTGCCTTTTCAAAATTAAATCTCTCTGACAATTATCAGTTTTGAGCTTTTACTCCGCCGCTGTGACTAACAAGAATACGCATTTTTGAGTTCTGGCTTTTTAAATGGCCGGACAGAATGTCCTCTTCTGAAAAACGCGCCAGCAGAATATCGCCCTGTGTGTAACGCTGATGGTCATATATTATCCAAATCATGCCTGATTTGTCCTGAAAACCGTCGGGATAGGAAACCCCTTCCCGCTCATCCAGCAGCAATCCGCCTTGCCATGTCTTGCCGTCATCATCGGATAAATATGCCGTCAGATGGGAGCGGATTTTTGCGGCGTGATTTACCAGTAGCATCCTTCCCGACTTGAGTCTGCGGATAAAAAAGCGCGAATTAGGGCCGCCAAGCAGCGAATCCTTGCCGGGCGTCCAAGTCCGGCCTTGATCCGATGAGAAACTCTGCCCTATACCGTAATTCGTCCGCACGAGATTCCATATCCGGGCATCATTGAGCTCAATAAACATATGCTCATCATAACAGCGTTCCGGGACTGCCACTCCGCCGCGAAACGAGAAAGAAATACCATTGTCGGTGGAAACAATCATATTGGCTCCGCATTTCACTGGTTTGTCCGGAACCTTGCCTCCTCCAATGCCATTGGCCCATACTGCGGCAGGCAGCGCCCATGTCCCGTCGGAAAGAACAGTCGGCTTGTTCATCATTACACCGTCAGCGATTCTCATTGGCTCGCTCCAAGACAGATTCTCCGCGTCCGGGGCGGAGGAAAATATGCCCCACACACCATTGATCCCATCGGAAATAGTCCCGTCCTTTGGTGAAAAACACTGAGCCCAGAACCACCACAAGCGCCCTTGAGGATCAACCCAAAGGGACGGATCGAATGCGCGAATATTCCTGCCTGGCGGATCTATGACTGCAATCGGTTCGCTCCAAGTCCCTCCATGGTCGTCGCTTTTCGTCAATACCACAAAATTATCCGGCCCCTCGGTCCCCCCTCCGGAATACCAAGTTGCAAATAGACGTCCGTTCGGTGTCATTTCCACTCCGGGAATTCCCTGAAAACCGCGCGAAGCTGTCAGATGTTTAGATTTGGGTGCGCTTACATACACTGGCAGAATCGGATTGTTTTTGTCAACTTTCATTATTTTAAAACTTCTTGTTCTGGTACGGATTTTTTCACCTATTTATTTCAATCTTGTATTTTTAAATTATCACTTTTTATTCAAATGAATCAACACCAATTGATGCTTCCCGGCTACGAAAATCCGCCCATCGTCGCATCTCGCCCGGGT
>DYKH01000297.1 GCA_020722685.1 Caldithrix sp. | reverse complement strand
CAAACTCATCGCCAAAAACAACGCTGACTTCTTCATACAAAACTCCTTTGAAAACATAATGGGCTTCCCGCGAACGTCCTTGACGATCACGTTAAGGTTATCAAACCACGGATGGGAAATCTGGCAAGTATTTAGGATTTTGGGCTGGGGTGCGCCGCGCACCGGGTCAATATGCATGAAAAGTCTTCCACGCGGCGTACTCAGACGGCCGTAAACCATAGCGCGCAAGGACTCCTTCGTGCAGCCGCCGCAGCTCTTCGACGATCAGTGCCTGTACGCCTGGCTGATCTTGCTCTGGAACATGCTGTGCCACGGATCGCTGAATGATGGCGAGCGGGTCAAGTTCCGCATGTGTGATGACCGCTCTGATGGTTTGCTTGATCACGTCACGCCAAGCCAAGCGAAGGGGGTCGGGCTCCGCCAACTCCTGCTTGATGGCCAGATATTCCTGCGTCGAGCGTTCGTAGGCCCAAACGTAAAGGTCGCGCAAAAGCTCCACCCGTGTCATTTCGTACACACCGAGCGTGGCACGGCTGTAGGCCTGCTCCGGCACGTCCAGAAAGGTTAGTGGACACAGATTGGCACGGAATAATGGCAGATTCGCCGCCAGCCGGGAGGTGCGCTTATTGATGTCGGCAAAGGGCTGTAGATAGGGCAAATGCACCATCATGAAAAAGGACTGCTCGAATGGGTCACGAATCTGCTTAGCCTTGCCCAACAGCACATCCAGCGCGTTTTCGATCTGCTGGGGTGTGGGTAGTGGGCGATAGACACTTTTACCGATATCGACAGCGTGCTGGCGAATGCGTCCTTCATCCGCTGGATTGGGCAGCAGGTTTTCCGCCAGGGCGCTGTGCAGGTTCATCAAGGTGTAGCGATCGAACTCGGCACTGTCGATATTTTCGACCAACAGTTCAATTGCCGTCTTATGGTTCAGAATCATCTGCGTTTCTATGGCGGGCTTGCCCCGTGCAGCCTTGCCGTGCTCGATGAGCTCAAAGGTATCGAGCCGGGAGTAGGTGTTACCTTCCAGATGGCTGGACGCCCATGACAGGTCGATCAGCAAGCGGTTGAGAATGGCACGGCTGTATGTGCCGGCAGGCTTATCAACGTCGGAGGTTCTGCCCATCTTGTGCAATTGACGGCGCAGCGAACCCGATAAATACCAGGTTTCATTGGGACGGTAAGCCTCCAGAAAATCGCGCTGGTAACCTACGGGCTTGCGCGCTTCCGTGGGCTGGTCGATATAGGCAAGGATGTCCTGGCTGTCGGCAGACAGGGGGATAAAGGGCGGGAAGCGATCAGATTTGTCGGCCTGCGTGTTGATGCCAACGTGAATGCCCACAGCAAAATAACGCCGAGCGCGCCCCTCACCTAGCGCGGTAATTTGGCCCTTTTCAATCAACTTCGCGATCAGACGCTGTGCCGTTCGCCTGGCAATGTCAGGGTGCGCGCTCAGGAGCGCAGCCAGCGTCAATCCGCTCTCGGATGCCCGGACGCTGTTCAGTACGTCAGTGGTGGAAGACATTGCAGTGTTGGCGCAGTTTGGAGTGAATAGGGCGCAATTGTGGCGCGGTTTATCAATCCGCGCCAGATTTGATCAAACGCATGGCGCGGTTCATGACGGGGTTTGTCGCGCATTTTGATCAAATGGACAGCCTTGCTGGCTGTCCGCACTTGCACCTGTTACTCCAAGCGCATCTCTTATTTTTTACGCCATTGGATCTCTCGCCCAATAAGCTTTGCAGCCGCAAGCCGTACATTGACCACCGTTTTTGCCCGGATGGCTCCATCATGCTGTCCGTGGGCTTGCTTCACCAGTTCGGCTAGTTTGATGTGATCCGTATCCTTGGCATCAAAGCGGGGCAAACTGACATGTTTGAAAATGTCACCCATATTGGTCGAGACGTTGTGCGCCTCGATCATCTCTTTGACAATCTCCGAATGCAGCAGTCCATATAAAAAATAAGCTGGTTCCGGCTCGGTAAAGTCAGCAAAATACAGCTTGTGGTCGGCAACATAGACGCGCTTGCCGTAGCCAGGAACAGTACCTGTTCCAACAACCGCAGCAGCGAAGTCACCCGTCATTTCAGCCCAAATTACTTTGTACGGAGCAAAGCTGTAATCGCCCACGTTGTAGATCGCAAAGAATGGGGCACTCTTCATGCGGGTCTTGAAGGTCGAGCGCGATTCCAAGAATGACTTGTGTGCCTTGAAAAACTTGAACGTCTTCGGATTGGTGTGTGTGCTGTAAGTGTTGGCGGCATGTTGACATCCTCCCCGCCCTAAAGGACGGGGATTCCTACCGTGCTCATGCTGCTTTTTGAGCAGCATGAGTCACCTCGGTGGGTTCCTGCTTCATTGGGTCTGCCTTACGCGCACCGAGGTGCGTGTAAGGACTGACATCCCCTCCACAGGCCATGACGGCATGCCCTGCCGCCCGTATGTTGCATGCGGCATTCACATTGGCGTGAGCCGTGTGGCCGAATGTTCGTAACCCGCACTTGATAGTGTACGCACAAATGGCGCACAATGCAGGCAGTTAATCTCAGGAGGCCGCCATGCCAACCCTAACCAAAGATACCCGTCTGCACATTCGCTGCGATCATGAGATGCGCAGCTTGCTCGACAAAGCGGCGACGTATACTCATATGAGTGTGTCCGAATTTGTGCTCAGGCACGCGATCGAACACGCTCAATCGGTCGTTCAGGCGCATGAATTCATCACGCTGTCTCAGAATGATTTCACTGCATTCCTAGACGCACTGGACTCGCCCCCCCAAGCCAACCCAGCATTACAGCGTGCGTTCCAGCGTCACGCCAAGCTTGTGCAGTAAAGCTGACATGGATTATTCCATTCGCGCGCTTGATGCCGCCGTACAAACGACTGGTTTCGCGTGTGGCGAGAAAGTAATCGACGAATACCTGCAACGCTATGCCACCCAAGACATCAAGCGTGGAGTGGCACGGGTTTTCGTGGCCTCAATGGCCGAACAGCCGAACGTGGTGGCAGGTTTCTATACGCTCAGCGCAGCCAGCATCGCCGCAGAGACACTTCCCGAAAAATGGCGCAAAAAACTGCCGCGCTACCCGCTGCCGGTCGCGTTGCTCGGGCGTTTGGCTGTAAGCCAACCGTTTCATGGGCAGGGGTTAGGCTCAATGCTGCTGGCCGATGCGTGCAAGCGCGTTGCTGCCGCCAGTGAAACGCTCGCGGTCGCCGCCATTGTTGTGGATGCCAAATCCATCAAAGCGGCTGCGTTCTACCGGCACTTCGGCTTTGTCGAGCTTCCCGGCCACCCCGGTCGCTGGATGCTGGCACGCCAACACTTTGCGAGTTTGGCTGAATGATGGAACAGCGCCGAGGTTAATCATCCCGCCATTCATTCGCACGCTTGTCATCAGCATCGTACAAGTCGCCGTAGTTCATGTAGTGGTAAGGGTCGTCTTGGATTTCTATGGCGCTAGCGGAAGAAAGCAGCGCGGCACCGAGAGCGCGCACAAACCAGTACGCCAAAAACACTGAAAACACCAATGCGACCGGGATGGCCAAAAGCACCAAGCCTACGGCGATGATCGACACCAACACTGAACCCAGTATCTCCAATACTTTGTAGAGCGCCACGGCAGCGATAAACACCAGCAAAACAATAAAAAACCACGGCATAACGCGCCTCCTGCTCAAAGATAAAAAACCTTAACGCCAGTGAAGCACGAGTTGCTGTTTAGGCAAGGATTTAGAAAGAGCTCAAGAACCCGCGTATGCCCTACCCATAGCCCCAATCGATGGCTGCATTCTGCCTCACGGGGAATGGCAACGCCCGCAGTGCGGCATCTGAAAATGGCAGGTGCGGAAAATGATGGATGGTCATGTAGAACACGGTGCGCGCCTGAGCCTCATCACGCGCCCGCTTGATCGGTTCGCGATCGGCCTGTTGCGAAAGCCAGTGCTTGTGCATGGCAAATGCCCGTGGGTCAGGCACCATCATAGGCACTGGATAGCCTTTCTCGTCGAAAGCCACCGCACGAAATCGCGGGCAAGAAATCAGCCACTCCATGCTCTTGATCTCAACGGCAACAAGATCATCGTCCAGATCGGACATGGAGGAGGGCTTGCTGAACAGCACGTTCTTTCTGGCCGGTTCGATCAAATCCACGATGTAACCGTTGGCCGCTGTTGCTCGGAAAGCGCGCTGCGCGCCTGAGCTGATGGACTTGAATGAACGGTCAACGGTACGCAGAAAGCCGATAAATCCTTCGGTTGAAAGACCCGCAACCTTCAGTTTGTGACGGGTGTCCCAAAGAATATCCAGATCCATTGTGGACACAATGCCCGAATCCACGCGAATCCCGGCGACAGCCTCGTAAGCGTAAATGGCATTTGTGCCAATCAAGACCATCTTGGAAGCCAGGTCGGGCTTTTGGGCGAGCTTGCGCGCAATCTGTCCGGCCATCCATGGAACCCTGTTTAACCTTGCCGCACGATTGAATCGCGCTCGTTCATCAATGCGATCCTTAGCTTCCATGAAGCGCTGTTCAGCGAGTGCCTTGTCGTGAATGAAGGCTTGGAAAATGGCTTCGGTTTTTGGCGAACGTGAACCAAGGCTCTTTTGTGCGCCCTTGGTCGATTGTTTAACGAGGTAATCGTGCCCGTTAACCGATTTCCACTTCATGCTTCCAGCGAGCTTGAGCCAGTCGCGTTCGGCATCCAAAAACACCTCGTAGAGCTGCACAGAATCGATATAGATTCGTTTGGATTCAAGCGCAAGATCACTGTATTGCATGAAATTTCCCCAAATAATGACGAACTATTTCATAGTAGGGGAAAAATACAATATATCAAACACATAGATTGAAAAAACCCCGCCTTGCTCGAAACAACCGACTACCAACTTGACCAACTTTGATTTTTTCGTATTCCCCGCTGCTATGCCGTGCCTCCGCCTTCTATACCATTCTGGTATTGACCTGGTGCGCGATAACACAGACAAAAACAAAACCTTGTTGCAAACCCATGATTGTTGTAGCGTATTTGAAAAATGGATTGATACAAAGGCAAGGATTGCCTGAATGCTCCGCACGCGAGCGCCATCACCCCAAATCTATCCATTTCCGGCTTTGCGGATCTGCAAATTGCCGGTTTTTGTGTGCGCGCGATCATAGGGAAATCGCAGTGGCCACAAGAAAGCGGCGATAAAGTAACAGGCTATCTGGCATTCGTCCTCTTTATCGCAGTGTGTATAAAACGTTTCGTGTCGGCGATAGCCGATCCATGCGCCAATCAAGAGGTGAA
>DYKH01000296.1 GCA_020722685.1 Caldithrix sp. | reverse complement strand
ATGCTTCGGTCTGCCAAGGCCGACCTGGTGGCCTGTGCGAAGTGGGCCGGGTATGAGGAAGCTTATCTTTTCAGAAACGATTCTATTTGTGAATGAGGATTTATCTTCAGGCCACTTTTGCCAGGCACATTTTGGATTTTGATATGCCATTTTGAGTTTTAATGTTTGATATTTGCATGAAGGCTACTCGGACACTGTGAGAAAGTGAATAGCAGGTATGCATTTTCCGGAAGAGCCAATAGAAAATAGGAATCATCCGATTAACACCCACGTGTTGCTTGCGATTTGTTTTTTTATTTGCTCTAATCTGCTACCTCTTCTTGACTGCGGCCAAGAATTGGTCAACATTCTCCTCGGTCACCACATCCACGCCGGTATCGTAAAAATCCTTTTCCGGCATCTTTTTGTTCACCACAATGTCGTAAAGTCTGCATGCACAGTCTGCCCATATCGGCGGGGCGCTGGCCGACCAAGGCCTGCACCACTCCAGCCTTGACCAAGCGCAATTCTTCCTCCACCGTATCGAAGGCGACCAGCACCATGTCCCGGCGATTGTTGAGAGAATTCAACGGCGCCTCCTTACGGGCAATGGTCGCCCAGCAACCGGTGACGAACCAGGCTTTCAAATCCGGCAGCGAGCGTGTGAGATCTTCCATTTGGATGAGAGCCTTGTCGGTATCGTCATCGCAGGCAAGAATATTCGCCTCACGCACGGCAACGCTCTGTTCCTTTATCTCATCGCGAAAACCGCGAATCCGCTCGTTGAGGTTGAGCGCTCCAAGGCCGCCGGTCATAGCCGCGTAGTTGCCTTTTCCCTGCAGAAACTCGATCATCGCCTTGCCGGCTTCTCGTCCCGCTTGATAGTTGTTGGTGCCGATGTAGCAGATGCGCTTGCTCTTGGGCGCGTCCGAGTCAAAAGTCAGCACCGGAATGCCGGTGTCCATGGCTCGATTGATGACCGGGGTGATTCCATCCGGATCGTTGGGCGAAATGGCAATGCCGTCCACACGCTTGGCAATGAGCGATTCCAAAATATTGACCTGCGCCGTCACATCTGCTGCCTGCACCGGTCCGAGCAGCTCGGCATGCACGCCCAGCCGGGCGGCTGCGTCTTTCATCCCGTCCTCAGCCTGATACCAATACGGGTTGCTCAAAGATTTGGAAAGCAAAACAAAATGCAGCTTCTTTTCTTGTTTTGCACAGCCAAAGATCAAAACGCAGAAGGCAGCGGTCAGAGTAAGGTAGCCGAGCTTGTCGAGCCGCACAAGTAACTGCTATTCAACATTCCATTCAACTTTGCCCCCATCCTTTCGCTCACGCCACACGATTCCATCGAGAGTCGAAAACCTTACGGCCAAGTTGGGAATTCTCTCCCACCCTTTGACCTTGAGACTGAATCGCTGCCGATCTTTCCTCTTCTCGTAGCGAATGTCGACGCGCGCCACACCCTTCTCCGTGAGAATCGGCCAGTTTTTGGCTTCATATCCCGACCAGGAAGGCGGCACGCGCGGAATGATCTTGACCTCCGGTGAAGAGTAATCATCCACGCCTAAGATCAAACGGGCCACCTTCAGAGGCTCGGCGACATTGACCAGATTGAGCGCACCGCAGCCCTGTTCCAATTTCATCTTGCCGACCACGTCCGGCGAGTAATAACGCTCGTAAAAATGATAGGGTGACTCGCGCTCCAGCTCACGATACTCCGGCGGAGGATTGAACGTGGCATTTGCCAAGTAGTGGAGAGATTTGTCCGCCATATCCAGCTTGTCGTAAAGGAGCATGGTCTGCAGGGCATAGCCGTCGCCGTAGGACGGTCCGGAGGACATGCCCTCGCGAAAGACGTCGAATTGCGACCAGATGCCGTATTTCTGGAATTGTTGTCGCCGCAATGGCACTGCATACAGCTTGGCAAAAGTCTTTTCACTCGGTTCCGCTCCCCACCAATTGGATTGGATCGGCTCCAGACCCAAGACATCCGCATACATGCAGGCCACACCGTTCAAGCCGCCAAATCCGCGATTGATGGGGTGGTTGATGATGGCCGAGTCCGGCAGAAGCGTCTTGGGATCGATGCACCAAATCCAGGCGCCTTCTTCGTCAACGAGGTATTTCCGTATATTGCGGCTCAGTACCTCGGCGTCCTGGCGATAAAGCTCTGCGAGGTCCAGGTCACCCGCCTGATTTTCCATTCGGGAGCCGGCGATCAGCGCCAAGACGACCAGATGATTCTGCACCACATTGTACCATTCCCCTTTGATGCCGCACCCGCCGCCGAATTCGCCGCTGCCCGCGACCAACGGCTCGAGCAACGGACGGAGATGCAGATAGCGCAGAGGCGACGATTCCTGATGCAAAAACTGGTAGACCTTTTCCTTATATGAGTCACCTTCCGGCAGTCGCTGCCAGAGCAAAGTCATGCCGATGATAATGGAGGCGGTACCGTCCAGCTCGGTTCCCGATGCCGGCTTGGTGCCCTTGAAGTACTCAGGGAAAGTGTAAAATCCTTCTTTATTTTTCTGCACCAGCTTGATGAGACACTCGGCAGTCAAGCAAGCGCGCTGCAAATACCCCCACAGCACCAACTCACGCAGAAACGTGCCGCCATCACGGGACCACAAAGTATCATGCCAAGGCCGCCCATCCACTGAGGCGGTGATATAGCCGGGCATATAGGGCCGATAGTCCGTTTTATAATTCTTGGCCAAAACGCCTTGCAAGGACGCTTCAATCTCTTTGGTGAACAACTCGGCATCTGCGGAGCCAAAGAATCTCAGCTCGCCGGGCGTGTCTTTGCTAATATCGGCCGTGGCCGTCCCCATGGTTGCTTTCTCGAACAAGAGATCGGCCAACATCTCTCTCATACCCTTAAAGCCGAGCAAAAAGGCGGCAAAGAAAACGATCAAAATTGAAGCAATCGCCAAGAGGGTCAAAGAGAACTTGGAGCCGAATACGCCCTTTTTCATTTTGCCCTCTCGTAGGTAATCACCGCTGCGCTTGCCGTGGTCGCAAGGCTTATCTGTAATCCTTCGGACATGAGCTGTCGTCCGGTTCTCTCTTTGCTGGCGGAAACGTCTACATTAGCGACCGAATATCGGGCATCCGGATCAAGGCCGGCAAGCCTGAATCGGCTAACCTCGTAGGGACTCTTAGCCCGCCGGAATGCCTGAACCAATCCCCTGCCCTCTTCAGGCAAATCGAATTGCCAGGCCATCCATTGAGTATCGTCCAAACTGTAACCGGTCAAAGGATAAAAATCGCCCAGATAGCAGTCGGCCACCTCGCGCCACTGGGCGGTCAATTTGCGCAAAAGTGGATAGTCGATGTCCTGCCGGCGCACGTCGATGCACATATTGATGCTTGGCTGCATGATGCTGCGAAAAAGGTACTCGTCGCTCGCCAAAGGAAAACTCAAGCGATAAATTGTGCTGTTCTGCAGGGTGACATGATCGAGATAGCCGGTGCCGTAATAAGGCATCCATGAGGCCAGAGCGAAAGTTTGCGCTTGCTGGCCGTTGGGCTCGAACAGATAATCGCTGCGCAACAACGGCACGGCCCGGCGCAGGGTTTCCAAATCATTGCGATGCCCGCCGGAGGCACAGGTATCGATAAGCAAGTCCGGATGTCGTCGTCTCAGCTCATCCCAATATTTCAGATAGCCGGATACATAGCCGATTTCGGTGATGCCTTGTCGATCGGGCGCATCATTAGCACGCCAAATCTCCCTTGGGCCGATATTAAAATCCTGGCGATAAAGATCGATCCTCTGGCTGACAATGAGTGAGTCCACATGTTCGATCAGCCAACTCAACGCCGCAGGATTGCCCAGATCGAGAAGCTTCTGCTTCCCTTGCGGACCGATCAGCCATTCGGGATGGTTTTCATAGAGCCAGGTGCCTGGGGTAACACGCTCCACTTCGAACCAGACGATGCTATTGACTCCTTTGGAATGACCGTGGTCGGTCACGGCACGCAATCCGCGCGGAAAGCGTTTGGCATCCACTTCCCAGGTGCCGGTATTGGGCCAGCCGGTTTCATTGACGTACCAGCCCGCGTCCATCCACCAACAGTCGAGCTTAAAGCCCTCTTCAAGATATCGATCAATGAAGGCAACTTGATTCTCTTCGTTGGCTTTGATCATCTCTGCAAATTGGTGCGAGCTACAGCCCTCCAACATCGGAACCGGCAGTTTGCCGCCCGGACGCGGCAGATTGTGAGCGATCATCCAACGCCGCCAAACGTTTTGCGCATGCACGCGATCCCCTTGCCAGAATTGCAGGACGATGAGTGGGGTGCGCACTTCTTCGCCGGGGTGAAGCTTGAAATGGGTCAACTCTTGTCCGGCGCGAACGCGAATACCGTTTGCCTTATCAGGGAGGAATTGCGCCGCCCATTGTCCGGGCCAGCCGATGACGATGATGGCGCCTTCTCCCTTCCATTCCAAGTTAAAATACGGAAATGCCATGCTGAGCGGCCGGCCATCCACAGAGGCGATTCTCACTTCTCGCCTCGATCCCAACTCCGTTTGCAGCGGCTTGAAATCTGTCGCCTCAATGGTGGTGCCGCGATGATGATGGAGGACGAATTCTCCGCCGGACTTGCGCTCGAAGCGCGTGTCAAGTGCCTGAATATCGGACAGAATCGGGGTGTCTTGGCTGCCGGTGTTTTTGAAATACAATGTCCATTCCACGGTCGGAAAATCGTGGTATTCGATGGCCTCGCAGCGCACCGCCAAGCCGGTTTTGCCGTCCTTGCCCGACAGTGTGTGCCGAGTCCGCTGTGCATCCAGCTTTTCCTGATGACGCTCTATTGACCACTCCGATGGAAGGCCACTCAGGGCTTGACCGTCATAAACAAAGGAAAATGGCAATTCTGCCTTGGCATGGGTGAGCTTGGATTTCACCCAAATTTGTTTGGCTTGCATTTCATGTGCAGTTTGAATGTTCAATGAATAGAGCGCCGGGCTTGATAAAAAAAGCAACAAGAGCATAGCGTTTCTTTTAGGCATTTTCAAATTCCCATTTGACGTGAGTGTCGTGTTCATCATTTACGGGGATCAATTTTCCTCGTCCGCTGTCTAAATGACATTAGTCGTTTGGCAAAACTCGGAATTCCAGTTGTAGGAAGCGTCTCCAGTCACCGATCGGTAATGAATATGGTGGTCGAGCTCGGAGAGCTCTCCTACGAATAGCTTTAGGACAAAAATTGCCAAACTATGGTATGACATGATAAATTAGGCTCTTCCGGAAAATGCGTACCTGCTATTCACTTTCTCTCGGTGTCCGAGTAGCCTTCATGCAAATATCAAACATTAAAACTCAAAATGACATATCAAAATCCAAAATGTGCCT
>DYKH01000063.1 GCA_020722685.1 Caldithrix sp. | reverse complement strand
AAGAGTAAGCTAGAGAAACAAGAATGCAGAGACATGACGATATTCTTACAGAAATTTGCACGCGCGGAATTTGGTCGATGTGTTACGCGATCGCACCGGAAATTCATCCGGTGCCCCGCAAATGACAGGGATCAGGAATGTCTTGCGGTCAGTTGGGGATTGACATCCCGCCTCATGGAAAAGGCCAGCATCAATATGCTGGCCTATCGGTCACTGCTTGTTTTCTAACCCTCCACTGTTGGAGTTCAGCTACCCTCGTCGATCATGCCTCCGCATCCTCGATGATTTTCCGCACTTCTACAGACGACTTGGCTTTTAGTAGCTTTTTCGTCGTGCCGTTCTCCCGCAGAATCTTTGACAGCTTTGCCAGGACCTTTAGGTACTCACCGACCGCCTTGTGGGGCGTGCCTAACAGGAAGACCAGGCGAACCGGCTCATTGTCCTCTGCGCCAAAATCCACGCCCTTGCGCAGCCGTGTGACCGTAATGACGATTTCCTTGGCGTATTGTGTTCTCGCGTGCGGCAGAGCCACTCCCTTGCCGATGCCGGTACTCCCCAAGCTTTCCCGCTCGTAGACCTCCTCTAAAAACTTGGCGGTATCGGAAATCGCTTGACTGTGGTGCATCAAATCAACGGTCTTGGCAATGGCTTCGACCTTGTCCTTCGCATCGATATCCAGAAAGATCAAGCTGTCGCGCAAATAGTCGGAAATTCTCAACTCATTCTCCTCCGCAGCATAAACCGGACATTTCTTTTTGCCGGCAATTACGCGCGCATGCCCTTCGAAATAGCATTTTCATTCGATACATCTCATAAAAAAAGACAGCGCAAGCCGGGGGTGCTGTCTTAGAGTCAATCCCCAAATTTTACGCGACCAATTTACTGAATGGCCTGGTAAAAGTCAATTGCTTTGTAGGTAAGAATGAGAAACTGCTTTAGACGAAGGAGGCTGTGGACATAGCCAAACCTTTGTAAGACGGAGCACGTCTACACGGCCGACGGCCACAGAGCCAGCTTCTCTCCCTCAATCTCGAAGCCGTGTCGCAAAAGCGCCGTTGCCATCGGCGACGCGGCCGCAGGAGCGTCATCTACAGAAGCTATTTCAATGCGTTTGCGCGGGCGAATGGGATCCGGGAGCCGCAGCCACGCTTTCATATTCGCAACCAGAGCATCGATCGTTGAATCATCAGTTTGGGCGAGGGTCCACAAACGCCAGCCATAGTTTTCACTATAGAGCACCGGCATTTCCCGCAGAAACAAAAGATGATTTCCGGCGGAGCGAACAATGGCCACTTTCCTTCCCCTGGCATCCGCAATGTCCCAACCTACGGCGCCGCCGAAAGGCAAAGCCGGATCGACCGTGCTCAAAAGGATGCCGGATTCGGCGGTAGACTTGGTTTCCGTTTGCAGCTTTCCCAATAGCGCGATGGCTTCCGGGGAGGCAAATTGAATACCGGTCAATCCTTGCACAAAATAGCCGCGCCGGACTTCGCCC
Organism: Caldithrix sp.; assembly: GCA_020722685.1. The sequence continues at coordinate 29,123 of DYKH01000063.1, read as the reverse complement.
TGCCATTCGAGTCGCTTCAGTGTCTGGAAAAGCTGATGCCAGGGGAGCAAGCCGCTTTCCCGACGGTACCAATCCTTGATCAGAATGCCATATCGCTGCAAGAGCAATCGCACCTGACTTTCAGCCCGCTTGCCTTCGGGAATTTCTTTGCCGGCCACGGCGAACGATGTGCTCAAAAACCAGCGCCCGGAGTGAAGCTGCATGCGCTGGCGAAGGTCATGCCGGGTCGCGCTTTTGGCTCGCGTCAAGCGGCTGCGTGGATTGCGAGCTGAAAAGTACTGCCCCAGTGGTTTGGCCGACTCGTCATTTTCGCTTACCGGCCGATTGCTTTGCAGCATGAGCAGAAAGGCTTGATAGTCGTCGCAACTCGCCAAGCCTTGGTTCGCCAAGGCAGACAACCCCTGCTCTACCTGAGTCGCCGATTGACCGGTACCGGTGATGATGTCCCGTATCGGGCTGGCGCCATGTTCCTGCAAAAAAGCGAAAACCGTCTTTACGGTCTCCGGCAATTGTTGCGCCTTCACCAACATATCGGCTCTGCTGTAAAAGATGTGGCCGGCACCTCGGGCGATAAATTGCACTCCCGCATCGGCGCGCACGATGATCTGCCCTTGCTGCACTAGTCGGCCGATCTCCGTCATGGCCGTTGACATGGCCGCCGTTTCCTGCGACCCCATGCGACTGCGAAGGAGTTCCCGCTCGAATACGTAAGCAGGCAAGGGCAAACCGTAGTATCTGGCCATCAACTCCTCCAGGCACTGCTTGGGTTGTCCGACGCGGTGCCAACGTAAGAGAAAGCGATAAAAAAGGCTCCTGCTCGCAGGCTCGGAGGCCGTCCGTCTCGAGGCGACCGCACGGCGATACAACTCCGCCATATTGTTCCGGTCACACCATTGGATTTCATCCGTCCCCTCTACCAGCAGACCCTTGACGATAAGTTTCTGTTCAAGGAGTTTTTCTAATGCCTTCTCAACCTCATCTTCCGGCAGAGCCGTCGCCGCGCAGATTTGCCGCAAAGTCACGGGCCCGCGCGTACGCAAGATTCGGCGCAGTCTGAGTAGAATGGCTTCACGGGAAGGCGGTAGCGCGTGCATTGCAAGGTCGGCGGCAGCTATCCAGCCCAAATCCGCCAGATACAGGATGCGATTCTGCTCGACCAAAGATTGCAGCAAAGGGCTGGGGTCCTCTTTGCTTCTTTGGGCCAGCGCGTTTGCATCGAGGGGACCAAGCTTTTCGATGACGGAAAACAGGTCCTCCGCATCTTTGGCGCGGGTTTCCGACGTCAGATTTTGCCAGCGTGCTTCGGCGGCAGCCGCCAGTTCTTGCGAGACGATTGTCGGGATGGTATCCCGTTCGAGAATTTCCGCCAACAGCTCCCCGCTGAGATTTGCCGCCAGCGCTGTTTGATGGGCGTGATCTTCCTGATAAAGATGATTCGCCAGAAAACGAAACATCAGTCCGCTGGCCATGGGAGAGGGAAAGGGTGTCTTGACAATGTGTAGATTGATTTCGCCGCTGTGCAATTTTTCTATGACTTGCCGCAATGCGGGCAGGTCAAAGACATCGTGCAAGCAGTCGCGAAAAGTCTCGACGATGATCGGAAAATCCGGGTAACCGCGAACGACTTGCAGGAGATCGGCCGCGCGCAGACGTTGCAGCCAAAGGGGAATGCGCTGGCCTTGACGTGAGCGGCGAAGCAGCAATGCGCGGGTAGCATTTTGCCGAAAGCGCGAAGAAAAAAGTGGGGTATTCATGAGCGATTGAATGATCAGCTCTTCGACTCGATCGGCGGAAAGAGCAAAAAGCCCCTCTGTCGGCAATGGATCTTTACTGTCCAACATCCGAAAGATGATACCATCATCATCGATGGCGTACTGCGTCTGCGCCTGAAATCGGTTCTCCAGCTCTGCGCATAAGGCTACGGCCCAAGCTCCATTGACCCGAGCGCCAAAGGGAGCATGCAAAAGAAAATGTGGCTCGCCCGCGTCATCCCGGAACCATTCGCCGACAACCTGTCGATCGGTGGGCAAAACTTCCGTGAGGTCTTGTTGCCGGCGAAAATAATCCTTCAGATTATTAAGCACAGTGGCGTCCGCTTTGTAGCTGGAGGATAGACTGTGGATGTCCGCAATGTCTTGCAAGTGATCCGTAAACTCCCGCCGGCACGCCGCCACCTTCAGACTGGTCGAGTAGTCGCGGTAGAGCAGGTCACCCTTCCAAAACGGAGGGCGCGGCTTGCTGGCGCGCATGGGATCAACAATGATTCGGTCCTGGGTAATCTCTCTAATCAGCCACTCGCTGCTGCCCAGAAAAAAAACATCGCCAACGCGCGATTCAAAAGCAAACTCCTCCTCCATCTCACCGAGCTTGGTACCGTCCTGCAAGTGGACGCTATAATAAGCCCGGTCAGGAATCGTGCCGCCATTGGTAGTGGCGAGCAGGCGCGCCCCCTTGCGTCCGATTAGCCGGTCATTGATCTTGTCCCAAGCGATGCGAGGCTTCAAACCAGGAATGGGATGGTCCGCGAATTGCCCGGACAACATTTCCGCTACCCGGGTAAACGCCGGCAAGGAAAGGTTGCGGTAACAGTAGCTTTGGCGTACCAGACGATACAAATCCTCGCGTGACCAGTCGCGCATCGCCACTTCGGCGACGATCTGCTGCGCCAAGACGTCCAGACAGTTTTCCGGAACCTGCGTTTCCTCGATGTCGCCCTGTTCCATTGCACGTGCAATGGCAACCGCATCGTCCAAATCTGCAGCATAAAGTGGAATGATTCGCCCCTTGCTGGTGGCGCGCAACAAATGGCCGCTGCGGCCAATCCGCTGCAGTGCGCCAGTGACGCTGCGCGGCGACTCCAGTTGCACGACCAAGTCGATGCTGCCAATATCGATGCCGAGCTCCAAAGAGGCGGTGGCGATCACGGCCGGAATTTTCCCGGCCTTGAGACGAGCTTCGATCTCATAGCGCTGCTCGCGGGAGATGCTGCCATGGTGCGCCAGCGCCAATTCTGCTTCCGGATCGCCAATGGCTCGTTGGTGGAATTCATTAAGCTGCCGGGCGATTTTTTCCGTCTGCGCCCGCATATTGACAAAGACCAAAGTGGTGCGATGTTCACGAATCATCTTATACAGTTTTTCGATCACTGCCGGCCAAATGCTGGCCCCCGGGAGATTACCAAAGTCCTTTACCGGAGAAACCACCTGCAAATCCATTCCTTTGCGCTGGCCACAATCGACGATGGTCACCGCTCTGGGAGTAGGCTGCTCTCCTCCGACGAATTTCGCTCCGCCCAAGAATGCGGCGATTCTCTCCAACGGTCGCTGCGTCGCCGAAAGTCCGATGCGCACCGGTTCTTCCTTGCAGATTGACATCAAGCGCTCAATGGACAGGCTTAAATGCACCCCACGCTTGTTATTGCTCAATGCGTGAATTTCGTCGACGATAAGGTAGCGCAAATGGCGAAACATCTCTCTGCCGTAGGTGGAAGTCAGCAGCAGAAAGAGAGACTCCGGCGTCGTGATCAAGATGTGCGGCGGCCTTTTGACCATGGCTTGGCGCAGGTGCGGCGCGGTATCCCCAGTGCGCACTTGAGCGCGGATTTCTGGTGGCTGAAAATTCATTTCGGCAGCCGCTTGCCGAATGCCTTTAAGCGGCTCTTGAAGGTTGTAGTGAATATCGTTGTTAAGCGCTTTGAGCGGAGAGATATAGAGGGTGTGAACGCCTGCACGATTCTGCGCGAAAACTTTTGCATCCATATCGAGACCGATGCGGAATAGGTCGTCGATGCACCAGAGAAAGGCGGCAAGAGTCTTGCCCGATCCGGTGGGCGCCAAAATCAGCGTGTGTTCTCCCGCCGCGATGGCCGGCCAACCCTGAGTCTGTGGCGGACTGGACTCGTGAAAGTGCCCGCTGAACCACCGGGCAATCACCGGATGAAAAGGAAAGCTTTCAAGAGAAGGGATGGACATGGCTTCGACCCAGTTATTAGGAGCATCCAGAACAGCGGATGCCGACGTTGCGCCCTCGTCGCTATTTGTTGGGGCGAAAGTTAAAACATATTCGCTAATATCAAAGCAAAAAGCTGCAACCGATCATGGGGCGCACAATTGGGAGAAAGATAATCTCGTTCCCAAAGTTTGGGAACGAGATTGCCCACCCGTGAGTGAGGTTTTACCGACCGATCATGGGCGTGGTTGTTGCTTAGAAAAATGAGTGACAGGCCGGTCAGGACAACACGGATTGACATGATCGTGATTTTTACCTATCCGGTGATCGCTGCGAGAAGACTTCATCTGCAAGGCTTCTGCGCTACAAAAATCATCAGCCCGCTATAAAAGTCATACTTCTGTTTCTCGAAGCCTCCATAGACACGCAATAGGTCAAAGCCCGCAGCTCTTAACAGCAACTCCATCTCGTAGCGAAAGACGTAGCGATAGTGCATCTTGCTCTTCGTGCCCCGGCCTCCTTTCTCGTCGGATCGATGGTAGGTGTTCTCAATGCTCAGCAATTGAATGGCAGGATCGTGATGAATTGTAGTAGTGATAGTAACTCCCGAATTCTCGTAGGCCAACTCATCCGAGTTGATTTGATCCTGCCACTGCTCTTGCGCCAATACTGAATGCAGTGGTACGAAGAGGTCGAATGCGAGAATACCACCCGGCAGCAGATGCCGGCAGATGCATTGCAGGGTCGAGATTTGATCCGCAAGGGTCAAATTGTGTAAGAAGGCGCGGAAGGGAACAATACAAAGCGGAAAGTGCTGGCGAAGGGTAAAGGCCCGCATGTCTGCTGCGATGAGACGAACGCGATGGCGAATTTGAACGTGTGCATGAGCGAGTTTTTCTCGCGCCACTCGCAGCATCTTGGTACTGTCGTCAATTCCCCAGACTTGGTGACCGGCCGCAGCCAACGGCAGGGCTATACGTCCGGTGCCAATGCCGATTTCTAACACCGGGGAACCGTATTCATCTGCCATTTGCCGATAAAAAGGGATATCATCATCCTTATGGCCGTATTCCAGATCATAGAATTGGGCAAAGGGATCGTAGATTTTTCGCATGTCCATCTCGCAAAAAGGTGCCGAGCTTCAGAGCCTCGCTGAAGGAAACCGTAGAAGGGTTGAAAATAAAAAAACCGCTGCCGGATCAAGGACAGCGGTGCAAAAATCTCAGCATGGAGCAAAACGAGCTAAATCTCCATGATTTCCTTCTCTTTCGCCGTTAGAATTTCATCAATCTTTTTGGTATATTCGTCGGTCATTTCCTGTATCTTGTCCTGCCCACGATGTAGATCGTCTTCGGAAATCTGATGATCTTTCTCCGCCTTTTTCAGCTTTTCGTTGGCATCGCGCCGGATGTTGCGCACCGCCACCTTGCTCTCCTCGCCCTCCTTTTTGACTAACTTGACCAACGCAAGGCGTCGTTCCTCGGTAAGCGTCGGAATCGGTATGCGCACCACAATGCCGTCATTGGTAGGATTCAGACCCAAGTCGGATTTGAGAATCGCCTTTTCGATTTCGCTCAAGAGACTTCTTTCCCATGGCTGCACTACCAACAAGCGCGGATCGGGTGCGCTCACATTGGCCACCTGTTTGATCGGCATGTTGCCGCCGTAGTAATTGACCGTGATCCCATCCAACAGCGCCGGGGTTGCCTTACCGGTGCGTAGCCGGGCCAACTCTCCCCGCAGATTTTCTACCGCCAGCTCCATCCTGTGCTTGGCATCTCTTTTAATCTCTTCTACCATATCAGTCACCGATTACTTTTGTTCCAATCGATTCGCCTAAAATGACCCTTTTAAGATTTCCGCTTGTTCTGAGATTAAATACCACAATGGGTAATTGATTCTCCATACACAATGTGACGGCGGTGGCGTCCATGACGCGTAACCGTTTGCGCACAACGTCCATATACGAAAGCTCTGTGAAAAGCACGGCGTCGGCATGCAGGGCGGGATCCTTATCATAGACACCGTCCACTTTCGTACCCTTGAAGATGGCATTCGCTTCGATCTCGATGGCGCGCAGGGCTGCGGCCGTATCCGTGGTGAAATATGGGTTGCCGGTACCGGCGCCAAAGATCACCACCTTGCCCTTGCACAGGTGGGAGATGGCTCGTCGGCGTATGAAAGGCTCTGCCAACTCCTCCATCTTGATGGCGGTCATCACCCGCGTTTCCAGATCATAGCGCTCCAAGTAATCCTGCAAAGCCAGGGCGTTGATGACGGTGGCCAGCATGCCCATGTAGTCGGCAGTGACGCGATCCATACCGCGGGCGCTGGCGGACAGGCCGCGAAAGATATTTCCTCCGCCAATGATGATCCCGATCTGTACCCCCAAATGGGCCACTTCGCTGATTTCCCGGCTTATTTGATCGACCACCTGTGGATCGATTCCCAGCTTGCCATCGCCCATTAACGCCTCTCCGCTCAATTTGAGGAGGATGCGTTTATAAGCGGGCCTCGCCATTTCCACGCTTTCGGCTGATCTTGCTTCCAATCCCATTCTCTTTTGAATGTCCGCACATAAAAAAAGAGCGAAGCCTCAGCCTCGCTCGCCACAAATATCCTATTCTCCAAGCTGGAATCGAACGAATCTCTTTATAACCATGTTCTCGCCGATCTTGGCGATTTTCTCATTCAGCAAATCCTTGACGGTTTTGTTGGGGTCTTTGACAAAGCTTTGTTCAAGCAAACAAACGTCCTGATAATACTTTTCCAATTTTCCCGCAATAAAGCGCTCAATAATCTGATCCGGTTTACCTTGCTCCTTCGCTTGGGCACGGTAAATTTCCAGTTCTTTGTCAATCACGCTTTGGCTAAGGTCTTCCCGCGACACCACCAGAGGATTTGAAGCCGCAATTTGCATAGCCACATCTTTGGCGAAATTTTGAAATTCCGCGGTTCTTGCTACGAAATCGGTCTCACAATTGATTTCTACCATAACCCCTAATCGACTGCCCGGATGAATATAGGCCTGGATGATACCTTCCTTGGCTTGGCGACCGGCTTTCTTTTCGACCTTTTGCAGTCCTTTCTTGCGCAAATAATCGACAGCTTTTTCCATATCGCCATTGGACTCCTCCAAGGCTTTCTTACACTCCATCATGCCTGCCCCGGTTACATCTCTTAGGGCTTTTACATCTGATGCCGTGATGGCCATTAAATCATCTCCTCAAACTTTTGCGAATATCGGGTATTTCAATCAGTCTATTTCGCTTGCTCATACTCGGGAACAACGTCTTCCTCAAATTCCTTCGTCTTTGGCGCCGGGGCCTCTTCCTCTTCCGCTTCCAAAGCCATCTGAACCTCGATTCTGCCCGCCTTGCCTTCGGCGATTGCATCAGCAAGTGCATGGGTGATCAAGCTAATCGCCTTGAAGGCGTCGTCATTGCTGGGAATGGGGAAATCGATGGGATCCGGATCCACATTGGTATCTATGAGGGCGAAGACCGGAAGCCCTAAACGCTTAGCCTCGCGCAAAGCGATGGCTTCCTTCTTAGCATCAATGAGAAAGAGCGCAGCCGGCAAGTGGTTTAAATCGCGAATGCCGCCCAGTACTTTCTCCAACTTTTCTTTCTCCCGCTCGATGGAGAGAATTTCCTTCTTGGCCAGCTTATCGTACGTGCCGTCGGTAGCCTTTTTCTCAAGATTCTTTAGTCTCTTGATACTTTTTTTGATGGTTATGAAATTGGTGAGCGTTCCTCCCAACCATCGTTCCACCACATAGGGCATGCCGCAACGTTCGGCCTCGATTTTGACGATGTCTTTCGCTTGTTTTTTTGTCCCGACAAAGAGCACATTGCCGCCTTCGCGTACAAGCTTGGCGGCCGCAGCGCAGGCTTGATTAAGGCACTGCAGCGATTTCTTAAGATCGATAATATGAATGCCATTTCGTTCCATGAAGATGAACTTTTTCATCTTGGGATTCCATCTGCGAGTGAGATGGCCAAAATGACATCCGGCCAGCAACAAATCTTGAATGGTAATTTCTGCCATTGTTGGAGCTCCTAAATTGGGGTTATTCCGCCATCCTTCTTCGGAGAAATTCGACCCGTTTCGGGCACCCCTTTTAGCCGAAGGATGTGAGTGATGTATGATTGTTCTTTTGGTCTCTACATTGCAGGCGCGTGCCTCTTAGGCAACGGTAAGCCGTTCTTGTCACCGTCACCAAGCAGCCAAAGTTAGCAGCAAAGAAGGCTGCCTCCAATTAGCGTTTGGAGAACTGAAAACGCTTTCTGGCGCCAGCCTGGCCATATTTTTTTCGTTCGACCATTCTGGGGTCGCGAGTGAGAAAGCCATTACTTCGCAAGGCCGGTTTCAAGTCTTCATCGGCTTTCATCAAGGCGCGAGCAATTCCTAATAAGAGTGCGCCAGCCTGACCGGTCAACCCGCCGCCCAACACCTGAGCGTCGATGTCATATTTCCCCATAGAATCAGTGACTACCAGTGGCTGCTCGATGATCATTTGCAGAGTGTCTCTGCGAAAATAATCCAGCACGCCACGACCATTGACTTGAATCTTCCCGCTTCCGGGCATCAAGCGCACGCGAGCGATGGCATTCTTACGCCTGCCGGTAGCGGTTATGCTTGTACCTTTCATTTCTACTCCAAATAGTCGATTGTCTCGATACGGATTGCCGTGATCGTTTTACAATGGTAAAGTCTCAGGCTGTTGGGCTACGTGCGGATGTTCAGGAGAGGTGTAGATTTTCAGCTTCTTCAGCATCTTCCGCCCCAGTCGGTTATGTGGCAACATTCCCTTTACCGCTTCGCGCAGAATAAAGTCCGGCTTTTTCGCCATGATCTCAGTATAGGTTACCGTGCGCAGCCCACCCGGATAGCCCGTGCTGTGAATATAAACTTTTTGTTCCGCCTTTCGGCCCGATACGCGCACTTTATCTGCATTGACCACAATGACAAAATCACCAACGTCTATATGCGGCGCCCAAATCGGTTTGTGCTTGCCGCGTAATATTTGTGCTACTTTGCTGGCCAAGCGACCCAACACAACGCCATCAGCATCGATGATGAACCATTTATGGTCAATATCCGCAGGCTTGGGTGTATACGTCTTCAAAATCGTTCTCCTTAATTTTTAAGCCGGTAAATATAAAAAAATGCCCTTTAACATGCAAGCTGTTTTTCCTCACGGTAGCCGCGAAAAGCGGCCAAAAGCAATGTGACCTGCACATGAGAAGAACGTTCATGGACAGAGCTGAAACCCCGGGAGAAAAGCCTGCTGATCAACACGGAGAACGCGCCGATTTCTTACATCTGCATATAAAGCCGATTGTTCAATACCGCAAAAACTTTTCCCGGCAATTTCCATCCCCCGAAAGGCGTATTTCGGGATAAGGATTTGATCTTGTCGATCTCGACTTGCCACGACATTTCAGGAGCAAAAATCGTGAGATTCGCCGTTTCCCCCACTTTGAACCTTGGCGCAGGAAGGCGCAAAATGCTTCTCGGTGCCAGGCTCATTTTGCTCAAGGCATCTTCAAGGCTTAGAACGCCCGGCTCCACCACTTTGCTGAGCACCACGCCGAGCATGGTCTCCAAACCGATGATGCCAAAGGGTGCAGCCATGAATTCCACGTCCTTCTCTTCAATGGAATGAGGCGCGTGGTCGGAGGCGATCACATCGATAGTCCCGTCCCGCAGCCCTTGCTGCAAGGCTGCCACGTCCTTCGCGGTTCGAAGCGGCGGATTCATCTTTAGATTGGTATCGAATGTAGCGAGAGATTCGTCCGTAAAGGCCAGGTGATGTGGGGTAACTTCACAAGTTATCGATAGACCCTCCGCCTTGGCGCGGCGCACCAGCTCCACGCCCCCTGCGGTGGAAATGTGGGCAATGTGCACCTGGCCGCCGCACAGGCGCAGCAGAGCGATGTCGCGGGCGATCATTATTTCTTCCGCAGCATTGGGAATGCCGGCCAATCCCAACCGGGTAGACATGACGCTTTCGTTCATTTGCCCACCGGCGAAAAGATACGGATCTTCGCAGTGGTCAATAATGGGCACCTGATACATGCCGGAGTATTCCAACGCCCGCCGCATCACGGCAGAGTTGGAGATGGGATTGCCGTCGTCGGAAAAGGCTACCGCCCCGGCGCGAATCAACTCGGCCATTTCCGTGATTTCCGCGCCGGCTCTTTTCTTGGTCACCGCGGCAATCGGAAAAACTTCCACCAATTCCGTTTCGGCCTGCCTTTTCAGAAAGCGCACGACCTCCTGTTTGTCACATGGCGGATCCGTGTTTGGCATGGCGCAAACCGCGGTGATGCCGCCGGCCATGGCCGCAGCACAGCCGCTTGCCACTGTTTCTTCGTCTTCGCGTCCAGGCTCCCGTAGATGCACGTGCATGTCCATCAAACCCGGGACGACGAGGTGCCCGGAAATGTCAATGACCTCACCGGCAAAGCTCGCCGGTTTCTCTCCCCCTATTTCGTCAATCATGCCATTTACAATTGTGAAATCCAGACGCTCTCGTTTTTTGGTGTTGAGGTCAAGAATCTCGCCCCCGGTGAAAAGGAGCTTTTCTGCTTTAATGGGTTTGTCCACGATTTGTCAACCTATGCTTAGGGGATGTTAATCGACCGATCCCTCGATGCCGCTCAACAAATACAGTACGGCCATGCGAACGGCAACGCCGTTGGTTACCTGATCGAGTATCACGGAAAATTCCGAGTCCGCCAATTCGCTTTCGATTTCCACGCCGCGATTGATGGGTCCTGGATGCATGATGACGATGTCTCTTTTTGCTTGCTGAAGCCGCCGGCGGGTCACCCCATATTCGGCATGATATTCTCGGATGGAAGGAAAAAGTCCAGTTTCCTGCCTCTCAAGCTGGATGCGCAGCACGTTCAAAACGTCCGCCCACTCGATGGCTTCGTCCAACCGCGTCGAGGTTTTGACCCCGAGTTCCTCAATGCCGGCCGGGAGAAGGGTCCTGGGACCGCACACCATCACCTGTGCTCCCATCGTGAGGAGACCGCGAATGTTCGATCCGGCAACCCGGCTATGCGAAATGTCTCCAATGATGGCAACTCTCAGTCCCCGCAGCTTGCCGAGTTTTTCGCGCAAGGTCATCATATCAAGAAGCGCTTGGGTAGGATGCTCATGCATGCCGTCTCCGGCGTTGATGACGACCGCATCGATACATTTCGTCAGAAACAGGGGAGCCCCGGACGCGGCGTGACGGATGACAACCATGTCTATTTTCATGGCCTCGATATTGCGCACCGTATCTCTGAGTGTTTCTCCCTTTTTGACCGAGCTGCCGGTGGTAGTAAAGTTAACCGTATCCGCCGACAAACGTTTTTCCGCAAGCTCGAAGGAAATTCTGGTTCGGGTGGATGGCTCAAAAAACAGGTTTACGATGGTGAGTCCTCTGAGAGTAGGAACTTTGGGGATGGGACGGCTGAGGATTTCTTTGAACGAAACCGCCGTATCCAAGATGAGGGAAATGTCGGATTCCGGCACGCCTTCCAATCCAAGCAAGTGCTTGCTTGCCAGCGTCACGTGTTAGCCTCCTTTGGTGCTTCTACCAATAACACACAGTCCTCGCCATCCGTTTCCCGAAGACGAACTTGAATTTCTTCGCCGACGCTTGTTGGGATATTTTTGCCGATATAGTCGGCGCGAATGGGCAGCTCCCGATGGCCGCGATCAACCAAGACAGCTAGCTGAACACTTGCGGGCCGCCCAAAGTCCATCAACGCATCCAAGGCTGCTCGGGACGTCCTGCCAGTAAATAACACATCATCCACCAAGATGACATTGATGCCATCGATAGCAAACGGGATATCCGTCACCTGAACCACCGGCTGTTTCATGCGCCGGCGAAAATCGTCGCGATAGAGAGTAATGTCCAGGATGCCCAGCGGTACCGGCCGATTTTCGATTTCCGCTATTTTCTTCACCAGACGCTCGGCGATGGTCGCCCCGCGCGTGCGCACTCCGACGATAGCTATCGAACCTACGCCATGATTGCGCTCTATGATTTCATGTGCCAAGCGTGTAATGGTGCGCTGCAATCCCTCGGCGTCAATGACAATTGCTTTGACTTTGAGATTCATATTTTTATCAGCAAGAAAATTGAAATTCTAAAAGGCTGTCAAGGTCTATGCATTTCAGGATTTGGGGGCTGACCTGGCGATTTGCAATCCTATGCGTAAGGTATTCTCCTGCCTGATAACGGTTTGGCTAACTTGCCGCAGTATTGCGGGGCACAGACTTCGAATAACTAAAAAAAACTTGATGCGGGCTTCTAAACTTGAAAAACCGCACAGCCCCTGCGGTCAGGTTGAGCCAATTGTTATGAGGCATTTTTTACAATTTAAAATGAACTGGATGAGCATAGAGTTTTCCGTCTTTCCATAATTTTGTGGGATTCTTTATTATGCCGATTTTAGCGTTTTCAGTTCCAGCATTGCTCACCACATATATTTTGTATTTATCACCTTCATTTTTGTTATATAATTTTCTTGCACATTCCCATTGTGTTCCTGTTATTTCAAATAACTGCGGGTCACTATCTGTTTTGGATTTTACTTCTATATATTCGATTTCATTTCCATCTGATACAATTGAAAAATCATAGCCTTTACCAACATCACCATTTTCATTGAGCCAGACGATTTCAGTATTGTCTTGATTAATCAAATTTTGTTGCAAATGATTGTAAACAAATCTCTCACCCCATTTCCCAATATCCTTTAATTGCTTATTTGATTTTCCTTTTTTGACTTCATCCTGTTCATCCATTTCGGACTCGTCATTGTTGTTTCCAGTATTGATTTCAGAAGGACACTGACCACGAAGGTCAGGAGTATCTATAATTTCAGGTTCTATTTCTTCGACGGTTACTTCAATGCTGTCTGGTTCAACTTCTGCCTTCCAAGAATCTTTTTCTGTTTCTTTTTTCGATTCCTTTTCAGATTGCTCCTTTTTCCATTTCAAATATTCTTCATACTCTTCTTTTGGAATGAACTTTCCTCCAGTTTTTTCTTCTATTTGTTTTATCTCATCAATTTGAAGACCAAACGTTCTTATCAATACTTCAACGTTGTCATCATCTTTAGAATAGGAATCAGAAAGTTCGGACAGACTAATTTGATTTGGTAAAAAAAGATTTCCATTATTGTCAAAAAGCCACGCTGTTTTTATCAATGTTTTTAAAAATCTTGATTTAAAATTTGCAGTATTTTCATTATAATATTTCCACTGGTATTCTCCCAAAAAGAAATTTTGTTTAGGATATTTTGGGTAACTTTCAATACTTTTTAAGAGAAAATTCCATAAAATACACGTTCTTTTTTCTGTTATATTTTTTAGAAAGTTTTCAAGCCCTTCGTAATTATAGTCATAAGTATGAATTTCACGTGTAAGACGATCATAATAACTTTTTTTACGCAATTCGCTTTTTTCTTCCGAAGTTAAGGTAGGCTCAATTTGAATCCTTCTCGGCTTATCTTCACAGCCTATGGTTAATAAGAGTTCAGTTAATCCACTATCACCGTTTGAAAATTTTTTGGTCAATTCATCAGAAACAAAAAAGACGTGATCAAAGCCATTAAAGTATTCAACCAAATCTTCATTCTTGAGATAGACTTCATCTGGTTTACAGAATTGATGTTCACCAGTGATTGAATTGGTCGAATAAATGATATACAAGTCTTTTAGATCATTTATCATTTCCTGCTTCTTGTCTGGTTCTTCTTTTTGAAAGGCGATCAATAGTTTTTTAAAATCTTCAAAATATTCTTCAATGTCTATATCTGGATCAGGGTCTCTATATTTCGGGACTACAAATTCCTTTATTTCAGCAAAGATGTCTGGCTTTGATAACCCAAGTTCAGTCAAGAACTTTAATGTATTTTTGTTTTGCGTAAGAATTTCTTTAACCGTCTTATATTTTGATTTTGTTTCGGCTGGAAGATAGACTTGGATTTTATTATCTTTATCGCATGGTGTGATATGAGTATTGTCAGAAAGTCGAATAATCGGTTTCTCTCTTAAAACACCTGCGTTGCGCCCATAATATCCCCCTTTTTCCCACAAGGAACGTTGGTCTAATAGCCGAATATAAAAATCGATTAGCCAATCATCCGATTTTTGATGAATAAATTCATTTTTTATGTTTACAGCAAAATCTTCAAAATTAACTTCTTGAATATCTAATTCATTGATAAGATAATCACGAAGTTGTCTGGTGCGATCGTAAGTAATGTTGGCATCCAGCCAATCTATTTTTCCGAATAGCACATTTATGTCACTCTCGTCGAGCAGTTCAGTAAGCTCTTTTCCACGTGCCAGCAATGCATCTTGCGCAGTAGTGAATTTTTCTTTGGATGTAGGAAGCAATGCTTCTTCTGACAATAACTTTTCTTTTACCTTCTCAAATATAGATGAATAAATGATTTCATCAGTATGATTTTGATCAATTGGCAATACTTCCAAAAAGGAAACACTCAAAAAACCTAATTCCTTGACAATCGGAATACTATCAGCTACAAGATTTGCCGTTTCTGCTATTAAATACTGGTTTTGCTCATCATCTAAAGGAATGTTCTCTCGATTTGGTGTCGTTTTATAGGGAGCGTGAATTAGGAAATTCAAATAGGTTACCTTTTCAGTTGGGAAAAATACAATGAGTTTTGAATCTTTTTCCTTTTCAATGAATTCTTTCCCCGCTTCGTCGGTTCCTATTCTATAGGCAATCTCAACAGTTAGATCATAAGTTTCAATTCTTATTGGTTTTTTAATTAAAAGAAATTCTTCAAAATTTTCTCCTTGTTCAACTTGTGAGATTATTGATACTCGCTGAACGTTCTCAAAATCTTTAGAGTCTTTTTGCTCTTTATAATAATGGCCTTTTTTATTTGGTGTTTTCCATTTAATTTCTTTTACATTTTTTAAAAAGAGTAACGTTTTTAATCCGATACTTTCAAGTTTTTTGCTTACAATTTCAAATACTTCATCTTCTGTTCGCGATGGGTGGTTAAAAGGTAAAACGATTAAAGTTTCTGTGATCCCATTATTATCAATTAGAGACGGGATTACAAAATCTTTTATTTCAAAATGAAAATCCCCCGAATGAATTACAGGTGTTTGAGTAATTGCAAATACTGATTTGAAACCTACACCAAATTTACCAATTGAATTTATATCTTCTTTTTTGGTAGATATGCCTATGCCTGTTATTCCATCAACATCATTAAAATCGAAATCCTTACCATTGTGTTTTATTTCCAAACGGTCGCTGTAAAGATAAAAAGAAATAGTTGTTGCTTTTGCATCTTCTGCGTTTTGTAATATTTCATAGATGAAATGAGACGGGTCATTATAAATCCCAGCAAGAATACTGTCAAAGTCAAAGTTGTTTTCCTTAGAACTTTGAACCCATTGTTGCCTTTTTGTTATCAGTTTATCAAAGTTCTCGTTTTCCATATTTCATTGTTCTCGATTGATTATTTAGCCTTATAACCTGGTTTAACTTCCATAACATCGTCAAAATCCGATGTCCATATTTAGGAAAAAAGGTCTACATTTAGGAAAAATGTTGAATTTTTCCTTATATAAGGAAAAAAGTTTTCCTAAATGTGGACAACTATGGAGATCGGTTGCTGGGCACCATTTTTCCTTTATGTGGACATTTTTATAGCGGTTCAATTCTATCATCCAAACCAAGGTTTACGGCCTCAAGATAGGGAAGCTGCCATAGCTGCTTTTTCCTGTTCCATATCCCGCCGGCATCGCGTACAAGTCGTCCGATATTTACTTCGCCATACTTTAATGCCGACGATTTTATTGGCAGGAATCCGGTTTTTATTTGTATCCCAGGGCGCATTTTCTACAATCAACTCGACAGTTTTAAGTTTTCGAGCATTTTGCAAATCGTACTTGTATCTTACACAGAGCAGGGCCTCGCCATATTTCTTGATCCATTTGTCGGTTCCCGGCTTACCCACAATCAGTATCTTGGGGGGTATGTCTCACCGTTCCGGAGGTTTCCTTGGCAAGAAACCATACTTTTGATTTGAGTACGTAAAACTTTAGGCTTTCTTAGGCCTAAAAACCTCCGGAACGGTGCTTTTGCAGCAGATTATTTAGACAAAAAAATACCTTCCGCAGCGATGCAAGAAGGTTGGTCGTGATCCCCTTGCCACCTCGCTGGGTCGGCTTAAAGGGTAACTGTCACGACAAATCTTACACATAAACCAGGACAGATGCAAGCAGTTTTTGCCGCGCTCCATAAATTGGCTTGATTATTACCAATAAATTGATTAGAATTTGCCGGTGGTCAACAGAAGAATTTGAAGAAACCAGGGAGAGAAAAGATGAAGATCAGAGGCTTCGGCGCACTGTGTTTTGGCGTGCTTGTCGTCAGCAGCCACTCTCCCTTTGCAGTAGAGCGTGCCCAGCAGGTCGGTATTGGCGTAGAGATTGCGGGCATTCGTCTCTTTGGAGGCGAAAAAGGCGATTCGATCGTACATTCTTCCGGCGGCGTGCGCTTGTCTTACTGCATCAGTGATCATCTCGCCATCGGCTACGATGGAAACTATGGTTGGGTGAGTCCCCGAAAAAGCGGATCGTTCTTTTCTACCGATCCGGATCCGGAGCTTCGCTACAAAACCTTCCTTCTCACCAACGCGGTCGACGTCTCCTACTATCTACCCCTCAAAGGACCTGTGCAGCCTTTTCTCTCTGCCGGGACCGGTCTGCTCATCTGGGATTTGAGGTATGTTGCGACCGGCGGCTCACTATTCAAAAACGGCTTTTTTTATGGCCAAAGCGTTCACGACGGACCGATCTACAATACTTTGCTCACTGCGGGAATCGGGGCCGGCTATCGGCTCTCTGATAGCATTGGACTAACCGGCTATCTTCAATTGCGGCACATTGTTGATCAAGGCGTGGACAATATCGGCACCGGAGACATCAACAACGGACTTTTGCAGATTGGGGTCGTTCTTTCCTACTTGCTCCTGGCGAATCAGGACACCGACGGGGATGGCATCGTGGACAAACATGATGCCGCGCCCAACGAGCCGGAGGATTTCGACGATTTCCAGGACGACGATGGCGTTCCCGACCCGGACAACGACGCCGACGGAGTTCCCGACCTGCGCGACCAAGCGCCATTGATCGCTGAGGATATCGACGGCTTTGAAGACGATGACGGCGTGCCGGATAACGACAATGACTGGGACGGCATCCCGGACTCACAGGATAAAGCACCTACAACCCCGGAAGACTTGGATGGCTATCAAGATGATGACGGCGTACCCGATCCCGATAACGATGGCGACGGAGTCTTGGACATCACTGATCTTTGTCCGGATCGTGCGGAGACCATGAACGGATTCCGGGACGAAGACGGCTGCCCGGATGAGGCTCCCAAAGCGAGGATGGAAAAAGCCCGGTAAGCCGTCCGCAAAAGCACGAATCCTCGAACCTGCCGTACTGCGCTTGCCGAAGAATCGTCGGCAATTCCGGAGCAAGTTTCCTTTCTGGAAAATTCGCAATCGGTTTTAATACGAACATTTCACATTGCAAGGAAAGCTTATGTCGGCCAACGGCGACATGTTTCGTCCGGGGGAAGTCGTCCTGATCTATTTTCGCAATGAACCGGCCTTTTTCGCCAGAGTGGAATCCATTGTCCCGGATAGGAAAAAAGGCTGGTGGCGGTTAACCTTCTTGGCTCTCGCCGTTCCGCTCAAGAAAATGACCTGGATATTGGACAACGATCAGGTTCGGGGTGCTGAATTCACTATGAACAGCGAGCCGCTGAAGATTGAGCGCGTGGTTGCCCCGGATGAGGAACCACCGGCGCGCTCGCCGGAGCAAAGCACCTCCCCGGAGGAGAGCAGCTCCGAAAGCGGGGCGAGAATCGTGCCCATGTTTGGCGATGATGAATGATCTGTCCCCTTGGGACTCTTTTCGCACAGTTGCTGAGAAAACCCTTCCTTAGGCGGGTCCAGCAGGTTGGGCTTAATCGGCCCCAATTTGCTGCCCTGCAAGCCGCCTCCTCTCGCTATTTTGGAAAAAGAATATCATTCCCCTCATTAGGCCAACGAGAGCGCAGGTGAATCGAGTCCGGGTAGGCATAGTACCTCTCCGACGGCTTGAAGGGAAACGCCTCTCCCAGAGTGTACTTCTTATTTCCATCCTCATCGCGAAAAACCTGAATGGTATAGATGCCGGGAAGCATGCGCTCGAAGCGATAGGTTCCTGGGCCGGCAATCCAAAGCTCTTGACTGTTTCCGGTCGCCGGTTTCGCGGTCAGCAGAAAAGCTCCGGATGCGCTGCTATCTTGGTCGATGATATCGCCGGAGATCTCCGACAATGTATCGGGATCAATGGTCGTGAATCGCTTCACAAAAAGCGTGTCGGCCAGATGGTTGCCGAATAGGTCGAAAACGGAATCTACCGGCATCGTTAGCCGATAGAAAGTCTTTCCGGCAAGCTCCTTGTCGGGAGTGAAAAGAAGGTGGGCGCTATTCTTCCAGCTAAACTTGCCGGTGATGGTGTGACCCAGGGTGTCGGCCAAAGTGAAAGAACGCTCCAGCGCCGCTCTCTGCATTCCTTCAGAAAACAGCAATTCGACAGTGGTTGCTAAAGGTACCAAAAATGAGCTGTCTGCCGGAATCATGGAGAGAAGCCGTGGCCCCAAGGTGTCCGGCGCCGGATGGCCAGAAAAAGTGGTATTATTCCGCGCGGAATCCAACGGGAATCCCACCCAATCCACTGCCTGCTTTACCAGAAGATGATAGACTTTCGCAGCCGCTTGAGGGGACGTGGTCAAATGGACATAGGAGCTGTTCCGTTCGTCCTGAATGGCATCCAAAATCCGCAAGGTGTCGGCGCCTCCGGCGATCAGGTAGTTGGTGGTGTCGGCCAAGAATTCCGGCGCAAGCCGTTCGGAAAAGCGCAAATCGACGTGATGGCGATCCGCCGCGATCGCGGCTTCAAGGCGTGGCGGGGTCGTGTCCCGCACGGCTATGCGAAAGTTGATCGGGGCGACTTGCGGTGATTCTTCGCTGAGGGCTACATCTTTGGGCGCAACGCCGAGAGCATCATATTCCGGATCGTACCGACCGTTGGCATCGCGATCCACCAGGGCGAAAAGGCGATACTTGCTGAATGCCAGATACGCCAGCCGGTAATCGCCGGTCGCCCCGGCTTGAGTAACATAAACGGGCTCCATGTGGGACGGATTCGGCTCGGGAGTATCTTTCAAGTCATACGCCCAAATCTGCGTGCCTTCCACTCGTCCTTCACCATACACGCCTCCCTCGATGCCGCCACGATCCAGAATCGGCCCCGTCGAAAAAGCAAGAGAGAAAGACTCTGTCATCAGATTGTTTCGGCGATCTTTTGTAGTCGTACCGATGGTAATAACATACGTACGATTGGGCCGCAGTTGTTCCGGCAATTGCAGGCGCAGTCGCTTGCCACTCCATTTGTACTTCACACCGGTTCCGGGAAAAGGCGTGATGAAAATAGATTCTTCTACCGAGCGCTCGTCAACGGCCTCGCTGAATTCAATCTCAATCTTGGTATCCAAGGGCAGATTGGTGGAATCGCTTTTGGGGTTGGTCTTCACGACGAAAGGAGGACGCTTGTCCACAGGACCGCCGGGGGGAAAGCCCTGTCTCGCACAAGACATCCATGCGAGCCAGATGGCAAAGCACCCGCCAATGAGGCATGAGAAAAAATTTCGATACATCGAATGCGGCAATCTACTTTGTTGATGAGAGACATTACTCGATCGCACTACAGGCAGTTTAGTGCCTCCGTGCGCGCAACTGGTAGCCGGAGGGACGAAAAACTCATCTGCCCGATGGCTTGAGGAAATTCATGGTAAAGTAGAAAGTATTTCTAAACTCCTGGACAAATTCAAATCCCGCGTCCGAGGCGAGCCGGCGGACTTCCCGGCGGCTTTGGTAATGCGGATCCACCAATGCTTCGGTCACGGACAACAGGCCGCCGTTTACCAAAGCAGCAAATATTTCCCGCAGGGCTCTTTCGCGGTTAGGGATTTCTCCCAATACCGTCGACAGAAATGCACGGTCAAAAGCATCCTTCTCTGCAAATACGCCCTCGCCCATTCCGACTAATACGGTGCGGATGTTTTTCAGCCCGTTTTCATCGGCGCGTTGGTCGACAATCTTGAGCATTGGGGCCTGAATATCCAAAGCCGTCACCTGTCCGGAGGCGCCTACCTGTTTTGCCGCCGGTATCGTCAATCTCCCGGTACCGCAGCCGACGTCGAGCACGCGCATGCCAGCGACCAGACCGGCCCGTTCTATTTGCTTGACTACCAGGGAAGCAGCGACTGGATTGTCGAGAAAGAATCGCAGCCACACCGGACAAGGCATGTGAATCCGGCGCGCCAGATAGCGCCAAAGATAGCTGGTCAAGATGAGAAGGGCAAATACAACAAGTAAAGAAATCGGCAAGGTCGGCATAAAGAATTCCAGTTGAAGGTGACCGGATTGGTTCATTAATTTGCAGAGTGCGATTGAGTTCCAAGCATTGTTCTTGCTTCCCCCAGGATGCTCTCACCTTTCCTTCGCCGCATCGGCTTTTGGGGTGACGGCAGAGGGCAGAATACCGCCGGCAAATAGCGCGATGTCTTGAGTGTCTTGGTTAAAGAGTCGAACTTTCTCATCCGCTGCTCCATAGCGAAAACCAAGGAACCGGGCCCCAGTTTTGCTGAGCGCTTTCTCCACATTCTCCACATGTCGCAGCTTATCATCGATGAAAATGATTTTCGCAGGCAGATAATGGCTCCGCCGGAGAAACTGCACCAGAGCTTCTCCCTTGTCATTTTGTTCACCGACGAAGAGGATCCCGTTCTCAAACCTGGCCAGGTCGTCCAAATGAAAATCCACCGGCTTGTCATGAATAGGCGGCTGATTTAGCGAAATGCCAATTGATTTCAATTGGGCAAATGTTTTGTCGACAATGTCCACAGTTCGGGCGGTCAAACCCATGACCCTGACGCCCTTGCTCTGCAACTGTTTGATGAGTGCCGGAGTGTCCTTTTCAACCGGGCGAATCTTGACCAGCCATTGAGCTTGGTTCCACACTTGCATGGCTGTTTCGTTAGCTGCTTTTCCGCTCATGTGGTCGAGCTGGACATATTTTCGAACCAAAAAATAATACCACTGATCGCTGCCCAAATTTCCTTCCGGCTCGATGAGAGTGTTGTCTATATCCACCACCAAAAGCGTGGAATCGTCCACCAGCGGAACGATTTCCTGCATGGAAGTTGTTTCCCTGATTTCCGCATAAATAAAAGTGTTGAAGAGGAGCAAAGCTGCGATAATTATCTGCAGCAGATGTTTATTCATAAGCATCCATCCTTGTTTTCGCTTGGCAACTTAAAAATAAGCCGGATAAATATCAAGGGGATTCTTGCCACGCTGGTCACCACTTGGATCGGTAAGATATCCCCTCGCCCGATCTTACTGGAGATGCCCCCGGCCAATCGTGCGATCAGTGCGAAAGGCCGGAGGCAGGCAAAAATTGCGGTCGCACGTGAAACCTCGGGAAAGGCTGTAAAATAGTTTGCTGTTTGCTTCCAATTTGTCTATCTTTTTCGTGACACAAAAACAGCGGAGGATTTTATGGAAGAGCAGAGCAAGGTATCGCGCAGAGAATTCATGGGAGGTTTTATGGCAATGGGACTCACCGCCGGACTATCCGGGTCCAAGGCTGACATGAAATTGGACCTGGTAAAGCCGGCCAAATTGAAAATAGGCGACACAATCGGCCTCATCTCGCCGGCCAGCCCGGTGTTTGAACCCAGTGAAGTGAGACAAGGGGAAGCTGCTCTGCAAAAGTTGGGCTTTCGGGTCAAAGTCGGCAAACACGTTGGCTCAAAATGGGGCTACTTGGCCGGCTCAGACCCAGAGCGTGCTCAAGACCTAATGGACATGTTCCTGGATGATGAGGTACGCGCCATCGTTGCTTTGCGCGGCGGCTATGGAACCCTCCGTCTACTCCCCTATCTTGACTATGAAAAGATTCGCAAACATGCCAAGATTTTGCTCGGCTACAGCGATATTACCAGCTTACATTTGGCTATCCACAAATTGGCGGGAATCGTCACCTACCACGGCCCCGTCGCGCTCTCTACCTTTAACGACTACTCCACGAAATATGTCATCAAGACCTTGACCGAAACGGAAGCCGTAGGAGAAATCGACGACGCGCCTGCTGCCATGCCGATGACCTTGCCGGCGCAAAAGCGGCAAAGCCTGGTGACCGCGCCGCTCATTGGCGGCAATTTGACTCTATTGACCGCGACGTTGGGGACGCCTTATGAAATCGAAACCGAGGGAAAAATACTATTCTTGGAAGAGGTAGGGGAAGAGCCCTATTCTATTGATCGCATGCTGACGCAACTGCTGCAAGCGGGCAAATTGCAGCAAACCAAAGGCATCATTGTCGACCGCTGCGCCAAATGCCAGCCCGCCGAATATAAACCGGCCTTCTACAACACTTTCAGCGTCGAAGAAATCATTCAAGATCGTCTGGGCGAATTGGGGGTCCCGGTACTGTACGGATTATCGCTTGGCCATGTGGCCGACAAGCCGGTATTGCCGTTAGGAATTATGGCCAGGGTGGACTTTTCCCGCTGCAAAATCGCCATTGTCGAAAGCGCGGTGGCTTAAGACCGGCAAGGATGTGAGGACAGGCGCTCTGTTTCACTAATCTTCATCGACTGTCTCACCATCGAACGGCTCCGTTCCTTTGCCTTGGTCGGATCGTTGAATCCTGCATACTTTGGCGAGGGCGAGATGGTTTCCGGCAAAATGATGACATGCTTCAATGGCTTGGTTGGCCGAGAATTATGGCATGCGCTTTCATCGAAAAAGAGGTTTGCTAACCCGCTTCCCGCCCGACAAAGTTTCATGCCGTAGTGGCCTTGGTTTTGCGGCGCTTTTTGCCGAATATGCGGGCGCCGTCAATCTTTTACAGAGGGAAATAGAAACCCGCAGCTTAGAAGCAGTTCGAGTTTTCCAACCAAGTAAGCAGAGATTCAATGAGACTGAGGCACTATCATTTTCTCACTTGTCTGTCGTGTGCAATCCTGACCGCAGCCTTTCTAAATAAGCCCTGCTTTTCCGAAGCAAGCTCAGAGGTCGTAACGATAAGCTGGGATGCCGTCACGCAGGATACGTTGGGCAATTCGGAGGAGGACCCGGTCTATTATAATATTTATTGTGACACCTATCCCGGCTTCACTCCGACAGCAGCCAATTTCCTCGCCGCGACGACCGGAACCAGCTATCAACACACCGATGCCCGTTTGGCTGATTCGCTAGTCCATCTTTTTTATGCCGTGACCGCGGTGGATATGTGGGGCAATACCTCGGAGATTTCCGCGCGGGTGGGCGAGGTAGACTTTGTGTTTGCCAAGGCAAAAGTGTTTTTGCAAGGGCGCTACCAAGCGGACGTTAATAACATGACGACCAGCCTGAACGATGGCGGCCACATTCCCCTGTCGTCCCCCTATAGCGAGGCGGCGCGCACGGTCGCTTCAATTCCCAATGGTGCTACCGACTGGATGCTGATCCAACTGCGCAGCAATTATGACGGCGCAGTTGTTTCCCAGCAATCGGTTTTCCTGAAAGCGGACGGGAGTCTGGTCGAGCCCGACGGCACCGCCGAAAATATTGGGCTGCTGAACGTCGTGAATGGCAATTATTATATCCTCCTTCGCCACCAAAATCATTTGGCCGTGATGAGCGCGGCCGCCCAAGCTCTGAATCGAACTGGAGCTACTTTGTATGATTTTTCCATCGGCGCCAACCTTTATGGCAGCGCCGGCGCGACGCTGTTGGAGGAAAACGTCTATGGTATGTGGTCAGGAGACATTAATCAGGACGGACAGATAACCACCTCTGACTATACCCTATGGTATAACTCCGCGCGCGCCGGCGATTCAGGATACCAAATTACTGATGTGAACGGGGATGGCCAGGTGACCACTTCGGACTATACCATCTGGTACAACAATGCCCGGGCTGGAGCATCATCTTCCGTGCCGTAGCAAGCTCCAACTCTTAGGTTGCCGGTCGCAGGTCTCAAGGGGCAAGTTGCAAGTAGTGGATTCAATCGACAAGCCGCGGATTGCAAATCTGCTGTACTGTAAGCGAAATGCAATAATACCAAAGCGGATTTTGCCGAGGTCATCCCTGGGCAAACACGTTGTCAAGCGGAGATGACGTCTTCATCAACTCCAAAAAGAATACCATTTCGCTGGCACGGAGGCATTGTCTGGGTCGAAGAATGGCGCTCAGCATTACGGCCGGAGTTGTTCTTTAAGCCGCTTTTTGAGCATTTCTCGAGCGCGGAAAATCCGCACTTTGACCGTGCCGATGGGAATGTGAAGCTGGTCCGCGATTTCTTCGTAGGACTGATCCTCGGAGTGACGCAATACGATGGCCGTTCTGTACTTTTCAGGCAATGAATCAATGGCTTCTTGGATCTGCAGGCTCTTTTCCCGAGAAAGCAGGACGGTTTCTGGACCCTGAAATGTCGTGTCAGGAAACTCCCGCTGCAGCTCACCATCTTTGGCCTGAATGGGATTGTCAATGGGGTAGGTCTTTAGTCGCTTCTTGCGAAAGTGATCGATACAATTGTTGACCGCGATTTTGTACAGCCAGGTGGAAAAGGCGTATTCGGCATTAAAGGTAGCCAGCGCATTGAATGCCTTGATGAACGTCTCTTGGGTTAAGTCCTCTGCCTCGATCTTGTTCCTGACCATGCGATAGATGAGATTGAATATCTGTCCCCGAAAGCGATTCAGGATTTCCTCATAGGCCTTTTGATCGCCTTCGAGAGCCCGCCGAATTGGGATTGAATTGGTATCGCTCATGCTTGAAAGATAAGGGGCATCCTTTGGATTTTTCGACGCAAAATACATCAAAAATGCCTAACAAGCAAGCAAAGAAAAAGTAGTTGCAAAAAAGTTTCTTAAGCCTTAATTTGCGCCGCAAAAACGAAGGGTCACAAGGGCTAAGAACCTGTTAAAGATTTTCAGTTACTCCGTAGATTATGGTGCAAGCTGTCGGTATTGATATTGTGGATATAGGCCGCTTCAAGAAAGCGGTGGAAAAATGGGGACGGCGTTTTACGCAGCGAATTTTGACAGAGAATGAAATAGAATACTGCCAGCGGAAAGTGACAGGAGTGCAATCGATGGCCGTGCGGTTCGCCGCGAAAGAAGCGCTGATAAAATGCCTTCCGTCGGAAGAAAGAATGGCCTTTCCCTGGCACGACGCTGAGATCCTCAGCGGGAAAGGTGGAAAGCCGGCCATCTCGTTGCGTGGCCGGTTGGCACACCTATTAAGGGACAAGCAAGTATTGGTGAGTTTGTCCCACAGCGAGAATTCGGCCGTCGCAGTCATTATCCTCCAATAATTTTGGGTAGCCTTGCCATGAAAGTCGTTGTCACCGCTCAACAGATGGCCGCGATGGACAAATACACCATCGGCCAAGTCGGGATTCCGGGTGTCGTCCTGATGGAGAATGCGGGACGGGGAACCGCGCAAGTGGCCTTGTCCATGCTTGGAGACCCGAGGCAAAAGCTTGTGCAAATCTTTTGCGGTTCCGGCAACAATGGCGGGGACGGCTATGTGGTCGCACGCCACCTTATTAACCACGGCGCTCGGGTGGAAACTTTCATCCTTTCACAGCGAGAAAAGATCAAAGGGGATGCTTTCACCAATCTCACCATTTTGGAAAAGATGGGACACGTTCCAGTCTACCTCGATCGTGTTCCCGAACGGCCGGCGGTCTTGCCGGATCTGATGATCGATGCCATCTTGGGCACCGGGGTGACCGGTGCACTGCAGGGACTATATGCCCAGATCGTCGAATACATGAATTCATTGGCAGCGCCCATCTTAGCCGTGGATCTCCCGACGGGTGTCAACGCCGATACAGGTGCATTTGACGGGCCGGCTATCAAGGCGGCCCGAACGGCGACCATGGCTTTCTTGAAACGCGGATTGTTGTTTTCGCCGGGAAGGGAACATGCCGGGCAAATCGAGATCGTCGATATTGGCATGCCGTCCTCCGTCAGTGCCGCTCATTCGCCAAATGTATTCTATCTGGAAAAAGAGGATGTTGTGTCCTGGCTGCCGAAACGCTCACCCGCTGCGCACAAAAACCAATGCGGCACTGTCGCGGTCATAGCCGGGTCGCGAGGTTTCACCGGTGCGGCTGTGCTCGCCGCTGAAGCGACGCTTCGGACCGGCGCCGGCTTGGTCTACCTTTGCATCCCCTCCAGCCTGAACGCGATTTTTGAAGCCAAAACCACCGAAGTCATCACCTGGCCTTTTGACGACGCCGATATGGGCTATCTACACAGTGACAATTCCAGCGAGATTCTGAGCCGTATTCAAGCGCAAAAAGTCGTAACCCTGGGCCCAGGACTTGGACAGCACAACAAGACCGTCGAGCTTGTTCACCATCTCTTGCAAAAGCTCGACAAGCCGCTGGTGCTTGATGCGGATGGATTGAATGCCTGCGCTTCTAACCCGGAGTTGATCAGAAGCTATCCATCTGAGTTGGTAATGACGCCGCATCCGGGAGAGCTTTCCCGCCTCATTGGCAAATCGCCCAAAGAAATTACTGCTGATCCTATCGAAGTCGCGCGTGGAATTTCGCAGGCATGGAAAAAGGTTGTAGTACTCAAAGGTGGCCCGACCGTCGTCGCGTTGCCGGACGGCCGGGTCTTTATCAATTCCACCGGCAACGCCGGCATGGCAACCGGCGGTTCCGGAGATGTCCTCACGGGGGTTATTGCGGGATTGCTGGCGCAAGGACTGAGCGCGGAACAAGCGGCGTCGGCTGGCGTTTACATCCACGGTTTAGCGGGCGATTTGGCATGTGCCAGCCGGGGTGAAATGGGGATGATTGCTGGGGATATTTTGCATGAAGTACCGCAAGCCCTCTTATCTGTTCAAAAGACTTAGTATGTTAGCCTGCGGAGGCCGCGCTTGTTTCGTTCATGGAATCAGCGACCTCCATCGGTTTGGGTTGATTATTTTCCTGGGAACTCTGTGACTCCATCAAGGTTTATTCGCTGGAAACTCCCGCTCATCATTTGGGCATTTATCATTCTAACGCTTACCTCCTACCCGACCCTGGAAGGTCCGAACCTTGGATTCGAAGCTCAAGACAAGCTGGAGCATTGTTGCGCCTACTTTGTCCTTGGCTTTCTGCTGGCCCGAGCCTTCGGCGAAGAAAAGTCCTTTCTCGTGCGCGGTGCGGTGCAAAAGTCGCTCGTGTTTGGTTCATTGTTTGCGCTGTTTGATGAAGTCCACCAGTTGTTCATTCCCGGCCGTTCTTGTGAATTGTGGGATGGTGTTGCGGACGTCGTCGGGATTCTTCTGTCGCAAATGGTTTTTCTCATGGTTAATCGATATCGCCAAAAAAAAGGCGAAAGGATACCGAGCAAAACAAAGGTCGAATTGCAACATGAAAAAGTTCTTTAAGAGGCTGCGGGGGAAAAAAGGCTATGGTTTTGCCCTATTGCTGTGGCCCTTGTTGGCCAATGCGCAAGACTTTGAGTACGCCCTGCCACGATTAGTCGTGGGCGGCAGCGGAGCCCTGTTCCGAATTTCTTTGGACCAATTCGAGTCCGTGTACCAAAGTCGCCTGGGGCCGAGCTATGGCGGATTCGCCGGTATTCGGGTTTACACCGGCCACTATTTGCTGTTCAAATACGCCAACTTTCAACAAGATGGCAAAACCGGCACGCATGCGGAATCGGGCCTGAACCTGCGAGACGCGAAGTGGCAGGAACAATGGTACAACCTCGGTGTACGGATACATCCGTTCACGGCGCGTCGAACCCAGTCCTATTATGGGTTTGGCGTGGTGTTCTATGATGTGCAGGAGCAGCCGCAGCTTTCCGTGTTCAGCTCAACCTCCGAGGAAAAGAAAAGCGAGTTGGGAAACGGCTTTTTCTTGGAATTGGGGATCGAATATTTTTTGCATCCGCGCCTTGCGCCCTTCTTTGAGTTGGAGGTCTCTTCCGGCGGGGTGCGCGGCAAAACCGGTTTTGAGGCTTTCAGTGTGGGCGGATTTCGCTTCGCTTTGGGCGTTAATTGGTGGCCGTTTTAGGAGCTGTGGTTTTGCGCAAGCAAGCGGAAAAATAGAATTTTCCCTTGCTTTTGCATGGCTAATGTGTTATTTTAAGCCGCCCAGTTGGGAAAAATGTATCGCGCAAATTTATAGAAATACATAGAAGGAGGTGATCCCTTTGGCGGAAACGGCCTATTGTGTAAAGTGCAGAGCAAAAACGGAAATAAAAAATCCGGTGCAGGTGACCATGAAGAATGGTCGCCCTGCGGTAAAAGGGGTTTGTGCCAAGTGTGGTACAGGAGTTTACAAAATCCTACCTAAAAAGTAATTCGCAATAAACTCGGATGACGGTTCGCTTCATTCAGCAGGAAGGTTGGCAGTTACGTGATCACCTGCTCCCCTACCAATGCATTCCGAGGCAAGTCTAAAAGGCGAAGAGAGAAATCTTCGCCTTTCTGTTTTATCCCACACTCTGTTTCATGACAATATGATTTCGGCTGGAGCGGCATGCAAAACTCCTGTGTTACAAGTCCGCCTTGTTCTGAAGCGAATCCAGTCCGAAAGTGGATTCGCGTGAGAATGAAATGGTTTTTAATGCTTGCTGCCATTTTGATCTTTACCTGTGGCAAGTCCGGTTTGCTCATCATTGACCAATCGCTTTCACGGGGTGAAGTCACGCAGTCATTGACCTTCAATGTGCAGCAGGCGTGCGAAATGCAGGTAGAGCTGCGCGCTCGGTCCGACACAGACTGGGGTCAAGTCGGCAACGAAAGCGCCACCCTACAGGTACGCTGCGCCGGAGTGACCAAGCTGGACACTCAAGACGTTGTTCTGTTCATGGGACGAAAGTTATTTCCGTACCATTTCTCCTTGGGCGGCCTCTCCGCTGGCAGGCACACTCTACAACTGTCTTTCGATCAGAACAAATCTCGGCCCCGCGCCAAGACTGTATTTCTGCAATCTATTTCTTTTCGCGCCAAAACGACAAGAGATGCGGACTATGA
>DYKH01000295.1 GCA_020722685.1 Caldithrix sp. | reverse complement strand
ACTTGCCGTATAATTTCATCCACAAAGTTTTGTCGTTATCGGCGCACTAAGCGCCCATTAATTCTCCGATCGCAAGAATCCAGACCAAAATACAATTAGCCGAGAAGCTCGGGCCGGAATGGATAGAAATGGCGGCGACGCCGCAAAACTTCAATACTTGGGGCAGAAAGTCGCCGAGTACGGAGAATTAAAAAATTTTGCAGAAGCGGAAACTAAAGGAAAATATACATTATGAAATATAGACTTTTAATCGGTGCCATAGGCATTGTAGTAATAGTTGGAGTCGCCTTTATTGTTATCAGAAACATAATCACCCCGCCGCCGGTCATGCTCATTGAACCCGTCATAATTGAAAACTCGTCGTTGACGCAGTATCTTGCCATCCAAATATACACAAGAACGGCCGATTCTCCGGAGCTGGAACGCAATCTGGGTCCGAGCAACGATCTCGCCACGACCGTCACGCACATAATAGATGCCGTCGGTTCGACAGGCGACTCCTCGCGGCGTCTCGCGTTCTTTGTCGGTCCCATCGCCTTCGACAACACCGACGCCGACGTCGCACAACTCATACGCGAATCTTTCCAAATCGCGCTCGACAAAAACATCGCGGTCGGTTTCCACATCGACGATTCAATGTTTTGGCGACGACTCTCGTCGCTCAATACCTCCGACAACATTGAATGGCTCGATTGGAACAAAACGCTCACCACGGGTCGGAGAGTCGATTGGTCGAGTACGCCCACCATGATCATGCCGCAACTCTGCCTCAACAGCCCCGCCGTGAAAGAGGCGGTGGAGCAACGCGCCGCTTTGATCGGCGCAGAAGTGAGTCGCGGCATCGAAGCCCTGCAAGCCGCCGGCAAACCAGAACTCTTCGCCGGTGTCATCGCCGGGTGGGAAACCAGAATGGGCAAGGATTTCGACACCAACGCATCCCTCGGATACTGTGCGCTTACCAACGAAGGCTATAGTGCGAGCAATCCACCCGCAGACATTGACGAGGCGCGCGTGCAGATCATCCAAGACTTCATAGATTTTTGGGCAACCTCACTATTTGAGAGCGGCGTACCCGAGACAAAGATATTCTCACATATTGCAACGCAAGCATTCGTGGGCAGCGGCAATCCGACAGGCTCGTACCTGGTCGACATAGACTTCTCGCCGGTCCGCGTGGCGTTCGGTCCCCGCCACTATGCCGGGTTCAGCACCTATCCCGACCTCAATATCCTCGATGAGGTTCAAGCGGAGCGCGCAAAGCTCGGCAATCCGCCGTGGGCGTCAGCTGAAGGCACACCGGTGCGTCCCAGCCAGGCGTTCACAGGCAGCATCGGCGATCCCATGGAAGGTTATTTGGGGAGTTTCTTTAATCATGGAGCCGTGCTGGTGAATCTCTACGGATGGGAGGTCGGCGACGCGAACAGTCCCTTCCGCAGAGCCGTCGAAGGCGCCGATGCCATCGCGGCATACCAAAAGTTTTTGCGCGGGGAGACGTTGCGGGAAACCGTTTCCATCCAAGGCTCTTCACCCGCTTTTTCCGACAAAGTCTTGGAGTTGCAAACAAAGCTCCCGCCATACTTTGAGATGCATGGAAATAATAACGAAGTCGGCGTGCTCTACAAAGATTTCCAACAACAAGTAAGCGCGCAGGATTTTGGGGCTGCCGAGAAAACCATTGACGCAATACTCGCCATCATCACTGCCGCCGAGTAATACCCGATGAATCAAAAAAGGATTACGGCGATAAGCATAGCGGTCGTAATAATCATTGTTATCGGAGTGGCGGCGTATTTTGATTTACATCAGGAAACTTCCGCACCCACAACGGGAGGCGTCAGCGGCGGTTTGATCGCCCTGACACTGAGGGATCAAAACGGCAAGCTGCAGATTTTCACCATCACGCCCGATGGGACGAACAGGAAACAACTGACCTTCGTTGGGGACAACGGTCGTCCCGATTGGTCTCCCGACGGACGCAAGATTACGTTTAATTCCATGCGAGATGGAAAACTCTGGGTAGCCGTGATGGACGCCGACGGTTCAAATCAGCAATTGCTGTTTGAAGGCGCCGCCCCAGACTGGTCGCCCGACGGCGAGCAAATCGCTTTTTCACGCCCTGATGACCAACAGATTGCGCAAATATGGGTCGTCAATGCCGACGGCAGTGGTGTGAGGCAGATCACTCAGGGCAATACATCCAAGGTCGGGCCGTCTTGGTCTCCGGACGGAACAGAAATGGTGTTTATCCTGCCCAAGAATCCAGGGTCGCAAATAGATCCTCAACCGGAAATCGGAATTATGAACGCCGATGGAACGAACGAGAGAATACTCACGACCGAGGACAGAACCAATACAGACGGCAAAGGAACGGTCTGTGAAACTGCCAACGATGCCAATGCGCCGGCCTGGTCGCCGGTGGATAACCGAATCGCATTTTGGTCGGGGATCGAAACTCAATATGGTCAGATTTGGGTCATCCATTCGGATGGGACAGGAAGCCAGCAATTGACGGAAGACTGTAGTCACCGGAACAGCGATGACCCGTCCTGGTCTCCGGATGGAAAGAAAATTCTATTCAGTACCGGGAGGAGCGGAAGGAATGAACTGTGGGTCATGGATGCTGATGGAAGCAATGAAAAAAGAATCTCGGATATTGACGCCGGTCCCTTCCCAGGTAGAGCTTCGTGGCAGCCTGTGGTGGCGGCCAACTCCGGCAGTCCGACGCAAACATCCCAATCAGAGATTCAATACCTTCTCTTCTAACTCGGGGACACTTTTCCGGGGGTCTCCAAAGTAAGCGCAGCTAAACCGCTGATGCGCCGCCGCATCTACCGCATCCCCACAGGTGGATGGACACAAACAGGTCTTGTGGACACGGATCCTTATAAGCTGTGAATGAGATATTGTGTGGCAAGCGATGATACTGCCACAGCGAGCCATATCAGCGCCCCCAAAACCAACGCGCGCGGACTGGCTTTAAGGAACATGCGAACATCAGTATTCAAGCCGATGGCTGTCATTGCAGCGATGATGAGGAATTTGCCGCCCCAAACCAAATTTTCCGTCAGGGTTAACGGGAGTAGTGACGCGCTTCGTAACATTGCAGCAGCCAGGAAGCCGACGATGAACCAGGGAAACACTTTTGTGAAGTTGAATTGCCCTTCACCTTCGCCTTTGTTTTTCTGCGCGAAAAGAAGGGCGAGCGCCAGGGTGACAGGCACAATGATCAAACTGCGCGTCAACTTTACAATCGTGGCGAATTTACCAGCGATGTCGCTGAAAGAGTACCCCGCCGCGACGACGGAGGATGTATCGTTGATGGCGGTTCCAGCCCACATTCCAAAGCCCGTATCAGAAAGGTGCAGGAGATGCCCCAACGCGGGAAACAGGAAGACCGCAGCAATATTGAACAAGAAGATGGTTGAAATTGCGTAGGAAATCTCCTGCTCATCCGCATCAATGGCTGGAGCCGCCGCCGCGATCGCGGAACCCCCGCAGATGGCGGTCCCGACGCCGATCAAAGTGGCAACCTTGCGATTGATATTAAGAGACTTCCCCAGCCAGTAAGCCGCCAGAAAAGCGCTCGACAAGGTCGCGGCTAAAATAAGCAGGGACTGTTGCCCAACCTTGAGGACGCTTGCCATGTTCATTTCAAATCCAAGCAGGATGACTGCCAGTTGAAGGATGTATTTGGATGTGAACTTGACTCCTTTGGAGGCCGAGCCTGGCAATTTCCAAAACGCCGCCGCAAAGATCCCCAGTGCGATCCCAAAAACTGGTCCCCCAATCAAAGGCAGGAACCTGCCCAAAACATAAGCCACGCCCGCGATTACCAAAGACAGGGCAAAACCCGGAAAATTTTCTTTTAGGAACTGTTTCATTCTTGACTCCGTGATGATTGAAATGGTAAACGCGGTGCAGTATAATGACCCCAGAACGATTTGTAAAATATTATAATTTTATGATAGCCATAAGAAAATACTTATGAACATCCGACATCTCAAGATATTTGTGACGGTATGCGAACACGGTAACATGACCCGTGCGGCTAAATCACTTTACCTTAGCCAGCCTTCTGTCAGCCAGGTCATTTCCGAACTGGAAAAATTTTACGGCACAAAGCTGTTTGAACGGCTCAATCACCGCCTGCACCTTACCCTGGCTGGAGAACGATTACTCTCCTATGCACGGCATATTTTGAACCTGACAGAACAGGTCAGGAAAGACCTTGCTGAGTTGGGCACGGCGGGAACTCTGCGGATTGGCGCGAGTCTGACTATCGGCTCCTACCTACTCCCCGAACTGGTGTCAGAATTTGGCAGGCAAATGCCCACCGTGGATATTTTCACCGTAGTGGATAATACCGATGTGATCGAACGCATGATTCTTCAGGATGAGATTGATATCGGCTTGGTGGAGGGTCCTGTGCGCTCGCCAGACATCATCGAAGAAAATATCCAAACCGACCGCCTGGTGTTCATTGTGTCGCCCCAAGACCCCATCAGCAAAAAGGCAGAGCTCGCCATTGCCGATTTATCCAACCTGAAATTTATTGTGCGTGAATCTGGCAGCGGCACCCGCCTTATTTTTGAAAGCGCCATGCAGGAGGCGGGCGTCAAATGGAAACTGGCAGGCTGGCACCATAACACAGAGACCATCAAGCGCGCTGTAAAAGCCAACCTGGGGGCGGCGGTCGTCCCGCAAATTTCCATTGAAGAAGATGTAAAAAAGGGGTGGTTTGTCCCACTCAATGTGCAGGGTCTTGACCTGACTCGCACTTTCAATTTCATTTACCATCGGCAGAAATTCTTGACGCCAGCCATGAAAAACTTTCTGAGTCTGAGGCACAGTCTGGGTAAAATGCCCCCTGCTCAGTCGGCATAAAATTTCGAAATTTTCCTCCCTTATATCCCTGCGGGCAAATTATTATCAGTAGATCACGAAAGCGTAGCAACGACTTCAGTCGTTCGGCTAAAAAGCGACTAAAGTCGCCACTACGAAGCCTTTTCGTGAAGTACTGATTATGGAGAGAAACTCTACTTGCCATCGCCGCCTCAACTTTTGACCTTCAACCTTTCGACCAGATTCAGGGCAAGCCTTGTTTTTCCAGTGCAAGTTGCGCATCGCGCGCAACATGATTAGCCCACGCAGGGAAAGGGTCAGGCTGAGGAAAAGCCCATTGGTCAGCAACCCTGCCCAGGCGGGGAGAGAGGCGGCGAAGCGAATTGGGTTGACGGAGTGGCTCGTCCCCCGCCGCTCATTTCTGGATGATCTCAAGCAGCGGACGGTGAAAATCTTGAATGAAGAGAAACGCCAACCCGACCAGCGTAAAGATTCCCACGCCCAAAAATTGAAAGATC
>DYKH01000294.1:1192-5384 GCA_020722685.1 Caldithrix sp. | reverse complement strand
CAGCGCTGGGGTATGGCGATTCCCGACTCGGTTACGAATGAAGATATCCTTCAAGCTGGGCTGCTTGAGTTAGATTTGAACCCTCAACCCGGCTTTTCGTTTGAAGACAACTTGTTGGCGTACTTCTACGCGCCCATTCTCACCGCTAAAACCTTCCCTTTCACCCAAATCACCGCCCTGCTCAACGCAGTCGAGTCGCAGCGCTGGCGCGAGCATAGAACTGTGCCGCTTCTGGCGCGCACCCTGCGCAACCGCCTGGAAGAATGGAAAAGCAAAGCCCGCTCCGGCGAGCAGCGTTGGCTGGTCGAGTTGTTCGAAGAAGACCCAATTGGTTTAAAGCGCAGCCTGATGCAGTTCCGCGTCTTGCGCGGCTATCCCACCCTGGGCGAGGCTTTGCTGGGTGAATCATTCGATCTGTTCCGGGCGCTCAAACTACCGCTGGAGGATCTGGAGGTGAAGGAAGCCGAGATTCCGGAAACGGTGACCCAGGTCACGTATTTATTCAACAGCCGGCAGCCGTCCAGCCCAGCTGATCTGGCGGCACTGCTCGAAACGGTTAGCGGTCTGCTGGCAGTGGAGTTTGAAGCGGTCGAGAAGGTGCTGCTCGCCCACCCCGAATGGATCACGCCGGAGATTATGGACCAGATGGAGGCGAAGTTCGCCCCGAAGAGCCGCCGGCTTGGGCGCCGCCTGGGTGCGCTGCGCGGCATGATCCAGCCGCCCAAGCCCGCCGCGCCCAACCCAGAGTGGGATATGGAGCATATGCTCGCCTGGGCACGGGAGGCCTACCTGCCATATCATGCCTGGTGCGACGCGCAGGACAGGTTTGATGCCGGGCTGTACGCGCTGGGCGACAGGTTCTCTGAATGGTTGATATCGCGCTGGGACGACCTGCACGCCAACTCGAAGCGCATGGTGTTCAACATCCTGCCCAACATCGCCGTCGAGCTAAAGCGCCCCGGCTGGGTCAACCTGGTGCTGGTGGTTGACAACCTGGGCTGGTCCTTCTCAGAAATGCTGCGCGATCTGTTCCAGGAGCACGGCTTTTACCTGGCTGCCGCCGAACCCTACCTTGCCATGGCGCCCAGCGAGACCGAGATCTCCAAGAAGTGTCTGCTCTCCGGTGCGGTCGGCTATCAGGCGATGGATGACAAGACCTACAAGGGGATTATCGAAAAAGGCTGGGTGCCGTATTTCAACGACCGTGCCTTCCGCTACATTAGCGATATCGGCGGGCTTTCCAACGTGCAGACGATCGACGCCGCTGCCTACGTGGTTAACTACCTGGCGGTGGATAAAGCCCTGCACCGCTCCGCGGATGAGATCGGCATTCCGCACCGGATCCACATTCAACACCTATTGAAGAATCTAGTGGAGAATTGCGTCCAGTTTATCGAGAAGCACGGCTTGCGGGAGAATATCCGCATTCATGTGGTTTCCGACCACGGCTCCACGCGCATACCGGCAGAAATTCCGAATGACCTGGATCCCTCGTTTTTCAAAACCCCTGGCTTTGACGCCCGCTCGCACCGCTATGTCACCGTCAGCCCGGAGCGTTTTGCGGGCTTAGCCGATAACTTGAGGCTGGACTGCTTTTTCCTGCCCGCCAACGATTTTTTGAATCCCGAAAACGTGCTGTGCGCCCGGCGCGGCAATCGCTTTATCCCTACGGCAAAAGATTTCTATGTGCATGGCGGCTTGCTGCCGGAGGAAATGATCGTACCTTACCTGGTATTTGAACCGGCGATGGCGCCTCTGGAAGACCTGACTGTGCTGCTTCGTAAAAACGAATTCCGTTACCGCGTGGAAAGTATTGAACTGGAGCTGGGCAACCCCAATGATCTGGCGGTTGAAAACATCTCGGTTATGGTGCTCAACGGCAACGTGGAAAGCGAACCCGCCAGGGTGGCTGCGCTAAATGGAAAGATGAAGACTTCGCTGCAAATCCAGGCTCGCTTCCGGCAGACCAAAGTCCCGGAAGATCAAACAAGCCTGAGGCTGCGCATTCGTTTTCACGCCCGCGGCGAACAGCACAGCTTCGATTTCCAGGCAAAGATCTCCATGAAGAAGATGGTGGAAGAAAAGAGCAGAGATCTCTTTGATGTTTAATCTCAAGATGCTATTTTGCGCAGGAGTGTGCGATGGAAAGTTTTGAACAAAAGGCTCTGGATGTTTTCAGCGAAATCGTGATAAACAAATCATTTGTCCACCAGGCTGGATTTGGCAGCCGCGCCATACCCACCTACGTGCGTGAATGGATTATTTCGCATTACATTGATGACAGCAATGAATTGACCGATGCTGCCCGAGAAAAGATCGCGCGCTTTGTCCAAAAATATCTACCTGATAAAAGTCAGAAAGAAACGATTAAGAATCAACTTTATGAGCAATTGGAAGTTCAATTGCTGGATAACTATTCTGTCTACGTTAACCTGGCAAAAGGCGATCGTTATTTAAATATCCCATTCCTGGACGAAGACACCGCGTTTGTGATTCCACAAATCGTGCAGGAAAATGAGATGCTGTTGAGCAGTGGGTTGTGGGGAGTGGGTACTCTCTATTATGTGCCTAAAAGAGAGCACAACCCGCGCGGACAGGTCTGGATGCGCGAGTTTCGCCCGTTTCAACTGGCAAATATGGATCTAGATTATTTCCGCGAGAGCCGTAAACATTTCACCACCCAGGAGTGGATTGATTTCCTGGTGTCTTCGATGGGATTCAATCATCGCCTTTACACAGAACGGCAGAAGATCTTGCTCATCTCGCGCCTGATCCCCATGGTGGAACCGCGCTATAACCTGGTCGAACTGGCGCCAAAGGGCACGGGTAAGAGCTTTGTTTTTGAAAACATGTCCCGCTATGTGGCTGTCCGCTCAGGGGCAATCACACCAGCGGTGCTGTTCTTCAACGATTACCTCAAGACCCCTGGCCTGATCACTCGCTACGACTGTGTGGTGATTGACGAAGCCCAAAAGGTCAAAGCAGATACATCGGGTGAACTGAGTGCGCTCTTGAAATCCTATCTGGAAGCTGGTCGTTTCGGGCGCGGCAGCGCCAGCTCGATCACCGCCGAAGCCGGGCTGGTCATGCTGGCAAACATCGAATTGGATGCGAACAAACGCCCAATCAACGAGCAAATTGGGCTGTTTCGTGTCTTTCCGAACTTCTTGCGCGAAACCGCTTTTATCGACCGCTTTTCGGGATTGTTGCCCGGATGGGATTTACCGCGTGTTAGCAAAGAGACCCCTTCGCGGGCCATTGCTTTGAAAGGCGATATTTTTGGTGAAATCCTGCACTCCTTGCGCAGCGACATTAGCTACCGCGATTATGTCAAAACCAATATGGAATTAGAAAACTGTGACGATATGCGTGACAGCAAAGCCATTGAGGCAGGGACTACGGGTCTGCTGAAAATCCTTTTCCCTGATAAAGACCCCGCAGAAGACGAGTTTTATGCCTTCTGCGTGAACCCGGCGTTGGAGCTGCGCCAGCGCGTGCGCGATGAATTATGCAAACTCGACCGCGAGTATCTCCCCACTACCTTCAGGTCAAAGATACCCGATGAATTTCAAAGAGTTCACCGCCTGGTGTTTTATATCGAAGAAGGCACCCTGACGGAATCAGCGCTTCCAGTTTCCCAGCAGCCTGTCATTCCAACCGACGAGGAAGAATCCGAAGTGCTCCAGTTCTTTGGTGAAGAGGTAGAAGAGGCGTTAGCAAACGTTGATCAAACCCTGGGGTTGACAGCGAAAACCGTTCACATTCGCGAAGGCGAAACAGGATACAGTTACCAGAATCTCTTTGGACCCTATCTCAAGGGCGCGAAAAAAATCGTGGTGGTTGATCCTTACGTTCGGTTGGAATACCAGATTCGAAACTTTGTCGTTTTCGTGGGGATCTTGGACACATCAACCGGTCCGGTGGAATTGAAGTTAATTACTTCGTTCGAAGACACCTATCAAGAAAAGGTACAGGAGAAAAAGTTCGCAGAGATCAAGGCTGATCTGGCGCTTCATGGTATACACTTCACCTTTGAATTTGACCCCGTCATCCACGACCGTAAGATATGGGCAGATAACGGCTGGCGTATCTATCCCGGGCGCGGCTTAGATATTTTCCAAAAACCTGAATCGAAGTACGATCTGAGCGAAATTGATCAAACCAAACGAAAATGCCGGGAGACGGATATCGT
>DYKH01000294.1:0-1092 GCA_020722685.1 Caldithrix sp. | reverse complement strand
ATGTTGGTGATTCTAAACCCAGAGGATCAAATTGATAGCATCCCTTATAATTCAGAGTTAGATTTGTATGTTTATTCTATCTCTCTCGACTATAAAACAAAATACGTGATAGTTACTAATGGTTTTCAGCTTCACGTTCTGAATTATGATGTTGAAGACGAGTTCCAACCTATTTTTTGGAATAACATCGATCAGATCTTCGACAACGATCAAGAGGATCAATTTTTCGTTTTTTATAAATTGCTTTCATACCTTAAGCACTCACGGATAAGTATTCTTCCAAAGAGAAAAACGAGGAATTTAAGCTCAAATGAACGATGGCAGGAACTGGAGAAAATCCGAAAGGACTTTTTCCGGCAATTATTTAAAGAATTGACAAATAGAAAATATATAGCAATAACTAAAGCAAGATTGGAGGAAGGTAATAAGCTGATTCTACACGTCATGGACGTCATGATGCGTGGGGTTTACTTAAGTTTTGTAATTAGAACTCACTCTGCTCTTGTGGCATTGGAAATCAGTGGCGGAACCAAAGAGCAAAATAAACGTGTATTCTACGAGTTTTACCAAAAAAAAGAAGAGTATGAAAGCGCGCTTGACCAAGCATTGAACTGGCAGTTATTGCCAGATAGAAAACAAAGCAGGATTGAATGCCTGGTCTCGCAATATGGTTTATTCGATCGAGAACATTGGAACGAAACCCAGGAAAAACTCATTGAGAAAGGGAGGGATTTTTATGATGTGTTTCTCTCAATATTTTCTTTATAATAAAGTGTAAATTTTATGTAGGATGTTTATATAGATGCTCTTAGAAAATCAAAGAGAGTCGAATTGTCGATCTATAATTCTCTGCTTTTTATAGATGTGTATCTGATGAATTATAAATTGACCAAAACTCTATTCTCAAGTTAATTCATAAATGCGTAATTAGCTGAAAACGCACACCAATACGGTGAATGCCG
This sequence comes from Caldithrix sp., assembly GCA_020722685.1. The sequence continues at coordinate 130 of DYKH01000294.1, read as the reverse complement.
CACACTATTCTCCTGTGCGGCTTGCACTGGATTATGCACCGCCTTCTTTTTGGGAGTTAACTAGATTATATTTGGATCAATATATTTGCCAAGGTTACATTTTCGCTTACAAGTTAAGGCGTTTTTTTCC
>DYKH01000293.1 GCA_020722685.1 Caldithrix sp. | reverse complement strand
TCACCTCTGCGTACTGTGGCTTGCCGAAAATCGCCGCTCGGGTACAATTGGATCTCACGTAGCCAAGTGAGAATGCGTGAGATCCAAGATCTACCGGCACTAAAAAAATGACAGTTGAGCCGGTGGATCTTCGACCGGCTCTCTTTTTTCCCCAAAAAAAACTTCCATCTTGCCAAACTGCCTGTCTGTCACCGAAAGCAGTCGAACCTGCCCATCTGGAGGCAACGATTCTATGACCCTTTTGCGCTGAGCGATCGACGCCTCTTCGCTGGCGCAATGGCGAGCATAGACCGAGAGTTGGAGCATGACAAACCCTTGCCGAAGAAGGAGCTTCCTGAAGCGCGTATATGCGTTACGCGCCTTGGGAGTATCCATCGGCAGATCGAACATTGTAAATAACCACATGGTACGGTACTCGGAAGGCTGAAAGGTGCTTCTCGCCAAATCATAGCTCCGGGATAAAGATTTCTTTCCGTTCGCCTGAAAACACGGCTACCAGGGACGAGGCAGAATGGGAAAGAAAGTCAAATAGAGTTCTGGCTTCTCCATCGTAGTCGAATCTGCCCGTGAGCGCTGAGAGCACTGCATCCTTGACCGGTCTTTCGAGAGGAAAAAATTGACCGGAAGATTTGCTCCATTCCCAAACAGCACCATCCACGACAGGACGGTACGGCTCCATCATATCGTCTGCAAGCGGGAACGCATCGTAGCGGTTGTGATGATGAATCCCCAGACCGGGATGAAGACCTGCTGCACAAAGTGCACGGCACACGATTGCCCTGAGTACTCCATAGCCGTAATTCAACATGGCGTTTTGATCTTCCGCCTCTGGATTTCTTGTGAATGAACTTCCGAAAAGTGCCGGCCAATAACGCCGAGATGCCTGTGCCTCCAAATTCTCCGGATCTCCGGATCGAACCCTATCCGAGAGATGAAAGAGACCCTGGTCATCTCCATGGGTGCGTTTTAGCAGTCGGGCCTGGGCGCGTATCTTGGCGCGAACGATCTGTTGCCACACGCGCTTTTTTTTGGGCACCGATACGGTTGCCTGTATTTCAAAACGCTCGCATTGCGTCGAATGCGCCGCCAAAGGAAGAATCATGCCTACGGGCATGCGCTTTTCATCGCATACAACGAATGTACCACCTGCGACCGCAAGCCCGGAAAGCACCGCCTGGGTATAGGTCACGACGGGGTGCGACACAACCAAGACGCCTATATCGGACAAGGGGATGTTCGTCTCTTGCTGTGTCCCCCCTTCGATCACCAGTAAGCCGTTGTTTACCCGGAGCCTGGAGGGTTTTTCGGCTATGTCAATGATTCGATCAGTCATTTGCAGTGCGCAATTCACCAAGAGGCGTAACGAGCACCTTCCGGCAGTTCATTTTTCTTAGAGACTCTAAAGAAGCTCTGTACCATTTCTTAGAGTTCTTGATTAGTTTTTTCAACCTGGCGTCGTTATTGTCGATATATTCAATCGTTACGTATCCCTGCTCGTTTTTGCTTATCGATCTTACCAAAAACAAAATCTTTTGCCCGTTCTTCTTAAGTTCGATGTTTTCACCTTTGGCAAGGGAGAACACATACTTTTTGCCTTCACCATGGTCTCCCTTTACAACCGGCGTTTTTTGTTGCAAACGCCGGGCCGCTTCGAAAGTACTTACAACTTCGCCGTCCCACCTTGGTTTCCCATCCTTATCTTTCACCTCGTAGATTTCCACGTGATGGTTAGAACCAAGAATGACGTGGCGCTGCCTTGCGCCTTCTCCGATATCAACAGTGGATGCGACCACGCGAATTCTAACCTTGTTTATCGGGACTCCGCTTTTCATTCGCGGATGATGGGCGGGATCGGCGAATACCTTTTTAGGATCACCGGAGCCAAGCGAACTCTCGACCAGATTTCTAACCACAGGATCAACAATGTTTTGAACTTCTTTACTACTTAGATTTCTCAATGTCTTGCGGACATGAACACAGGGGCTACCGTCAGCAGATTTATATGGTTTGCTGTACAGCGTTTCATCATGAAAGGAGCCGTTGGCTTTTTTGCTGATGCGGTGAGATACCACCATGCTCTCGATATGTTTCTTTACCTCTTCGCTGAAGCCAGGCCATGGCTTCTCTACACGACTCCGATCGATCTGGCCGGGGCGGTTCCTGAACCAACCCATTTTTGATGCGTCGCTGAGTCTCTTGATGATACCGGCATCGGAAACAGCGATGCAGGTTGCGTCAATTGCGTGATGTCTGTGATCATCCCTTTTTTTTTCGCCGTCTCCTCCAAGAATGGCGTTCAAATTGAAAGAGTTGCGTATCAGTTTGGTCACCTGCCCTCGACCCGCCTGGATCCTTTTCGTGTGATCGGCATCCACTCCCTGGGCGCCCATGCCGTACAAAAGGCCCAGATACTCGATTGCCAGGCGAGACGCATAGCGCGTGTCCGCAAGCTGGCGCTCTGTGAAGTCCTGAAAGCTCTCCAGATCCTTGAGCTGGAAGCGCTCCAGTTTCATATGGGCTGCGTCGCCTTTGAACTTCTTTACTCTGTCGATAACCTTGTTCCATTCACGCTCGTCGCCCTGAAAATATTCCCAAGGAGTGCAATTGGACTTTTTGATTCGATTGAACTCGTTGTGGCAAAGCGTTTTGTTTAAAAAAGTATTGTCGAGACATCTGCTAAAGGGAATGATGTGCTCAATGTCGAATTCGGGCGACGGCCCGAAAAGTGTTTTCACATTCATACCTTTTCCGGTGTACGGACAAATCCAGTTGCATTCTTCAGCAAGCAACCATTTTTCTATGTCTGCACCAGATGGATGGGCAATGCCGGCCTCTTTTATGACTTTTTGTGCGGCCTCTTCACGCTTACTTCTGTTTTGCTGGTTTGTTTTCGAGATCTTTTTTCTCTCGGCGCGGCTTTTCTTGAGGTCGCGCGCCAACTCGATGCGAATTTCGGATGGCTTGCCGTATTTTCCAATAATTCCATTAACAACCTTCCTTGCCTCCGTAAGCGCCCTTGCAACTGCCGGGTTGCGAACTGGTGGAATGGCTGACCTGGCCAGAGGAGGGAGAAAGTCCTCCACCTTCTTTGGCTTTGAATCTCCGAACAACTCCTTTCTGGCAGTAGCATAGGGTTTGCCCATCTCCATGAGCGGCAGAAGCTTGGAAATGGCCTTCTTGGAAAGGTTGGAATGACCCGGCTCAAGAACAATATCCCCAAACTTCTTGGCTTCTTCGCTATTTTCTTTCAGGCCCCAGACTTTCACACCTCTTCGATATTGAGTTTCCGGCTTCTGGATACTGAGTATATCTTCTACGATACGGTCTTTGAGTTCTTTCGACATACTTTCCCAGCGTGGCCCGAATACTTCTATCAATTTTGCCGCCGTTCGGTTGCCAATGAGCTTCTTTTCGCCGCCTTCTTCGAAGTTGAACGTAACCCCCTTGGGTAGTTTGAGAATCTTTTTTATCTTCGTAAAACTGATGTCGCCTTCTACCTCGAGAGCCTTCGCCAGAGTTTTTCGCTCTTCTTCGGATAGTTTTTCTTCATCCAGGACTTCGCCGGTCTTTGGATTGAAGCCATGTTTGAGAATATCATTCAGCTTCTGCAAAAGTCTAAACCGCTGGACATCAAGCGTAGCCAAAGGCGCCCTGCGTACTTTGGGCTCCAGTTCGCAAAAGCCGATGGTACGCCTGTCCCATCTGAGTGGCCGCTGAAAAAAAATGGACTTTCTTACTTTCTTCTTGAACTCATCGCTCAACAAGGCTCCATGATAACGGCGCTGCGATTCCCAGATCTTATCGAACTCATCAGACAACATTTTTCTAGAAGTCCAGCGGCTTCGAATCCGCTCCAGACGAGGGTCAATGCGCGATAGATACTCGCCGAGCGTACGAGCATCAGCTTTGTGAATTCTTGTCTCGAGGTTTTCGATTGACGACTTCACGATACCCTCATCATCCTTTTCGTTCTTGATTGACTTCCGATTGGATAGAAAGCCCCTCCTTTGCGCCAGATGGTAGATGGCCCTGCCAATCTCTATGGTCTCTAGTTTGCTGTCCAGTGCTCTTGCCCGTAAAAGATAGGTCAGCGTATGTGGATTTTTCTTTCTCTCCTCAGGTGGAAATATTTTGGCGTCAAGTTCATCGAAGAATTTTTTACGCATCGCTTCGCTGGAAACATCGCCGGCAGGTAGCAAACCACCACTTTGGAGTGTTGAGGCCACTCTGCGAAGCCGTTGAGCACGTCTGGCAAGCATCCTGCGCCGCAGCCGAGCTTCACGGCGCTTGACCGCCGGTGATACATCACGACCTTTTTCGATTTCGCCCATGACTCCTTCGTTGAAGACCCGAACGCCCAACCTTTTTATCCCACATGGACGGCCGTCCTTCTGCTCAAGCAGAGCCCAACCAATCGAGTTCGTTCCAATATCGAGTCCCAGTATCAAGCCCTCACCACTATTTTGTGTTTCCTTCGGCATAGCATTTCTCCCTTGACAAAAAAGATGAATTCAGTATCTTCTGTACATTGTACCCGAGCGGCGATTGTCCGCAACTCACAGCAAGGACTTTCGCCCGCAGGCAACGCGCTACGGCGCGTCCCCCGCGCCCCCCAGTGGGGGCGCGTTTGTTTTAGTTCGCGTTTTTTTTTCTAAAAACCAATCCGTTGTGCCCCCCTAACCCCTGGTGCCGGGCTTTACACGATGTTAGCCCGCGCTACTGGTCGCGGCAGACGGTTGTTTGTACTGGTGGTGGCTGTGAGGATCCCGCGTTCGCCAAGGCTTCCACCAGTGTTGTGGCCTTCGTTTGTCGCATCTCCACCCCGGCGTCGCCAAAGACATAGGCCGGTCCCTTGGCGCTGAGATCCTCCTTCAGTAGCACCACGTCCGCTTTCTGGGCCACCAGCCATTCGGCCACGCGGATACCTTTCGCTTTCTGCTCGCTCTGGTAGCGATTGGCCAGGATCTGCTGCTCCTCGATGGCCCCATCGGTCAACCGCACCGTGACCAGGGCGAAGTAAGGAGCCTCACCAAAGTGCTCGCTGATGGCTCCACCTGCGTCGGCCAGGGGGATGGCGTAGCGCAGGTGAGTGCGCGCCAGTGGCTCGGCGTGGATCAGGACCCGCTCCACGTAGGGAACGGCCTGGCGGATCTGGGCCTCGACGCGCCGCGTGGCCGCCTCTGCCTTCTCCAGGTCGCGGACGCGCAGGGCGACCTCCGCCTCCACGAAGCGGAAGCGGCCAGCGTTGCGTCCGGTCACCCACCGCACCTCGGCCACCGTCGGTTCGGCCAGGATGATCTCCCGAATTTGCAGCAGCGTCTCGGCGTCCAGCGAGGCGTCCAGCAGCACGCGCATCCCGTCGGCCAGCAGGTCCCAGCCCGTCTTGGCGATGGCGACG
>DYKH01000292.1 GCA_020722685.1 Caldithrix sp. | reverse complement strand
GTTAAGAAAGTTATCATTGATTCCGGTAACTGTTTTGTTCTCACTGACAATGAGGACTGTTAGATACTCAGCAAAGTGAGGTAATTGACTTTTGTTGAAGATTGAAGAGAAATGAGGTAATATCTGTTCTATGAAAGATGGTATTCGGACAATCGGCAACATTCTTCCTCCTGGTTTTGTTAGCAATAGTATAGCACAAAAATTAGGCAATTTTGCTATTTTTGCCAAGGTTTAGTTCCATGTTTAATATAAGAGATGACCAACAAATTTAGATTTCTCTGCAAACCGGAAGTAGTATGGGGCGAGAATTCAGTATCATGCCTACCAGAGATAATAAAATCTCTCGGGGGTAAAAATGTCCTTCTTGTGGCGGACAAAAGATTCGCGGGGACACATGCTTTCGCAGAAATAAAGAACCTGCTTAAAACCCAGAACATTGTTTTTTCTGTCTTTGACAAATTGGAGGGAGAGCCTTCAACAGAAACAGGAGATGAGTGTGCAACATTCGGGCTGGCGGAAAAATGCGATGTTGTTTGCGGTATAGGAGGAGGCAGCACCCTTGACACCGCAAAAGCAGCATCCGTCCTGATAACCAACCGGGGCAGAGTAAGAGACTACCAGGGACTGAACAAGGTTCCGGGACCAGGACTTCCCAAGATAATGGTGCCCACCACCGCAGGTACGGGAAGCGAGGTTACCTTTACAGCGGTATTCATTAGAACCGATGAGAAAAAAAAGGGAGGTATCAACAGTCCGTTTCTCTATCCAGATGTAGCAATACTTGACCCTGCTCTTACAATTTCAGTGCCTCCTGACGTGACAGCGTCAACGGGACTTGATGCACTCTGCCATGCAGTAGAAAGTTTCCTATCACTGAAAGCAAACTTCCTGACAGAAGCGGTTTCACTGAGTGCCATAAAACTCATCTGGAACAGTCTACCAGCTGTTTATGAGGACGGTAAATCACTTGAACATAGAACAAATATGCTTTATGGAAGTTTTCTTGCAGGCATAGGGCTTGCCAATGCAGGGGTGACCGCGGTACACTCAATATCTTACCCCCTGGGAGGGGTCTTCGGTGTTGCTCACGGAGTCGGCAACGGACTGCTTCTTCCTTATGTTCTGGAGTTTGACATGCCTGAAATTACCGACAAGATTGCAGAGATATCAGACTATATCGGTATTCCCGGAAGAGACGCCTGCGAAAGGGCAACCAGATTTACTGACGCAATAAAAAAACTTGTAAAAAGATTTAATATTCCCCGTTTGAAAGAACTCGGAATTCTACCGGAGAACTTTGAATCCCTCGCACAGGATGCAATGAAGGTCTCGGTACCCATTGAAAACAACCCCAAACCTATAACATTTGAGGATATTGTGGAGATATACAAAAAATCTTACTGATAAATAAATCTCCCTCTTCCTCCACCCCGAGGGGAGAGGGGTGGGGTGAGGGGACCAATCGGGATCTACAATGAACCGGCGCAAGACATATATTATCGCTGCAATCGCCCTTTGCACCATAACAGTTGCCGTATCCTCCAAATAAAGGTGAGAAAACATATGGATAACAGTCCCCATTTCTACTCTATAATAAAGGAGAAACCTCACTTACACAGGAGAAACAGGAGATTTTCGCGGAAATTTATTTGACATGGAAGGTATGCCGGAGTAAAATGTAGGCAATAAGTCAGAATCCAGAGTTAAAGCGGTCCTTTTTAAGAGTCAAATGCAGTATAACGGATCACAGTTTAATGGGAAAGATGCGTCTAATCACAATTTTGATGTTAGGATTAGTCCTGGTCAGTGGCATGGCCGTTTGCGGACAGGATTCATTGCTGCCGAATGGGTCGTTCGAAGAGGGCCAGGATGTCCCGGCAGGATGGCGACTGTCAGGAGGAGAAGGTAAATGGGACACGGTTGGCAGGACCGGCCAGCGCTCAGTCAGCGTCACGGGAACCGGGACAGACAGTAACTATTGGGCATGCACAGACCTAGCCTTTGACCCCAAGCAAACGTATCGAATAACTTATTATGCCAGGAGCATCGGACCGGGTGGCGGCGGGTGCGTAATTTCGGGGCCGAATTTTGTTAACCGGGATTTTTTTGCCTCCGAAAACTGGGAGAGGTACAGCTTTGTGTTCATCCCCGTTAAGGATCCTACTGGCAGTTACATTCGGCTCGGGCAGTGGCATCGCAAGGGTACGGTATCTTTTGACGATGTGAGGTTGACAAAAGTCGCGCCAGTCCATGCCACGGTAAAGGGCATACAACTGGGACACGGAGAAAGTATCGCCGAGCAAGAATACAAGTTTGAGGCAGATCTTGGATATGAGGGCAGCAACTACTCCCGCTGCCTGGTAGAACACACGGCGGGATTCAATACCAATCGATGGGTGTTCAGCGGCGGACAGTTCGTGGTCTACAAGCATCAGGTGGGTGAACTGACACAGGAGAAAGGGCGCATTAGCATCGCTATGCCTTATTATGTGTCAGGGGAGTGCGTGCTGGAGGCCAGTAAAGACGGGCGACAGTGGATCGAATTTGGACGCGTCGGTGAGCAGAAAAGCAGTCAGTTCGAGATACCGACCAACATTTATCCGGCAAAGGTGGTTTACGTGAGGCTTCGAGCACCCGGGAAGGGTGAGGAAACGCAGGATTCGGCGCCAGGCTCGTTCCAGATTAACACCTATGACTACCGTGCGAAATTGGTAGAGAAGGCCGACGACGCAGTGGGCAGCACTAGGTTCCTGGACGTTGTTAAGACCGACGAACGCATCAACGCCCGAGTTGAGAGTTTAGGTGAACTAAAGCCGGGAGGAGAAAACAGGGCTGTTGTTCTTCTCAAGAATAATGCCCGGGCAACTGTTAATCTTCGCGTTGTAATGACTATTACAAGACGTGTCGCCGAAGCAAGCAAACAATTTCAGGTGCGGACGCACGTGCCCGGGACAGGACAGAAGCTCGTAAACCTGCCTTACCAGTTATGGAATGCGGGCGACTTTGACCTCCGCCTGTCGGTATTTGAACAGGAAGTGGAGCGGTTCGCGGCCACCACGAGCTTCACGGTGCCAAGTCTATATGCAGCAGACTTCGGTCACTTGTGTGGCTCTGACAGTAGCTGCGACTGGTGGTGGTGCGACAGCACGTACAAGATCAGCAAGGAACGCCCCGCGCCGGGCAAGCAGACCATGATACCCGTAGCAGAAATGAGCGCCGCCAAGGGCGAGTATGAATCTGTTCAGCTCGTGCTGCGGCCGAAGCGGGACCTGAAAGACGTAACCTGGAAGGTGGTTGCGGCAGACGATATGTTGGCAAAGAACATCAAGCTACTTGAGGTCGCCTACCACTACGTGAAGCATCCGACAGATTATTCCGGCTGTGTTGGCTGGTGGCCCGACGCGCTGCCCCCGGTCAAAGCTGCCACCGATCTCAAGGCCGAAGAGAATCATCCTATTTGGGTCATACTAAACGTTCCCCGAGATGCGAGAGCGGGCGTGTATAAGTTTCGTGTTGTCGCCACAGCCGCTGGCGGGAAGAAGTTTGCTTTTCCAATCCGGTTGCGCGTCTACGATTTTGAAATCTCGCGCCAGCCTCACCTCGAATCAGGATTCGGTGTCAGATTGAACAACATCGTCCGCTATCACAACCTAAAGACAATAGAGGAGAAGAGAAAAGTTTGGGACCTTTACATGCAAAACTTCCGCGAGCACCGGATGTGCCCGTTTAACTTTGCCCCGTTAGATCCTATACATGTCGACTTTGCTGGCATCACCTGGGTGGGCGGCGAAATCGTCGAGGAGCAGCCAGCAGAAGGTAAAATGTGCTTGAAGCTCGTTGACAACGACCAGACGCGAACCGTGTCGTGCCAGACTGATTATCATATCCCCGTGGTTCCCGGCAAGACATACAGACTGTCATGGTCGGCGCGGACCGAAAAGGCGGGACAAAAATACCTGGTGACTTTTAATACCTACGATGGATCAGACCAGTGGATTTCGGGCTCCAATATCGACATGGCGTTCGCCGGTGAGACCAGTTGGAAGCGGGAGACCAAGACCATTGTTGTTACTGACTACTCGCCCAAGGCGCGGTTCGTGGTGCTTTATTTCCGACCAACGCTGTGGACCGAGAAAGGCGAGTATGTCGGTACAGCGTGGTTTGACGACATCTCCTTGGTTGAAGTGGGAAAAGAAGATGAGCCACTCGTCAAGAACGGTGGGTTTGAGATGCCGAATGAAGCCGCTCGTGTCAAACTCGATTTCTCTCGGTGGGATGAGCAAGCCAGGAAGTATCTTGACAACTACGGATTCTCAAGCTTTGTGTTGTCTCTGCATGGCATGGGTTCCGGCACGTTCCACAGCCGGCGCTACGGGCAGATTGGCCCCTTCAAGCAAGGTTCCGACGGATACCGGAGGCTCTTCAAAGAGTATTGCACCAAGCTCCAGGATCATCTGGAACACAATGGATGGCTAAACAAGGCATATATCTACTGGTTTGATGAGCCGCAGCCAAATGATTACGATTTTGTTCGTGAGGGTATGCAGGAGATCAAACTGGCAGGGCCTAAGCTTAGACGTATGCTCACCGAAGAGCCAGTGGAATCGCTTTTCGGAGCGGTTGACCTATGGTGCCCCGTTTTGCACAACCATCGTCCTGAAATCTGCCGAGAGCGACAACAGAAAGGTGAGACCATTTGGTGGTACGTCTGCTGCAGCCCGCGTGCCCCGTATCCTGGTCTGTTCATTGACCACGACGCAATTGACCTGCGCATGTGGTTGTGGATGACATGGAAGTGGCAGGTCCAGGGCATCTTGATCTGGGATACCACCTACTGGACCAGCCCGTGCGCATTTCCGGACCCGAAGAACCTGCAGAATCCTTGGGAGGACCCGATGGGTTATGTTTCGGGCTTCGGGTACCCGGCAGGTTACATCAACTACTGGGGCAATGGCGATGGACGCTTCTTCTACCCCCCTAACCGAGACGTGAACAACGATAAAGCCAAGTATGTCCAGGGTCCAGTCACATCAATTCGCTGGGAGATGCTGCGAGAGGGGCTCGAGGACTACGAATACTTCTGGACCTTGCGTGACACCATTGAAAAAGCGAGGAAACAGGGCAAGCCCGCGGAGCTCATCACACAAGCCGAGCTCCTGCTGGAAATCCCGCAGCACATTATCACTGACAAGACCCACTTTACCCGCGACCCGCAACGCCTCTATGAGCACCGGCACAGACTGGCGGAGATGATCGAAAAACTGCGAGATTGAAAACCTTACCTGTCGAGTTATTCCGGAAATTGTTGAACTGCATCTGCCAGTACTTACTCCCCACGAGTAATATATTAGCTCCAAAAAGGTAGATACCCACGGGCATGCCCGTGGCACTTGAAAACATTAGAAGGAACGGAGAAGGAGGGTAAGGAGGGAGACGATGAGGGCAGCGAGGAGA
>DYKH01000291.1 GCA_020722685.1 Caldithrix sp. | reverse complement strand
GGGCGGGAATCTCACCCGCTGAAAATTGCCGCCTTTCCACGGCACACGTCAAAGAGCAATCTGTGGTGCCAAGAACTTTTTCAAGGCGCCCATCTATCTGAAATGGTGGAACTATTTTTTGGCAACTGTTAAAGATCAGTATTGCCGGGAAAAGGGATTTACGCATACGGCATCGTATCTTGAGAATGCCCGCGGCGATATGTTTACGGCTATAGAAAACCGATTGGCAGGCAAGACAACAAGTAGAGTTGAGCGGTTGTTTCGGACGGTCAACATGAGGGCCAATGTGAGCAAGTGGAGTACGAAAGGGGCGCTTAACGTCGCCAAGGTTCGCCTCGCTTATTACTACAACGGGTTTGATGCATAAGAATGGCGCAGACCGTAAAATAGAGTTGCCCCTCTGGTGGCTATAATCTCCTTCCAGGAAGCGCCCGGGACGGAGGTTATCCGCGCCATCGAGGGAGCAGCCCCTGCAGAGCATGGCGGAGGGATGGCGCGGATAACCTTTAGCCACCGCCAATCGTTGAGTGGTTTAGCCCAATTTTGCTTTTTAAGAGAGGGTGCAAATTTTTTCTTGACATTTAAAAAAAGATGATGCACAGGGGCGGCAGAATCGGAGCTTAATGTTCATAAATGGAGCGCATTATTCCAGGTCTCCTATTGACAACGCTACCAAAGCTTTTGAAAGATCACCCTGTAGGAAGATGGGCTTCTTTTTGAAGCTGAGATAATTTCTCTTATGAAAGGAGGATGAAAATGGAAGGCGTCTTCATTGATGGTGAACGATGTATCGGGTGCAGACACTGCGAGATGGCATGCGCCATTGAGCACTCTTCCGGCAAGGATCTGTTTTCCATGCTGAAGGAAGAGCCCCGGTCGCGTCCAAGGGTAGTGGTAAAACTCGGCATAGATCTACTGACTTTTCCCAATAAATGTCAACATTGCGATCCGGCCCCGTGCATGGAGGTTTGTCCCACTGGAGCCATGTATCGGGACGAGAAAACCGGATCGGTCCTTGTTAATCATCCCAAATGTATTTCGTGCGGCATGTGCGCGATGGTTTGCCCCCATGATGCGATCGAGTATCGCATCGTACCGGGAAAAACAAGCACAGTGGCCTTTAAGTGCGACGGTTGTGTGGAAAGACGGGCGGAAGGCAAAGAACCCGCCTGTGTCGAGGCCTGCGTAACCGGGGCGCTGCTTTTCGGCGATATCAATCAGGTTGTCGCCGAGAGAAAAAAGAGGCGTTCGTTGAACCTTACCCGCGAGTTGAGTGGGTATACCCCGAAAGAGATGCCGGCGAACATTATTGCCTTCAGAAAGGTACAGCAGCAAGTCGCCCAATTCGGTGTTTTACCGTCAGGAAAGGAGGAATAACGGTATGGACAGAAACACCATTAAGAAAATGGTAGATGAAAGAACGATTGACGAGAGCGCAAAGCCGATACTGGAAAGAACGATCGAAGAGGGAATCGAAACGGCATGGGACAGGCTGGAAAAGCAACAGCCCCAGTGCGGGTTCGGCCAGTTGGGTGTCTGCTGTAACCGCTGTACGATGGGCCCCTGCCGGATCGATCCATTCGAAGGAGGTCCCACAAGGGGTGTCTGTGGCGCCGATGCAGATCTGATTGTCGCCAGAAACCTCCTCGACGATCTGGTTACCGGGGCGGCCGCGCATTCGGATCATGGCCGTGAGGTTCTCGAAACCCTTTATTTGACCGCGACAGGCCAGTCGCAGGGCTATGAGATAACCGGAACGGATAAATTGGCCGCTGTCGCCGAGGAACTTGGCGTCGAGACAAAGGGGCGTAGCGCCAATGACATCGCCAAGGATGTTGCCCACAGCCTGTTGAACGAATTCGGCACGATAAAGGGCAGCATAGACTTTTCGAAACGCGCACCCCAGCAGACGATGGATAAATGGGAAAAGGCGGACATCGTTCCCCGCAGCGTCGATCGCGAGATCGTTGAGGCCATGCACCGCATCCATATGGGCGTCGGCGCTTATTACGCGAACGTCTTGCTTCACGGACTCAGGACCTCTCTTTCGGATGGATGGGGCGGTTCGATGATGGCGACTGAGGCCTCGGATATCCTTTTCGGCACTCCTGAAATCAAGGAATCCTGGGTGAATCTGGGAACGCTCAAGGAAGACATGGTGAACGTTGTTTTGCACGGCCACAATCCGGTTCTCTCGGAAATGGTCGTGAAGGCCGCCGGCGACGACGATCTTGTGAAGGCTGCAAAGGCCAAGGGCGCCAAGGGAATCAACCTCGTCGGCATGTGCTGCACGGGGAATGAACTGTTGATGCGCAAAGGCATCCCGATCGCCGGCAACATGCTCAATCAGGAACTGGCGTTGGCGACGGGCGCCGTGGACGCGATGGTCATTGATTATCAGTGCATCTTCCCGTCCATCGTTCAGGTGGCGAACTGCTTCCACAGCAAGGTCATCTCCACAAGCGAAAAATCCAAGGTTCCCGGGGCTATTCATCTGGAATTCCATCCTCAGACGGCTTATGATACGGCACGGGAAATATTCAAGATCGCCATAGAAGCCTACGGCAATCGCAATCCGGACCGTGTAAAGATTCCGGCGAAGCCGATGAAGATGATGGCGGGTTTTTCCGTCGAGGCGATCAAAAAGGCCCTGGGCGGCACCTTCACGCCGCTGCTTGACGCGATCAAGGCCGGGAAAATCAAGGGGGCTGTCGGAATTGTCGGCTGCAACAACCCGAAGATCAAGCATGACTACGGACATGTCACGCTGGCAAAAGAGTTGATTAAAAGAGACATCCTCGTCGTCGAGACCGGTTGCGCCGCGATAGCTTCTGGCAAGGCCGGGCTTCTGCTTCCCGAGGCGGCGGAACTGGCCGGCGATGGTCTGAAATCTGTTGCCAGGGCTTTGGGCATTCCCCCTGTGCTGCATATGGGCTCCTGTGTCGACTGCTCACGCATCCTGGTACTGGCCGCGGAGCTTGGAAAGGCGCTGAATGTCGCCATCGACCAGTTGCCGCTTGCCGGGGCCGCGCCCGAGTGGTATTCGCAGAAGGCCGTTTCAATCGCCTCTTATTTTGTCTCCTCGGGGGTCTATACCGTTCTCGGGATTCCTCCCAAGATCTTCGGCAGCAAAAACGTTGTTGATCTTCTGACCTCCGGTGTGAATGACGTCGTCGGCGCCGCCTTTGCGGTGGAGCCCGATCCGGTGGCGGCCGCTGATCTGATCGCAAAACATATCGACATGAAACGGAAGAATTTAGGAATATGATGGGCCAAGAAGACGCCGTTAGTGCCGGTGAGTTTGCGAAAGTAGACCGGAATACTCATCAAGACGGCAACAATTCCAGGATCGTTGTTGCCGGCAAGGGTGGCGTAGGTAAAACCACCCTTGCCGCGGTTCTTGTCCGGCTGTTTGCCAATGAAGGGCACAACGTATTGGCCGCCGATGAAGACCCGCAGCAGAACCTGATTTTTTCGCTTGGTTTTCCGATGGAGCGGGCGGAGGAAATCGTCCCGATTTCCCGGAACCTGGACTATATTGAAGAAAAGACTGGCGCAAGGCCGGGCGAGAGCTGGGGGGTGATGCTGAATCTCAATCCGGATGTCTCCGATGTCGTAGAGCGCTTCGGCATGAAGATCAATAAGAACATCAATATCCTGGTCATGGGAAGCGTCATCCAGGCGGCTACCGGCTGCCTGTGTCCCGAGAATTCACTGCTTGCCGCGATGGTACGCTACATCAAGCTACGTAAGAAAGAGGTCATTCTGATGGACACACAGGCAGGGGTAGAACATTTCGGCAGGGCTCTTGCAGAAGGATTTCGACATGCTATTGTCGTTGCCGAGCCCAGTTTCAATTCCGTACAGGTCGCGATCCACGCGGCCAGATTATCCCGCCAGCTCGGAATAGACCGTGTTTATCTCGTCGTGAACAAGGTCCGCGACGATTCGGATAGAAAAAAAGCTGACAGGCTCGTCGGGAACAGGGCGATTTTCAGTTCCATTCACTATTTCCCCTTCGATGAGAATGTCTATAAGAACGAACCGGATGTTTCTCAGTTTATGTCTTTGGAATCCCCGTATATGAACGAAGCGAGGAAACTGTATCGCGAACTCAAAAATAACGAGAGGGGATAAAATGAACAAGGTGATCGTAATCATCGGAACGGGGCCGGCGGGCGTCAAGGTTGCCCGGACCCTGAGGGAAAACGGTTTTAACGGGACGATCAAGATGTTTTCCTCCGAGGACACGCAGCCCTACAGCCCGGCGGCGCTCGGCGAATACCTCGTAAACAACGATGAAAATATCCTTTACTGGCAGGGGAATGATTTCTTTCCACGGTACGGGATAGAGGCCTTTCTCGCGGAAAGAATTGTCGAGGTTGATCCAAAAAACAAAAAGGTCCGCTCCGAAAAGGACAGAACGGTTATCTTCGACGATCTCGTCATCGCTTCCGGCAGTTCCCTCTTTATTCCGCCTTCGGTAGGGGGAAGCGACAGAAGGGGCATTCTGAATTTTAAAAGCCTAAAAGGTGCGAGAACAATTAAAACCTCCGCGCGGGAAGGCTTAAAGACCGCCACAATTCTGGGTGGCGGTTTTATCGGTGTGGAGATAGCCCTCTGCCTCGCGAAAATCGGAATCAGGCCAACCGTTTTGAACCGACGCGGATGGATCATGCCCCGTCTTCTCGATCCGGAGACATCGGGATACGTCCTTAATGACCTACAAGAAAAAGGGATTGATGTCGCCCTGAATACGGAAGGAAAGAAGTTTTACGGCGAGGAAAAAATCGAGGGGCTTTTAACAACAGACGGGAGAACACTTAAGTCCGATATGTTTATCGCGGCGACCGGCGTCAAGCCGAATATCGATTTCCTTGTCGGGAGCGGCATCGAAAACGACGGTTCAAGCATCTCTGTAAACAATTACTTGCAAACCAACTATCCGTGGATATATGCCTGCGGTGACGTCGCCGCGACATCGGATTTTGTTTCCCATGAGCGGGTTACCCACCCCCTTCATATAACGGCCGTCAGCCATGGGAAAACCGTTGCACTGAACATTCTGGGATACAACCAGAATTACGAGCCCCAGATCAATATGAACTCGTTAAAAAAACTGAGCTTCAAGCTCATCGTCGTCGGCAGTCTTGAAGGGGAAGAATGGACATTCAGAAAAAGCGGTGTGCTGCGCAAAGTTTTTATCGGCGAGGGCAAACGAATAAACGGGTTTGTCCTTTTGGGAGACATATCCAACGCCGGTTATCTCCTTTCCCTACTGAAAAATAGAGACAGCGTTGGTCGAATAGGAAGCAGGATCGCTTTCCCAAGCCATACCAAGGCGCTCCTGACGACTCGTTATTTTTAGAGTGACGATTCTAGAAATTCGAGAGTGCTACTGATAATTGCACCTTAATTCACCATCAAAAAAGATAGAAAACCTCGTTGATCTTGATAAATCAAG
>DYKH01000290.1 GCA_020722685.1 Caldithrix sp. | reverse complement strand
TTGTGTCAGTTTGAACCCGGAAAGTCCCACACCCAGGCGTCGGTGGTCGGAACTATGTCCTAGCTCAGCGGGTGATACGGGATTCCGGATTTCAAATCCGAAATGGATGAACTCCTCATCCGGCCTAATACGGAACATAAAATGATAATCATGAAATCCTGCTCCTTCCGACAGCTCCAGCGCGCCTAACTGACGTCCGTTCACTATAAGCTGCAAATTTCGGAACGGGCTCTCAGGCGGATTGTAGCCGTGCAACCGGAATGTGACTTCATATGTCCTTGATTCACTACCGACATGAATCAAGAGATCTGCGAAGTTACCATCACTCCAAACGCCCCATGCTTCCAAATGACTCCATCCCTGCCCGAATACTACTCCAGATTCAGCCAGATTGGCGGTCCGGATGAAAGAGCCATAATACGCGAAAGGCATGTAGTTCCGAGCGAATCGAAAGGATGGGGTGGGAACTGGCGCTCGCGGATCTTGATCAACTGCCACCGCGACCAAATCTACCATGGCATATCGCATCATCTGTTTGTATAAGAGGTCAAAGGCCTTAGAGTCGAAGGAGAGACCCTCGAGTCTCAGGCGGGCAGGCTGTCCGGCATGAAGGCGGCCTTCCCAAAGAATCGCCTCTCCTTGCCTAATCTGAGCATCAACATCACTCCTGGAAAGTAGTTCTAGATCACTCACAGAATTCGGCAGTCCTGAATGAAAAAGAACGCTTGTCGTTTTATTGGTATCACGTAATAAGCCAAAGAATGCTTCACGCTCGAGAGGCGCTTTATGGAATAGCATATCACCTGAGGCAGGGGATCGATCCATGATCGATGATGAGTAAGATTCACATATTGTTGGCAGCAACCAATTCTCTACGGGAAAGATGCTAAGAGGTAATTTGAGAAACCAGTGATGGTACTCATGAACCATATCGTTACCAACAAATAATACGCGCCACTGCAATAAAACAGCCACAATGAACATGAAGGCAAGTGCTATTTTTGGCGGTATAATTTGATGAAGATAAGGCAGCGCCTGACAACCGATAAAAGACAGTGGCACAAGCGGCAGAGCCTGCATCATATAGCGCGGACCATAGCTGCCACCCCCGCCGTAGCCATTGGTAGGAAAAACAACCCAGTATAAGCTGAGGTGTACAAAAAAACCGACTAACAGCCACGCAGAAGCAGAACGACCTACACGAAGGCGAATTCCTATTAAGGCTATTGCAACAGGAAAATAGACAGCTATTCCAGTTTGTCGTCCGAACATAAAATCGAATAACTTACTTGGAATTATTGCAAGGTTACTCAAAAGAGAAGAGACGATCAAAATAGGATTGAACACGTGATTAAATTGGCCGATATTTTTTGGTAATGTCCAACCTGGCTCCAGTGGAAAAGGTGCTTTCGACACACCAAATCTTGATCCTTGATAAGCAAATATTGTCCCATCAGTTACAAAGTTTGGACTACTCAACACGAGCCACGTAATAACACCAACAAAAATAATTACCAATTTTGTGCGTATACCGCAAACAGACGGTATTGCAAGTAGTACGAAAGGCAGCAGAATAATAAAAGTGGGTTTTTCATGGATAGACGCCGCGAAAAGGACCGCGCCGACAACGACATGCCATTTCGACGCGCTTGCGTGCAGCAGCAGGTATACCGAGGCTGCAAGTAGTGTTGCGATGAAAAGGTCGGGATGCGGCACGGAAATCCATGCCGTAAATGGACTTGGCAAAATGAAGCCCAGAGAGGCGATCAAGGCCCATCTCTGCCCCAGTGCTGGTGACAAAGAAACTGTGGACACGAAGCCGATCAATAAAAAACAGATACTGTTTAGAACGATGAAGCCGTCGATCCCGAGCATTCCATAAAAGGGTGCTGCAGCTCCACCGTAAAGATAGGGTTTTGCAAAAACAATCTCGCCAGAAGCGGTTGCTTTGTAAAAAAGGCCCCTTGGGCCGGATTCTATGGGAAAATCTCTTCGAAAGCGTGCCAGATCTTCGAGCGTGTAGACTAAATCAAGATCGTTCCAAACACTCGATGCGATCATCACGTGCGTCGCAACATCGGGGTACAGCCCGCGATTCTTGGGGCTCTCTGCTTGTGAATAAGCAAACACAGCAATGAGCATGGCAGTTGCGAACCACAATAGTGCAGCGGGGTGAGGGATTATCTTGCGCGGTTTTTCCATTTCTGCGATGACAAAATTTTGATGATGAGATGGGTATTCAATTTTTCTTGTGTGAAAGTTGATGGTTTCGTATAAAGGATGTCATCTAAGCGGAAGCCGGAGTCCTGTTACTCTGTAACTAACTTAAAGAAATGGATTCCCATTTTAGTGGTGATGATAAAAACTTACGTGATCATCAAAGTTGTTGGACTCGTAAAAAGTCGAAAAATCCAATTTGGCGTCATTCCGGCGGAGGCCGTAATCAAGTGTTTTCAGTGTGTTCTGGATGCCGGATCAAGTCCGGCATGACGAGTATGGGATTTTTTACGAGACCATCAAAGTTGAATCCGCGGACTGTTTTCTCTTTAAAATCCACCTGATCAGGGTTTTTGCGCTCTGTTTCCAACTCAACACATCCAACCTCATCTCTAATGCGTTTCCGATACCCCGATCACGTTTGTACAACCACTTTTCCACGGTCTCTGACAATGCATTTTCTTCGCTTGCGTTGAAATACTGTGCGTAATCGCCAGCCACCTCTCTAAACACCGGGATATCCCGCGCGATGATGGGCAGCTTGTGCTGCGCCGCCTCGATAAGCGGCAGGCCGAAGCCTTCACCGTATGACGCGGCAATGAGACAAGTGCTGGCTTCATAGATCTTTTCCAGGTATTCGTCGCTGATGTCTTCGAGCCAGAAAAGACGTTTGTTCAGCTCTGGATGGGTGCACAACCGCTCGACAGTTTGAGGAATGTTGCGGCGCATGTCGTCTGGTAAATCTTTCCAGCCCTCGTGCCCGACGATGACCAAATTGGCATCCACCCCATCCTGCCAAAGTTGATCGAAGGCGTCCAATGTTTGCCCATAACCCTTGCGTGGCTCGATTGTGCCCACCATAAGGAAACTCGGCCGGGTCTTCAGTTTTTGTAGAGTGGCCTCCGCCTTGGGCGGCATCCCCCGGGTGGTCGCCGAATTGGCAAAATCCGCCCCCAAATGAAACCAGCCTATGGAATAGGGGCGACGTTTTTCCCATACTAGCGCCTCCTCATCCAACCAGGCACGCAGGTCCTCCGCGACAGCCCTTGAAATGCAAATCGCCCCATCAAACGTCGAGATTGTCTCAAGCCATCTACGGTGTATCTGATCCGCACCCGGCGGGAAGACTTCCGGCATACGCACGGGGAGCAAATCAAATACCGTTGCGTAAATCGAGACGCCATGATTGCGTAAATCCCTGAACAGCTCTAACTGTGCCGCCTGAACCAAAATATCGCCGGACAAATCCAAGCACAGGATCACATCGCCCGTCTCGGGCTCTGCGACGTCATCCTCCAGTCCCTCTGCTGGGCATCCCAGCAAACCGAGCGTGTAAAGACGTGCGTAGCGGTAGTGCCATTTCCCACCGGCATCGCTGAGATATACGGGTTCAATTCTGTAACCTGCGGGTGGGGCTTCCAGCAACGCCAGCAGTATCGCGCGCGCGACACGCTCAATTCCCGTTTTGAGGTCGTTGCGGCACGTGGCTGTTACATCCAGAAACAGGCGCTTGGCCGGCTTTACCAACGGAAGCGTAGCGGAGATGGTTCTAGCGAGGTGAACCAACTCGGCATCGCTGGGAATAAACTGTTTCTGTGCCGCGATGGCGCGTATCAAGGCCGGCGTTGCGGTCTCGGCTCGATAATGAAAACGCTCGATCGCTTCCGCATAGCGCCGAGCGCATGCGGCTGGTGCGTTGTAGTTAAGGGTGATTTCGCGTGCTCGTTCGCCTAAGACGCGGCGCCTTTCAGGCTCGCGCCACAAGGTCTCCAGGGCCTCGATGAGCGAGCTATCGTCAAATTCGTCTGGCAGCATCCAGACGGCTTGGGGATCAAGTTCCGCCATCGAGCCATTGGCATTGACGATGAGCGGCAACGCGTAGTTCATACAGTCCGAAACAGCGGCGGACGTTTCGCCTCTCGAATTGGTGCGAAGCTGTACCGCCATATCGGCTGCCATCAGATATTGCCGGAACATTTCTGGTGGTGCGAAGCCCGTGATGCGGATGCGTTTACCGAGGTCGCTTGATCGCATCGTTTGCAAAAGCATTAAGCCGTAATCGCCACTGTGGTTTTCGCCAACGAACACTAATTTACATCGTTTATCACCAGCGAGTGCACTAGCGAGCCAGGCGTTCAGCAGGCGGTGGTTGAGCTTGGTCGGATCCAAAAAACCAAAGCTGCAAACGATGAAATCGTCCCTCTCAATGCCAAGCTGTTTTCTGGCAGCAGCTTTTTCGAATACATCTGCTGGTGATCGCAGAAAAGGAATCTTTTCCCAAGCATCCGTAACACCCTCTCCGTACCACTTTTCCGCCAATTTTTGCGAGTATTTGGAATGGACAATCACGCCTTGAGCGTGCTGCAGGATGTGCAAATTAACCGGGTAGTTGCTCTTTGCCGCATCAGCATCGAGATAACGTTCGCACACAGCGCCATAGCCGTGGGCGGAATAGAGCGCTTTCGTCCAAACACGATCGGCGGCGCCATGATCTTCCAGCCAGGCCATCAGCCCGCTCATGTAGAAATCATGTAGCACGACCGTCCCTGGGATTTCCTGCAGCAAGGGCAGCATGTGCTGATGAAAGGGAGAATTGCCAACCTGGTAAAGCACCCGGTCGATCTCGTTCGCGTGAGCACGCAACCAAGACACGTCCCGTACCTTGCCATGGTGATTGACCCAGGGGTCATCGACCCTATCCTGCGCCACTACGACTTCGATGTCGTAGTGCTCTGCCAGTGCCGGCAGCAATTCGGCGCTGTAATCGGCGATGCCGGTGCGTTCTGGCGGCAAGGGGGATACGAAGGCCAGTCTTGGTTTGCTCCCGGTTGGCTGGCGGGCTGACTTTTGTTGCGGTTGCGATTTCAGCAACGACTCCCACGCCGCAATCGCCCGTTCGGCCGATTCATCCCAAGAAAATTTTTTGGCCTGCTCGAGACCGTGTTTTCTAAGGCGCTCCCGGAAAGGTTCATCCTCCAGAGCCTGGGCCACTTTGGCCGCGATGGCGTCCACGTCGAAGGGATCGAACAGCGCTTCGTCGAGGCCGATCACTTCGGGGATGCTGGAGGTGTTGGATCCAATCGCGGGGGCGCCGCAACGCATGGCTTCCAGCGCCGGCAGACCGAAGCCTTCGTGCCAGGACGGTAAAACACAGAGTTGGCACAGATTGTAGAGCTGAACCAGTTCTTCATCGCTGATATAGCCCGTAAAAATGAGTTCATCATCCTTCAGGCCTGCCTTGCGAGCAAT
>DYKH01000289.1 GCA_020722685.1 Caldithrix sp. | reverse complement strand
TCTTCAAAGAAATGGCCTATGAGAATTTTACACAAAAAACTTGACAGTACCGAATCTTACTGACATTTCAACAAGATTATCTTGACAAATGGAGCGGCTTAAAGATAATCAAATATGAAAGAAATTGGTTATAGTAAATCATAAAACCTATTATATTGTAAAACTGCGAGGTAAAATATGCAAGGAAATCAAAAGAAGCTACTGGTTCTTTCAGGGGGGAAAGTGATTGACGGTTTAGGAAGCGAACCCCAACTATCCACTCTTCTCATTGAAGGAAAAAGGATCAAAAAAATCTACCCCTCCGGCAAGACACCCAAACTTCCGCGAGACGCCCGCTTCCTGGACATATCGGGGTTGACTATTCTGCCGGGTCTTATAGACACCCACACCCATATCTGCATGACAAAAGGAGACACCGAGCTTTCCAACCTGAAGGAAACCGTCCCGTTCAAAACATTGAAAGCCTATAAAAATGCGGAAAAAACGCTTAAGGCGGGTTTCACAACAATCAGGGATCTCGGCGCGGATCATCTTATTGATCTTGCCGTGCGGGACGCCATCCGCAGTAACATCATAAAGGGACCCAGAATGTTTGCAAGCGGCTTTAGAATACTCTCCACCGGCGCAGATTATCTCGTGTACCCGCCCCAGATCGCTTTTTCCGAAAGGTTTACCATGGATTCCCCGGATGAGGTCAGGAAGGCGGTTAGAATCCTGCTGGCTCAAGGCGTTGACGTCATAAAAATCCTGACCTCCGGGAGAACATTTCGTGAGACCTCCTCCCCTGACGCCTATGCCCTGAGCTTTGAAGAAGCCAAGGTAGCCGTAGAAGAGGCTCATAATCAGGGAATTCCTGTTTCTTGCCATGCGCACGGCTCAAAAGGGGTCAAGATTGCCCTGGCTGCGGGCTGTGATACCCTTGAGCACGGAACAAGTCTTGATGATAAAGACATCGAAACGATGCTTCGAAACCATGTTTTTCTTATTCCGACCTTCTCTTACGGCAAGCACGTTGAAGAACAGGGACCCGGCTGCGGCCTTCCGCCCGTTATTATAGAAAAAGCCCTGGCAAGCCGAAGAAACCGGCTCAAGAGTTTTCGCAGGGCGCTCAAAGCTGGTGTGCGCTACGCGATGGGATCCGACGCCGGAATGCCGTTCACCGACCATGGAACCAACGCGTTTGAGTTGTCCGCACTTGTCGAGGCGGGATTAACCTCCATGCAGGCAATCATGGCCTGCACGTCATACGCGGCAGAATGTCTCGGGATCAATAAAGACATCGGCTCCATCGAGGAAGAGAAGATCGCGGATATCATCGTCGTTAAGGGGGATCCCCTCAAGGACATCACCCTGCTCCAGGATATAGAGAAAATCCTCTACGTGATTAAAGAAGGGATCGTGGAAGTCGAAAGATAGCGGAAAAACTAAATCCGGCGAAAGATTTCCGATCTGATCCGCTCCCACGCGCTTTATGGGATCAGAGGATGCACCTCTTAGTTTATGATTTTCGATGCCTGACGGCCTTATAACGGAAATAATGCAAGAGAACGCCGGATCCAAAAACCGCCAGGCCGACGGATTGGACAACGGTTTGAGGAAAGACCAGCAGAATAGCCGCCAGCCCGAAGAGCACCCTTTCAAAAATCATCAGTTTCTGCTGGCGATATCCCGTGACTGTAAGGGAAACCGAATAAAGGGCCGCCATCGCGGCGAAAACGGCCCAAATATAGCTGTCCCAGCTGAAAGACTCCCCCAAAAGGACGGGATGATAAAGCCATAGGAAGGGCAGTATAAAGCCGGCGCTTCCCACAAAAAGACCGGTGAAGGCGACCTTTGTGGGATTGGCCTTTGCTATCGCCGCCGCGGTGAAAGATGTCAGCGCGACCGGCGGTATGACGGCGGACATCGTCCCAAAGTAAAAGGCGAAAAAATGGGCGCCGAGCTCCGTGATTCCAATAGAGATAAGCGAAGGAGCGGCGACAGTGGCGGTGATGATATAACACGCCGGTCCGGGCAACCCCATGCCCAGAATGACCGCGGTTATCATGCACAGTATCCCGGTCAACCAGATTTTCGCCCCGGACCAGCTCACGATGCTTGAGCCTATCGTTTGGCCGATGCCGGTCATGCTTACGGAGGCGATAACAAACCCGATGACGGCGCAAAGTATCGCGATGGTCGCGCTGTTCACCGCGCCTTCCGCAAGAGCGTCGATGATTTCCCTAAACCCGAGGCGCGTATCTTTTCTGAAAAACGAGACCACCAAAACGGTTATGATCCCGACAAAAGCGGCGAAAAGCGGACTGTAGCCTATCACGAGGAATAAAATGATCAGCACGAGGGGAAGAAGCAACAGCCCCCTCTGTTTCAAAACATTTTTCGGATTCGGGAGCTGCTCTTTCGGCAATCCCGCAAGGTGCCACTTCGCGGCGCCAAGATCAACCATGTGAAAAATCGTCCAGTAATACAGCAAGGCCGGCGTTACCGCGGCAAGCATGATTTTGTTGTACGAAACTCCGAGATAGGAACTCATGATAAAGGCGGCTGCACCCATAATCGGCGGCATAATCACACCCCCGGTAGACGCAATGGCTTCCACCGCTCCGGCAAAATAGGGCTTGAACCCTGTTCGGATCATGAGCGGAATCGTAAAGGTGCCCGTTGTGGCGACGTTTGCCTGAGAACTTCCTGAGATTGTTCCACAAAGAGCGCTCGCAATGACCGCCACTTTTGCCGGTCCCCCCCGTGTTCCGCCGGCAACGGAAGATGCCAGGTCGTTAAAAAAATCCGCCGCCTTCGTGGCCTGCAGAAAACTCGCAAAAAGAATAAACATAAAGATATAGGAAGCCGAGACCATCGCCGCCACACCGAGGATCCCTTCGGAAGTCATCGTCATCCGGACCATTATTCTGGTTAAAGAAAAACCGGAATGCCCCAAAATCCCCGGGCACCACGGACCGATATACGTATAAACAAGAAAAACCACGCCTATCGACGTAAGAATCCAACCGACGGTTCTTCTGGATGCTTCAATGACGAGAAGGATGAATACCAAACCATATATCTTGTCCATCGTCGTCGGTGTGAGAAGTGTCTCCACCCATTTGCGTGAAGAGGCAAGCAAATAGACTCCTACGCCGATGGAAAGGATAAACAAAACCCAGTCCAGAAAGGACGGGGTTTCTCCACCATGTTTTTTTCTCGCCCTTTTGTTTAAGAAGATAAGACCCATCATCAGGGATACATGGATCATGTTTTTCGGGACGACTTCGAT
This sequence comes from Caldithrix sp., assembly GCA_020722685.1. The sequence goes on along the minus strand of DYKH01000289.1, from coordinate 2,199 downwards.
AAGGCCGAAACTATTGTAATAAACGTGTATCAGAGAGACCAAGACACAAAAGATGAGGAAAAATACTCTAAACGAAAAAAAAGAGGAACGGTTCTGCTGCGTTGTTCCCGTGTCTTGGGGCGAAAGAGACACGGGAACAGTTTGCTTGACCGACATGATTATCTCCTCTTCCCCGACCGGGGGGAGACGTGGACCAGCACGCCTCCCCACCAACGGAGTTCTAGCGGTTTTATTTCATTCCGGAAGGAATCAAAGAATCGGGAACGGATAGGCCCTTGTCTCTGTAGAACTTCACGGCGCCGGGATGGAGCGGAGCCCCGGTCAGACCTTTAACGGCCTCATTGAGAGTAACAAGCCTCAAGGAACCATGCTGTTTGCGGACCTCTTCATTATGCTTGACGTACAAAGCGTCCAGCATGGCGTAAATGATACCGTCTTCCACGTCCTGGTCGCAGACTAATGCGGACTTAATGGCGACTGTCTGCAGCGGTTTGTCCTGTTTCGGATAGGTGTCCTTGGGGATGATAATCTTCGTGAAAAAGGGCGCCGCTTTCGAAATGCGATTGATCTCATCATCGGAGAACTGGATCATATCCGCCTCGGCTTGTCCGGCATATATCTGAGACACGGCGGATGTCGGCAAGCCTGCCGCCAGATAACAAGCGTGGATTAACCTATTTTGAAGCGCCTGGACGGAATCTCCATATCCCAGATATTGAACATTAAAATCTTTGAAGGTCATGCCGTTATATTCCTTCAAGATGATCGGAAGATAAAACACCCCCCCGCCTCCGGCCGGCCCGACCGCGATCTTTTTGCCTTTGAAGTCGCCGAGTGTACGGATGCCGGAGTCTTTCCGGTACATAAGCTGCACCGCCTCGGGCCACAGCGCTGTAACGTAACGAAGATGCTTTATTTCTTTCCCCTTATATTTGTCGATGCCCTGGTAGGCATTCGCCGTGGGGACACTCCCGCATATCCCCATCTTGATTTCCTTGTTGCGAATCATTTCGAGGTTTTCCGTAGTTCCCCCGGATGCCTGCGCAGTGAATTTATAACCCTTTGATTGCAATTCTTGGTTGAAAACATTGGCAAGAATGACCCCGACCGGATAAAAGGTCCCTCCGGTCGAGCCGGTCCCTATGCTGATAAAAGTACTTGCAGCGCGAACACTGGTTGCACAAAAAACGATTGCAACAATAAAAGTAACCAAAACATAAACGATTTTATTCCTATTCATAACGTCTCACTCCTTTCTTTAGTTATTTTGCCAAGGATCACGGACTTTAACCCTTTTCAATCGGTTTGGGCTGAAAAGATATGGCAAAATCCTCTTTCCATAAGATTCCAATCTCTGAATGCCGCAGCTCAGCCCAAATCAACGAAGACCGACGCCAACCCAATCAGGCAAACGCGCTCTGAAAAACGGAAAGATACACCTACTTTGTTTCAACTATCGAAACCCTTGTATGAGAATGACCCGGAAGAATGGACCATAAGGTGGACCCATTTGTCAAGACAATTTTTTCTAAAAGTTAAGTTACACTTTGGGGCGGTTTTTTGTTTTTATTTATGTGTCCCATCCTCGTGAGCGGAGGGTTATCCATAGCCAAGTTCTGCCCGCCCGTGGCCCTTTCGCGGAGCATGGCGGGCGGGGGGACTTGGTTGTGGATAACCCGATCGAAAACCATAAAGCCCATCAACCCGCTCTTTGAAAATAAACTTCCGCTGGCGTTCGATATTGCAGCTTCTGGTGAAGACGGACATCGTTGTAGAAGCCAAAGTAGGAGTCGATTCCCTGTCTTCCCTCGGGGACTGTCTCGTAATGCATGAGATAGACATTCTCATATTTCAGCGATCTCCACAAGCGCTCCGTGAATATGTTGTCCATGCATCGTCCCCGGCCATCCATACTGATATCAATCCCGCTATCCTTAACCCTTGTGGTAAAGGCATTGCTGGTAAACTGAGTCCCCTGGTCGCTATTGAATATTTCCGGTTTCCCAAACTCAAGGGCCATTTCCAGCGCCTCCAAACAGAATGCCGTATCCAGCGTTGTAGATGTCTTCCAGGCAAGGACATAGCGGCTCCACCAGTCGATGATCGCCACCAGATACATGAAACCTCTGGCAAGAGGGATATAAGGTTGAGTAGACCGGGAGAGTTTCACTCCCGGCCCCTCCGAGAACCGCACGTGAA
>DYKH01000004.1:54908-100485 GCA_020722685.1 Caldithrix sp. | reverse complement strand
AGAAGAAAGAACCTCAGAAAGAGTAAGCAGGTGTTACACACCTCTTGGAAAGAGACTTTCAAAGAACAAAAAAGACACTTTTAATATACGAATGACAAAAAGGGTGCAATTCTTACCCTTAACAAGTAGAATTACATAGACAGAGAACCTTGCGCAATATGAGAGGGGATACACGCAGACGAGTAGTGCAGTCATTTCATGCAGATCAGGGACATAAATGGATTTTGACAAGAAAACGATTATCGCCTTTTTACTAATTGGCCTGGTGTTTTTTTTGGTGCAAACGCCTCTGTACAAAAAGCTTTTCATGCCGAAAGCATACGAGACGGAGATTGCGAAAAAACAAAGCAGTCCGCTAACGAATCAGAGGCAGCCGGATAGCACGGTCGCTGGGAGCGACTCTCGGGGTGAGTCGCTTGGGAGCGCTTTTTCTTCACGAGCAGAGGAACAAGCGTCACCGCTTACTGAGAGTGCCCAGTTAGCAACAGCGCAACCGGAACGCTTTTTGACGATCGAGACTGACCTCTACCAGGCCCGCTTTAGCAGCAAAGGCGGCATGCTGAGGGAATGGTCACTGAAGAGGTACTTGGGTCCTGATGACAAGCTGGTGGAAATGCTTCCCGACAACCCTGAAGGTGTTCTGGGGATCAGTTTTGTCACCAAGGCCGGTGATTCCATAGACACTTCGAGGTTGCCCTTTACAGGTCCGACAGACTCCAGTATAACAGTTGATAGTCGAGAGTCCCGGAAGGTGCGATACGAATGCGAATTGTCGGGCGGCAGGAGAGTAATTAAAGAGCTTGAATTTTTTGCGGACCGCTATGATTTCACCCTGCAGGTTACTCTGGAAAACATGGGTGATCTGATAGGGGAAAAGGCCTACACGGTGGATGCGGTGAGCGGCTTAGCTTCAACGGAAAAGCGCCTGAACGATGATATGTCCTATGCGAAAGCAGTAGTGGCTGCCGGAGGCGAGGTCAGCAAGAAATATCCTACAGATAAGAAAATTCACACGGAGACCGGCGACATAGACTGGGTGGCGGTCAGGACAAAGTATTTTGCTTTAGCCATTGCCGCAAAGGATAGGAAGGGGACGAACGCCCTTGTTTACGGTGAAGAGTATCCGGTGGCCTCTCATCCCAAGAGTAAATGGAAACGTTACGCCGTCCGCCTCATGATGCCGTTTCTTCGCGACCGCACCGAAAAGGATCGGTTCCTCGTGTATCTAGGGCCTTTGGACGATGAAATTCTCAAATCCTACGAGATCGGGCTTGAGAATATTATGGATTTTGGATACAAAATCATTCAACCGTTTTCAGTGGCGATTCTTTGGACTTTTAAGGAGATTCACAAGGTTATTCCCAACTATGGACTGGTGTTGATTATTTTTTCGATCTTGATCAAAGTTATTACCTATCCACTCACACGCAAAAGCTTCGACTCAATGAAGAAGATGCAATTGTTGCAGCCCAAGCTGGCGGATTTAAAAGAAAAGTACGGAAAAGATCCGCAGCGCTTGAACAAAGAGACCATGAAGCTTTATAAGGAGGAAGGCGTTAATCCCATGGGCGGGTGCCTGCCGGTCGTGTTGCAAATGCCGTTGCTATGGGCTCTTTTTATCGTTTTTCGCTCTACCATCGAGCTGCGCAGTCAAGGGTTCGTTTGGTGGATAAGAGATCTCTCCAGTCCAGACACCATCGCAACCTTACCTTTTTCGATCCCGTTCTATGGAGATTCTGTTAATGTGCTTCCCATCTTGATGGGCGTGACAATGCTGGTTCAGCAGAAGATGAGCGTCACGGATCCAAAGCAAAAGGCGATGATCTATTTCATGCCGATTTTCTTCACCTTGCTGTTCAATTCTTTTCCATCCGGCCTCAATTTGTACTACGCCCTTTTCAATGTTTTGTCCATCATTCACCAAAAATGGCAAGTGAAAAGCTCGAGTGATGCGGGACGAGTACCCGTTGTGAGAGAGGCAAGGAAGAAAAAGTGATCAGCGCCTGAGCGTTTCTTTTCTTGATTTGCATGCAGAAAGGTTTTTCGTACTCATACCGAGAACGCCCCACGAACAATGCAGTGGGGTTTTCTATTTAGCCGTGAAGATGCTGGAAAATGATGGCCCACAGCTTACAGGATACCATTGCCGCCCTTTCCACGCCAAACGGCACCGGCGCTATTGCTGTAATACGAATGAGCGGCAAGCACAGTTTTGATATCGCGAATAAGATATTTTTGTGCAAAAAGGATTTTTCGTCCATTAAACCGCGAATGGCGATTCACGGTCGCATCATAAGGAATACCGGGTCAAGCGGCGATGACGAAGTCATCGATGAAGTGATTCTCACGAAATTTGAATCTCCCAACTCTTATACCGGGGAGGATGTCGTGGAAATTAGCTGTCATGGCAGCCGGTATATAGTGCATGAGATTCTGGATCTTTTGATCGCCAACGATGCACGCTTGGCGGAACCCGGGGAATTCACCAAGCGGGCCTTTCTGAACGGCAAAATGGATTTGGCGCAAGCTGAAGGGGTTGCGGACATCATCGCTGCGCAAACACGCGCAAGCCTGCAACTCTCCGTCTCGCAAGCTTTTGGCAAGTTATCCACACGACTGGAACGATTGCGGGAAGATATCAAGAGCGGCTGCATGTCCTTAGAGCTTGAGTTGGACTTTGCCGATGAAGATGTGAATTTCGCAGATCGTGAGGAGTTGGTTCGTATGATTGAGCGCCTGGAAAAAGAGATCGCGGAGCTCATCAGGTCTTTTACGTTTGGCAAGATCATTCGGGAAGGCGCTCACTTGGTGATCATTGGTCGACCCAACGTGGGCAAGTCGAGTCTTCTTAACGCGCTTCTGCAAGAAGATCGAGCGATAGTAACCGACATACCCGGCACAACTCGGGACAGTCTGGAGGAGAGGCTGGATATTGAAGGTGTACTCTTTCGGGCCACGGATACCGCCGGGCTGCGAGAGACAGACGACAAAGTGGAAAAAGCCGGCGTAACACGCACGGAAAGACTAATGGAGAAGGCGGACATTTTGGTTGTCGTCCTCGATGGAAGCGAAGATTTAACGAGCCAAGACCTCCGGATTCTGGACAGTTTGGAGCGCAACGCCGGGCAGGAGGATAGAAAAGTGTTGGCTGTTATTAACAAGTGTGACTTGCCACAGAAGGTCTTCCGGCGAACAGTGGGCACTGAATATGGCATCGAGGCAGTCGAGGTTTCAGCGAAGAGTGGTCAGGGGATGCCGACGCTGGAACGGGAGTTGGTCAAGATGGCTTTGAGTGATCGGGAAGCACCGATGGATTCGATCATTGGCAAGGCGCGACATAAAGACGCCTTAAAGAGGGCGGCTACCTTCTTAGCGGCGGCAAAAAGCTCGATCAGCAAGAACTGCCCGGCTGATTTGATTGCAGTGGATTTGCGGGCGGCCTTGAGGGCCATCGGAGAAATTACGGGAGAGGTAACCAGCGAAGAAATCCTGCAAGACATCTTTTCCAAGTTTTGCATCGGCAAATGATGTGTTTCACGTGAAACCTGTGAATAGCAAAGATAGCGAATATGATGTCATAGTCATCGGAGCAGGCCATGCAGGTTGCGAGGCAGCTTTGGCCGCGGCCCGCATGGGCGCGAAAACTCTGCTCACGACCATCAATCTCTTTACTGTTGCGCAAATGTCCTGTAACCCGGCTATCGGCGGATTGGCGAAGGGACAATTGGTTCGCGAGATCGATGCTTTGGGCGGGGAAATGGGTTTGGTCGCGGATGATTCAGGTATCCAATTCCGCATGCTCAACAAATCAAAAGGCCCCTCGGTCTGGTCTCCCCGATCCCAGAACGATCGGATCGGCTATTCCCTGCGCATGAAAAAGTCCATCGAACAACAGCGCAACCTGCATCTGCGCCAGCATCACGTCGCCGAGTTGGTCATCGAGGATGGAAAGATTGAAGGGATCGTCACGGATATCGGCACAAAGATTTTCTCCAAAGCCGTTATCTTGTGCGCAGGCACTTTCCTCAGTGGTCTGATTCACGTGGGCCTGACGCATTTCCCCGGCGGACGATCCGGTGAGTTGCCGTCCGTGGGATTGAGTGAGCAATTGCAGCGGGTGGGATTTGAGGTGGGGAGGTTGAAGACGGGGACGCCACCAAGAATCGACGGCAAAAGCATCGATTTTTCCTCCACCAGGTTGCAGAGCGGGGATGATAATCCTCAACCTTTTTCGTACCGTCATCCCAAAATTGACCTGGAGCAACTGCCTTGTTATTTAACCAACACCACTGCCGAAACGCACGCGATTTTGAAATCGGGGTTAGATCGTTCCCCATTGTATACCGGCGTCATCAAGAGCAAAGGGCCAAGATACTGCCCCTCCATCGAAGATAAAATCTTCCGCTTCTCTGAGAAGCCGAGCCACCAAATCTTTCTTGAGCCGGAAGGACGGGAGAGCAGTGAGTATTATCTGAACGGCTTCTCCACAAGCCTTCCGGAGGATGTCCAAGTACGAGCCATTCATACCATCCCCGGCTTGGAGAAGGCGAGGTTGACCCGATTGGGCTATGCCATCGAATACGATTATTTCCCGCCGCACCAGCTCAAGCCATCCTTGGAAACGAAGTTGGTCGAGAACCTCTTTTTCGCGGGACAAATAAACGGCACCTCGGGCTACGAGGAGGCGGCCGCACAAGGGTTGATGGCGGGGATCAACGCCGTCTTAAAAATTCGTGGTGAAGAGGCGTTTGTTTTGGATCGCTCCGAAGCCTACATCGGTGTGCTGGTCGACGACTTGGTGACGAAGGATTTGGCTGAGCCGTATCGCATCTTCACCTCCCTCGCGGAGCATCGTTTACTGCTACGCCAGGACAACGCCGATTTGCGTCTCATGCAGCACGGCTACCGGTTTGGCTTGATTTCGAGAGATACATTTCTGACCGTGCAAAAGAAACAGGAAAAAATCGCGGAGGCTATCAAGGAACTGCAAAACCTACGCCCCGCTCCAGAAGAAGTCAATCCGATACTGGAAAAGGTTGGTTCGACTCCCTTGAAAGCGGCGGAAACGTGGGCTAAACTGCTAAAGCGCCCGGAGGTTCACCTGACCGATTTCGCTGCGCTGAATTCGAGCGAGCTATTTCGCTGCTCGGACGATCCCTTTTGGCGAGGCGTCCGGGAACAGGTCGAAATCGAGATAAAGTACGAAGGATTTTTGCAGCGACAGCGAGAGCAGGTTGAGAGGATGCAAGAGCTTGAGAATTTGACCATTCCGGAACACATCGATTACGCACAATTGAAATCCATATCTTCTGAAAGCAGGGAGAAACTGTCTAAGATGCGGCCAAGGACTTTGGGGCAGGCGTCACGTATTTTGGGAGTGTCCCCTTCTGATATCGCCATTCTTATGGTTTACATTCATAGCGGCAACGGCCACCGAAAGCCAAAGGTTTCACGTGAAACGTAAGCCCAGCGCATGCTTCCCGAAAACAAACGTATGCTAACAAAGCTGGCTCCCACATGGGGGCTCAACGCGGCCCAAGTCGGCCAGTTAACGGGATACATAGAGCTCATTGAGGAGTGGAGCCGGCGTACCCATTTGCTTTCAAAAGGGGATGTCGGCAGAATTGTCACACGCCATATTGCAGAGTCCATTGATTTTTGCCAAAGTTTGAACATTCCGACAGCGGCGAGGGTGATGGATCTTGGCTCGGGGGCGGGCTTCCCAGGAGTCATCATCAAAATACTTCACCCATCCATAAGGATGACGCTTGTCGATTCCAAAAGGATGAAAAGTCTTTTTTTGCAGGAAGTGGTTGAGCAATTACACCTTCACCACACGGAGGTAATATGCCAGCGCGCCGAGGACTTGGTTTTTGGCGGTCACCAATATGGATTTGATGTGATCGTCTCTAGGGCGGTCGCGAGTCTAAGAAGAGTCTGGGAGTGGAGCGCGCCGCTTTTGAAAGCTGATGGATTCCTGGCTGTTCAAAAAGGCGGGGATCTGTCCGGTGAGATGGAGGAAATGGTTGGCTCGTTTCCGGATGTTTTTATGAAGACGGTTTCTATCCGGCCGACTTATGATAGGCGAGACCTGTCGAAACGAATCGTACTCGTCTCTCGAAAGTAGATCGCCTTTCTGCAAAGAGACGCCAGCATTGCTATTTAGTATAGCGCAGCAATTGCTGTCGCAGTTCGGGAGTATGAGAACTGAAATCCGTCTACTTAGAAAAAGGAGTGAGAGGTGTCGCGCTCAGTATTTGACGAAATAAGAAATTTGACAACAGAGGCTCGCAATCCTAAAACGGAGAACATCGACCAAAAGTCCATCAAAGAAATTCTGTATCTCATCAATGATGAGGACATGCAGGTTCCCGGCATTGTCCGACAAGAAATCGATTATATTGAAAAAGCAGTGGAAGTGGTGGTGCAGGCATTCAAATCCGGCGGCCGGCTTTTTTACGTTGGCGCCGGGACCAGTGGGCGGTTAGGGGTGCTGGACGCATCGGAATGCCCACCAACTTTTGGCGTTCCGCCGGAAATGGTGCAAGGAATCATCGCTGGCGGCCATAGCGCACTCACCCGGGCACAAGAAGGCGCCGAGGATAAATACGCCATCGGACAAAAGGATCTGATGGCGAGGGGAGTCACTCATAAGGATGTCGTCTGCGGCATCGCCGCCAGCCGGCGTACGCCTTATGTTATTGGCGCCATCGACAAGGCCCGGGAGATTGGCGCCAAGACTATCTATGTCACTTGCAACCCCCGCCAAGAAATGACTATTAAGGTGGATGTTGCCATCTGCCCGGTCGTCGGTCCCGAGGTCATTATGGGTTCTACGCGGATGAAGGCCGGGACAGCAACTAAGCTGATTCTGAATATGATCACTACCACTTCGATGATTCGAATTGGCAAAGTCTACGGCAACATGATGGTGGACCTACAAATGACTTCAAAGAAACTGGAAGAAAGGTCCAAGCGGATCGTCATGATGATCACGGGAGTATCCTACGCGGAAGCCGCGGAAGCGTTGCAGAGGGCTGGTGGCCACGTAAAGACCGCCATTGTGATGATCATGGCGAATGTAGGGAAGGAAGAAGCGCAGCGGCGAATCCGTGCCGCAGGTGGATTCGTTCGCCAAGCTGTAAGCATTGAATAAAGCGGGATGCGAGAGCTAACCAGTGGTCAAAGAGTATCTGAAAAGTGTTATATCATCAAGCCGGCAGTTCGCTGATTTGGTAAACCGGATAAAAGACGCGAAATCCGTTCCCATCATGGGAGTGATTGGCTCTGCCCGCTCTTTGCTTGTTGGTTTGCTGTTCGAGAGCCTTTCGCAAACGACAATTTGCCTCTTGCCGACCGAGGAGGAAGCCCGGCAACTGAATGAGGATCTGGTTGAGCTCTTGGGCGAGGAGCTAGTAAGCTTTTTCCCGGCCATCAGCAAGCAGGCCTGGAGCGAGGTGGGGCCTACGAGCTCTGTTGTGGGCGGCAGGATTTTGGCCCTCAAGAAACTTTTAGATCAACAAAAGATCGTCGTCGTCACTTCTGCACCTGCTCTGATCGAAAAGGTCGCAAATCGAAATGATCTTGCTGCTCACCGGATTCAGGTGAGCACCGGCGCGAACGTCGAATTCGGATCTCTCATCGAGAGCTTGGTGCAAATAGGTTATGTACGGGAGGAGCGAGTTAATCGCCCCGGAGAAATGAGCGTCCGCGGCGGCTTAATCGATGTGTTTCTGTATGAAGAATTGCATCCGTTCAGAATCGAGTGTTTTGGTGACCAGATTGAATCCATCCGCGAATTTGACGTCGAATCTCAGCGATCCATCAGCAAGCGCGAGCATATTGATGTCTTGCCTTTGAGCTCGGCGGGACCGTACTTACCATACGATGAGCAGCCCATCGACAGTCTGCAGCTCGAGAGCACTTTGCTTGAATATTTCCCCCCCGATGCTCTAATGTGTTTTTTCAATCGTTCTCTATTTCTCAATGAGCTCGAGGACTGGGAGAAGAATTGGTCCATCAAATTCGAGTCGCAGGCCGCCGAAACCGACCAAGCGCATCAATTGCACTATGACGCTTATTATGGTCACCGGCGCATCATAGAGAAATTGCTGGGCGCATTTAAGCATGTGGACTTTGGCCGCTTTGGTGACCATTCCACGAAACTCGTCGATTTCGGTATGCAGCCATGCGCGCACTTTGGCGGGAATTTAAGCCTTTTTAGGGACGAGACGCATCGCCACTGGCGTGAGAATTCCGCAGGGTCTCGCAGTCCATCGGTGGCCGTGCTTTGCGATTCTGAAGCACAGACCAATCGTCTGAGAGATTTGTTTGCCGAAGAAAGCTTTCCCGAAGGGATTCTGGTGGAAAAGCTAAATCTTTCCGATGGCTTCTTGTGGCCGGAATCGGGCCTCGCTGTCTATACCGATAAGAACATCTATGGACGCCAGCGACTGCCAAAAGCCGGCAAAATGGCTACCCGAAAAATCTCCTTCAACGATTTTGCCGCTATGAAGAATGGGGATTTTGTCGTCCATGCGGATTACGGCATCGGTATCTATCGCGGCCTGAAACGAATCAAGGCGTATGACCGGGAGCGCGAATGTCTGGTCATCGAGTACCGCGATGGCGACATTGTCTACGTTCCTTTGGAAAAAATGGACTGCGTGCAAAAATACTCTTCCCGAGAAAGCGTGGTTCCGTCCCTTAACAAGCTTGGCAACGCAGACTGGGAGAGACTTAAGAAACGCACCAAGGCGCGCGTGAAGGAGGTCGCGAGTCAGCTCATCCGGCTGTATGCGATGAGGAAGATGCAGTCCGGCTATGCTTTTTCGAAGGATACTGTTTGGCAAAAGGAGTTGGAGGCCTCTTTTGTTTATGAAGAAACCGTAGATCAATTGAACGCCGTTGATGAGATTAAGGCCGACATGGAAAAGTCCATCCCAATGGAGCGGTTAGTCTGTGGCGACGTAGGGTATGGCAAGACGGAGGTCGCCATTCGCGCCGCATTCAAAGCCCTCAATGACGGCAAACAAGTATGCGTTCTCGTTCCAACGACAGTCTTGGCGCAACAGCATTACAACACCTTTTCCGAAAGGCTAAGGGCATATCCGGTCAAGATAGAAATGCTGTCCCGTTTTAGATCGCCAGCGCAGCAAAAGGAAATTGTAGCGAATCTGGCCAAAGGGAAGATCGACCTTATCATTGGCACGCATCGTCTACTTTCAACAGATGTGAAATTTTCTGATCTGGGTCTTTTGATCGTCGACGAGGAACAGAAATTCGGCGTGCTTCACAAAGAGCGCCTGAAATTGCTCAAAGCCACGGTTGATACACTGACCTTATCGGCCACTCCGATTCCGCGAACCATGCACCTCGCTCTCATGGGTGCAAGAGACATGTCCATCATCAATACTCCGCCGAGCAATCGGCATCCCGTGTACACCGAAGTGTGCAGATTCGATCGTGAGCATATCCGCGAATCCATCCTTAAGGAGGTTCAGCGCGGTGGGCAAGTCTTTTTTGTCCACAATCGAGTGCAAAGCATTCACGCCATTGCCGGCCTGCTGAGGGAATTGATTCCTGAAGTGACCTTTGCGGTCGCGCATGGGCAAATGAACAGCGCCGAATTAGAGAAAGTTATGGTGGCTTTTTCCCGCGGCGAGGTTCAATGTCTCATTTGCACCATGATCATCGAATCCGGAATTGATATGCCAAACGCCAATACTCTCATCGTCAACCGTGCGGATCGTTTTGGCCTATCGCAACTGTACCAGCTCCGCGGCCGGGTGGGTCGATCCAACCAGCAAGCCTACGCCTATCTGCTGGTACCGCCGCTGAGAAAACTGTCGCGCACAGCGATCAAGAGGCTGCAAACCATCCAAGAACACACCGACCTTGGCTCTGGCTACAAAATTGCGGTGCGCGATCTGGAGATAAGAGGCGCCGGAAATATTTTTGGCGCGGAGCAGAGCGGCTTTGTCGATGCTTTGGGTTTCGAATTATACGCCAAGATTATCGAGGAAGCCATCCGCGAGCTCAAAGCAGACCTTAACATGGAGCCAGCGGCACCAAAGGATGAAACCGCCATTGAGCCGAAAATCAACATGAATGTGGATGCCTACCTCCCTCCTGAGTATGTGAGCTCGGCGGCGGAACGCGTCGATATTTACAGACGGTTGATCGAAGCAAAAACGCCAGCGGATATACAGGATCTGCAGACCGAGCTGGTCGACCGTTTTGGCCCGCTGCCGGAAGCGGCGCGCGATTTGACGAGCTATATTTTAATAAAAATATTGTCAAGGCAAGCCAAGGTAGAAGAAATTGCGTTGAGAAATAGCAGGATTTTGGCTAAATTTTCCAGCGCTGCCATTCCTAAGGGGGAACAATTCAGAATCTGGCTCGGTAAAATCGTGCAAAAAGTCGACCAGCCGGTGGAGATTAAACAAGAAGGCGATGGGCTTTCACTTGAGCTCAAAGCACCGCATGGGAAAAGCCAGTTGGAGCTTACCAAGAGTTTTTTGCAGGACTTGATCTGATTTTGCCTCCATTGATAACTGCCAGTTTATCCGGCAGATAGTCTTGTAATTCGCAGAGGAGAAAATGAACAAACGGAGTGGATTATTACTTGCAGTGGCCGCTTTTCTCGCGAGCCTCGCCTTTTTGGGTTGTCAGGATAGAAAGGTCGTGGCGAGAGTCGGAAATCAAACCATTAGCTTGCAAGACTTTAAGCAGAGCTATTCGGCCAACGGCAGCAATACCATTGTGGACAGATTACCGTATGAGCAAGCTCTTGCACATCTTAATGAGCTCATCAATACCAAATTGAAACTGCTGGATGCCTATCGGAGCGGCCTGGGGAAGCAAAAGGACATCCTCGAAAAGATAAAACAATCTGAACGTAAGGAAGTGTATCAGGCGGTCATCGAGCGAGAGATTCTTGCCAAGGTCGTTCCCGAGAGTGTCATCAAAACCAAATACCAGCGCCAAGCAAAGGAAGTCAAGTTGCGGCACATTTTCCTGCCGATCACAAAAGGCGCCGACGGCAAGGACAATAAAGAGCTTGTTATGAAGGAACTGGATTCCCTGCGGTATCGTATCTACCGCGGCGAAGATTTTGAATCTCTGGCTAGGACCGTTTCCAAAGATTCAATTACATCTGGTAGGGGCGGCGATTTAGGATTCATCAGGTGGGGGAAAGGAAGTTATGGTGATGAATTCTACCTTGCTGCTTTCAAGTTAAGGCCCGGCGAAGTATCCCGCCCGGTTGTGACGAAGCGAGGCGGACACCTGCTGAAAGTTGAGAATATCAGGGCCGTGGATCAGCCGCCGTACGAACAAGAGCGGGAACGGCTGCAGCAAACTTTCTATCGTGAAAAACGGAACGAGCTTCAGCAGCGATATTTGGCCTTTGTGGATGATTTGCAGCGGCTGTACCACGCCAAGTACGACCAGGAAAGCATCAAGCTTATGGTCGACAAGGTCCGTGAAGCCGTAGCGGATACCTTGGCGCAAGCTTCCTCCACAACGCCCGCAAACCAATTCGGCAAAATTTCACAGGAAGATCAAAAAAGGATATTGGTGGAATACGACGGGGGTTCATGTACCATCGGCCAGCTCATTTTAGAGATGGGCAAGCTCCCGCCGTTTCGACAAAAGGGATTCGAATCGGTAGAGAATCTTCAAGCTCTATTGACACGGAAGATCACTCCAGAGTTAATCATCCAGTGGGGATACGCCAAAGGATTGCAAAAGAGCCAGGCTATTAGGCAAAAGCTCCGACAGCAGAAAGAAGAGTTGCTCGTCGAGGCTATTGAAAGACAGAGAGTTACCGACAATCTGAAGCAAACAGAGCAGGCTTATAAGAAGTACTTTGAAGATCACAGCGATCGTTATTGGGAAAAGGAAAAGTACCAGGTTCAAGAGATTTACGTTCAGGATGCACAACTGGCCAGCCAGATATTCCAAAGAGCGATGCGGCGCGAAGATTTTGACAAGCTCGCAGAGAAATACAATGAGAGGGTGGAAACCAAAAGCAAGAGAGGCATGTTAGGCTTCATTTCCGCAGAACAGTACGGCGCGATAGGCAAAAGGGTTGCAGAAATGAAAATCGGCGACATTGCCGGCCCCATAAAAATGGGCAAAAACTACTCGATTGTAAGACTCTTGGCGAAGCAGGAGCGACGTCCCCAGTCTTATACGGAAGCGAGGGCACAAGTCACCCTCGATTGCCGAAAGAACGCCAGGCAAACATTGGCCAGCCGCTGGATGGAAGAGCTAAGAAGGAACCTAAATGTTCAGATTTATGAAGGCACACTCAAAGAGGCTATCCCGGCCAGTTGAGTCAGGTAGGCCGAGAGGAGCAGAGATTTGGCTCCTGTGTTTGTCGGTAGTATTAACGTCGGTTCTGAGTTCCTGCGAACGAAGATCCTTATCGGCTTCGCCGGTAGTCGCGCAAGTGGGCGAAGCACAGCTCACGTTAGACGACATACGGAAGTCGCTCCCGGCCGATCCGGGAATTGAGCTATCAAGGGTGCAGGTAGAACGCTTTGTCCAACAATGGATCGAATCGGAGTTGCTGTATAATGAAGCCGTGAGAATGGGTGTCGACAAGCAGCCGGAGGTTCAACAGCAGTTACACGACCTGATGAAGGAGTACATAGCAGCTTCCTTCGCCCAACAGTACGCCGATAAGAATGTGGAAACCACCGATGAGGAGATTCAGGTTTTCTATCAGGAAAACGCCAGTGAGTTTGTCTATAGCGAAGATCACTACCATGTTCTCTTGATATTGGTCAACTCGGGGCGAGAAGCCGCTTCGATTCGCAGCAGCCTGCAATTAGGACAAGACTTCGCGGAGGTAGCAAGGGCCCAGTCTTTAGACGGCAGTAGAGATGCCGGAGGCGATCTGGGTTGGGTGACCCTGAATACTCTTTTGCCCAGCATCGGCAGAGCAGTGCCTTACCTTCCAATGGGGCAAGTTTCGCAGCCTATTCGCACCGATTTGGGGTACTATTTGGTTCAGGTTTTGGGCGTGCGCAAAAAGGGCGAGCCACAAAGCATTGAACAAGTCAGGGAAGTTATTACCCAGAGGATCAAGGCCAAAAAGAGACAAGAAGAGTACCGGAAGCTGATAGCAAAATTAACGGAAAAAGCGAACGTCAGAACCGACTGGGATCGTTTGCAAACATTGGTGGCAGATTCGACACTTTATTAATCGAACGCAAAAATGGAAAAGGCGAATACAATATGAGCAGGACGAAATTTGCAACTGGTACGATGATTTTGCCAGCAGCCATGCTTCTTCTCTGCATTTTGCGCCCAGCCATTGGGCAACAAGTCTTGGACAGAGTTGTGGCAGTTGTTGACGATGACCCGATTCTGGAATCCGAGGTCGTTCAGGATGCCTATCTGAAGGCGATGCAGCTTCGAATCGATCCGATGCAACAGCCGGAGGAATTCCAAAAGCTGAAGGAGAGCAGCCTTGAAAGCATGATCAACCAAAAGGTGCTTCTTATTCAGGCGGACAAGGACACGATCAAGGCGGAACAGCGCAACGTAGACAGGTATTTGGAACAGCAGATGCAAAGTGTGCTGCAGCAGGTTGGCGGCGAAGATCGCTTGGAGGAGCAAATGGGCTCTTCGATAACCAAGATTCGCCGAACCTACCGGGAGCAAATCGAAAAGAACCTTCGCATTCAGATGGTGCAAAACGCCAAAATGGCCAATATCAAGGTCTCTCGCCGCGAAGTGGAGGCTTTTTTCAAGGCGAAGAAAGACAGCATCGGCAGGCTGCAAGAGTCGGTGGACATCAGCCATATTCTTATCCAGCCCAAGGCCGGCGAAGAGGCCCGCAAGGTGGCGTTAGCAAAAATCGAATCCATCAGAGAACGCATCATTAAGGGAGAGGATTTCAATCAACTCGCGAAAGACAATTCAGAAGATCCCGGCTCCGCGGCCCGTGGCGGCGACCTTGGTTTCATGTCACGAGGAGATTTTGTTCATGAGTTCGAGGAAACAGCCTTCAATCTTCAACCCGGAGAGTTATCCGACGTCGTTGAGACTCAGTTCGGTTTTCACATCATTCGCTTGGTGGAAAGACGCGGCGAAAAGATTCATGCTCAACATATTTTGATCATTCCCAAGCCGAGCCATGCCGACGAAGTGGCCGCCGCCGAAAAGATCAAAGCCATTTACAACGAGATCAAAAACGGCGCAGATTTTCTGGCGTTGGTGGACAAATACTCCATGGACCAATCCACCAAGAATCGCCAAGGCCACCTAGGGGTCTTTGAGATTGATCAGCTTCGAGAGACAGCAAAAGAATTCGTGTATGCACTCAAGGATGTGCCGGTGGGCGGTTATAGCGAGCCGGTACATACGCAGTATGGATTCCACGTTCTAAAGCTGAATGCACGCGAAGAACCTCGGGAGCTCACTCTGGAGAAAGACTGGGCGCGGATCGAAAAAATGGCCCTCGATTACAAAATGCAAAAGGAATTCAAAAAGTGGTTGAACGAGCTGAAAGAAAACGTCTATATCGAAATCAAGGAATCTATGGGCGCGTGATCATTGTTCCATGAGGGCGCCCAATGTTGGTGTATAACAGTTCAGGCCGGCAAGGGCAGCGGGGTAGAATTACTTTGCTGTACTCGGTATTTGATGACTCATGAACGGCAATAGTCAGCCAGATGATAAAGCATTTTTCTAAATTTTTCCTCTTTTTCTTTTGCCTCTGCGGCGTACTGGCGCTTTTCGGTATTTCCCTGGCGCAGGAAAATGCCAGACTCAGCCAGTTTACCATTGCTCGTCTGCATTACGGCGGCGGCGGCGACTGGTATAACGATCCCTCCATCATTCCCAATATGCTTGTTTTTCTTGGCAAGAATGCCGGCGTCGACGTGGCGCGTGACGAAGTGCGCGTCACCATCAACAGCGAGGAGCTATTCTCTTATCCATTCCTTTTTCTCACTGGTCATGGACGTATCTCTTTTTCGCCGGAAGAGGCTTCCAGATTGCGCACCTATCTTACCCACGGCGGATTTCTTTACGCGGATGACGATTATGGCATGGACGAGCATTTTCGCCGCGAGATGAAAAAGGTATTTCCCGACAAGGAAATGGTTGAGCTGCCGTTCTCCCATGAAATTTATCATATCCATTACGATTTTCCCAATGGCCTGCCGAAAATTCACGAGCACGATGGCGGCCCGCCGCACGGATATGGCTATTTTCATGAAGGTCGATTGGTCGTATTTTACACCTTTGCCACCAATATATCCGATGGCTGGGCCGATGCAGACGTGCACAACGATCCGGAAAAAACCCGAGAGCAGGCATTTCGGATGGGGACAAATATTATTCTCTACGCCATGATGAACTGAGTCCATGTCTACGCTAACGCCTACATACGATGCTTTCGTAGAACAACTCCGGCGATTTCGCCGCCGGGATAAACAAGTTGCCCTGCAAATAGGCCTGCTCAAATTTGCCGCGACTTGTATTCCTGCTTTTCTTCTCGCTGCGGCCACAGAGTCCCTTTTTTCTTTAGAAAGCTTGTTGCGGATTGGCCTTTTGCTTCTGATGTCCGGGGCATTGATCTTCGCTTTCAGCCTGTGGGTTTTTCCTTCTGTTATCAACATCCTTTTTCGCCCTGAAAGGCCGAGCTTAATCGAAACCGCGATAAAAGTCGGGAGTCTTTATCGGGGTGTCAATGATCGCCTTGCTAATGCGTTGCAAGTGTTTCGCAAGCATGAGAGCAACCGGGAAAACTACTCGACCGTTCTGATCGATGCAGCTTTGGCGCAGATCGCCGGGCCGCTGAGCGGAGAAGACTTTTGCCGAAAGGTCGACTACAGCGGCATGAGAAAGTCCCTTCGCATTGCCAGTGGCGTTCTGGCCCCGGCAATAGCGATCTGGCTGTTTTTTGCCGCTTCGTTCAACGCAGCGGCCTACCGGCTACTGCATCCGCGGCAAGATTTCACCATGCAACCCAACGTCACTTTGCTTGTACATCCCGGTGACAAGACCGTCCTAAAAGGCGAGGACGTCCCAGTACGAATTTGGACTTCTGACGTTAATGCCTCTTCGGTTAACCTAAGCTTGGCGGCCCTCGACAAGGTAGAAACCGTCGAGCTGCAAAAATCCCGTGATGACACGTTTCGATACACGATCGAATCGGTGAGAGATTCTTTGCGCTATTTCGCTGCCGTTGGCAAAGCGAAAAGTCAGACGTACCGAATTTCGGTGCGGGAGCTCCCCATGCTGCGCAACCTACAGGTTAAGATTACGCCGCCTTCTTATGCGCGATTGGAGCCGTACATGCTGGAAGAGAACGTCGGCGATGTGAATGCCCTCAAAGGCTCCCGCTTACAAATCTCCGGCGAATGCAACAAGCCCATCGCGGATGGCACGATCGTTTTCGATAGCGGCGATTCGTTGGCGGTGGAAGTCACTGGCCAGCGAATTTCCGCTTCCTTTTCCTTGCAAAAAGACGATAGCTACTATTTCGCGCTGAGGGACAGGCATGGCTACGCCAGCAATAATCCCATCGAATATCACCTGAAGGTCATTCCGGACCAATATCCCTTCGTCAATGTGCCGGTTCCCGGGCGGGATGTGGACTTGGGCGAAGATATGCTCATTCCCATGACGATCGAGGCGCAGGACGACTATGGCATCTCACGCATTCGATTGGCGTACCAAATCATTCCTGGGGGGGAGGGCGACATCGATTCGACCCGATTTGTTTCTCAAGATCTCGAAGGCTTGAATTACGGCGCCGAGCAATTGAATTTCGCCTTCAACTGGGAGCTATCAAAATCCAACATGCTCCCCAACGATTTGCTGGTCTACTTTGTGGAAGCATACGACAACGACACCGTCAGCGGCCCGAAAAAGGCACGCAGCAAGATTTACCGAGCGCGGTTTCCGTCGATTTACGAGCTCTATCAGGAGATCGCGGAAAGCCAAACAGATGCGACCGAGCAACTGGAAAATGTCTACGAGAAAAGCCAGCAGTTGAAAAAAGAAATCGAAGATTTGTCCTTAGAGATGAAGCGCTCCACCGATCTCGATTGGCAAAAGCAGCAGCAAGTGGAAGCGGCGCTCAAGCAGCATCGCGAGATGCAGCAGCAGTTGCAGCAGCTCTCGGACAAGATGGAGCAAATGCTCGAGAGCATGGAGGAGAACAATCTCGTCTCCAGCGAGACGATGAAAAAGTACCAAGAGTTGCAGCAGCTTTTCAGAGAGATCATGACCCCGGAATTGAAAAGGGCCATGGAAAAAGTGGCCGAGGCCATGCAAAACCTGGATCAGCAGCTTATTCAAAAAGCCATGGAGGACTTGAAGCTCAGCGAAGAGGATTTCAAAAAGAGCATCGAAAGAACGATTTCCTTGCTCAAGCGCTTAAAGACGGAACAGAAACTGGATCAGGCCATGCGCATGACGCAAGACTTGGCCGAGCGCGAAAGAAAATTAACTGAAGAGGCCAACCAGAAAAACCGGGAGATGGACAAGCTGCTCGACGAGCAGGAAAAGATCAACGAGAATACCGAGGGGTTGTCGGATCTTCTCAAAGAACTGCAGCAAGAAATGTCGGAGCAGCCCGGCTTGCCGCAGGAGCAGATCGATCAGGCGCTGGCGCAGATGGACTCTTCGCAACTAACGCAGCAGTTGGAGCAAATGAAGAGCTCGCTGCAAAGCGGTCAGCAATCAGACATGCAGCAGCAGTCGTCGCGAATTCAACAGACTTTTGACAAGGTTGCGCAAAACCTGCAAAAGGCTAAAGAAGCGATGAGCGGCGAAGCTCAGCGCAAGGCCATGCAGGCCATGCGGCAGGGAGCGCATGATTTGTTGGAGCTTTCCAAGCGACAGGAAAACCTGATGAATCAAACCAAAGACATGCCTGCCAATAGCGCCCAATTGTCGCAGGCAGCCGAGCAGCAGCAAGACATTGCGTCGGCTTTGTCCAGAACGATCGACAGGATTTTTGACGCTTCCAAGGAGAGCTTTTACATCGATCCGCGTATCGCTCAAAGCTTAGGACAAGCAGCCGCTTCCATGGAAAAGGCCCTGCAAGAAATGGAAAACCGCAACAACCCCAGCGCCGCCGGTCAGCAGGGTCAAGCAATGGCTACGCTGAATAACGCGGTAAAAAACCTGCAAGCCTCCATGCAAAGCATGATGCAAGGCAGCGGCACTGGGATGAGTATGCAGCAATTCATTGAGCAAATGCAGGGCATGGCCGGCGCGCAGCAAGGCATCAATCAGGAGACGTTGGGATTGGGCATGGGACAACAATTGAGCCTGGCGCAGCAGGCGGCGATGGCCCGTCTGGCTGCGGAGCAAGGAGCTGTGCGCAAATCCATGGAAGAGTTGGCCAAGGAAGCCGGCAATTTGTCGGAAATCCTTGGCAGCATGGACAAAATCGTGGAAGACATGAAGGAGGTGGAGAAGGATTTTGCCCAACAAAATGTGAACCGAGAAACCATTGAACGGCAAAACCGGATCCTCTCCCGCATGTTGGATTCGCAGCGCTCTATGCGCGAGCGAGAATACAGCCAAAAGCGCAAGGCGGAGACCGGCAAGGAATACCTTAGCATCAGCCCGGATGGCCTGCCGGCGGATTTGGGAGAACGGCGTAGTCGCTTGCAGCAAGACTTGTTGCGGGCAAAAAGTGAGGGTTACACGCGGGATTATCTGGAATTGATTCGCAAGTACTTTGAAGCATTGATGCAAAATGAGGCTGAAAAGACGCAATAGGTTCCTGCTCGGTATTTTGGTTGTCTGGATGGCAGGCTCGGGCCTTGCTTTGCCCCAAGGGGCCGCCAGTAAGAAGCAAAGTCAGGAGGCGTTGCTGGGGCGGTTAGCCGCCGACTATGAACGAATGGGTAGATACGATCTGGCCGCGACGCATTACATTCAACTTTGCCAGTTGAACAATCAGGGCATCGCCAACTATCTGAGCGCCAAACGCTGTCTTTTACGGCTCAAGGACTATGATCGATTGACCGGTCTTATTCTGAATCTTCAGCAGACGCGGCGGGAATTACGCTTCGAGGTGGACCTTGCCGAGATTGAGTATTTGAAAGGAAATACCGAAAAGGCGCTTAAGCATTGGCAGGATATTCTCACCGGCAATTCCCGCAGCCACGAGGCTTATGTATTGATTGGTGCGAGCCTCATCGAAAACCGGCTGTTCGATGAAGCAGTCAACGTCTACGAAAAGGCTCGCAAGACGTTCAAAGAACAAGGTCTGTTCCTTTTTGAGCTGGCCAATCTCTATACGGTTCGCGGTGAATTCGATTTGGTCACCCAAGAATACCTCAATTACCTGAAGCAGAATCCAGCCCAGACATCCTTCATCGAGTCGCGTTTGACCGCTGTGGCGACCACGTCGGACATTGTAGAAGTCGTGAGCAAGACCCTAAACGCTGCCTTAAAGGACGATCCCAAGATGGCGCGCGCCATTCATCAGCTTTTGGGCGCAATCTACACGGTCGACCAGAATTATGAAAAGGCGCTGTTCCATTATGTCCAGTTGGAATCCTTGCCGGCGGAAGAGAGCGACAAAAATATTCGATCGACTCAGGGTCAACTCTTATTTAATTTTGCCAAAACGGCTGCTGCTGACGGCGCCTTTGATGTGGCTCGCCAGGCCTATCAGTTGTTACTTACGAAATACACCGCCAGCCCGTATGCTTTGCAGGCCGAGGTCGGCTTGGCGAGGGTGTTCGAGCAACAAGAGCAATATCCGCAGGCTGTCGAAGCCTATGAAAAGTTTATTGCTTTGCATCCGCAATCGACGGAGGCGATCAAAGCAGCCATGCGCATCGGCGACATCTGGTTCGATCAGGAATTCAGCTTGGAGAAAGCGAAGCAAGCCTATGAGAAGGTGCTGAAGAGCTACCCCTCCAGCAGTTATCGCATAACGGCATTGTTGAGATTAGGGGATTGCGCGGTAGCCGGGGGGTCGCTCGCGGAAGCCAAACAGATTTACGAGCGCGTAGTGGCGGAATCACGAAGCAGAAAGCTGGAACCTTTCAACGAGGCTCTGCTTGCTCTGGCCAAGCTGCAGATATATCAGGAGCAGCCAAGCCAGGCTTTAAAATACCTCGATGAACTGTTAGGGGAGAACAAGCCAAACCAAGCGGGCCGCCCGGATGTCTGCGAAAATGACGCGTTGGAGCTTTATTTGTTGGTGAAGGAAAACAGAAGTGATTCCATTGGATTAGGAGTGTATGGGAAAGCCAAACTTGCCGATTTTCAGCGCAAGTATGGCGCCGGTCAAGAGCAGATTGAATCTTATTTGGCGCAATATCCGAATTCTGCCCTATCGGATGAATTGCGACTTTTGCTTGCCGACGTTTACCGGAAAACGAAGCAGGCCCCTCTGGCCCTGCAAACCCTGAACGGCTTGGTAGAAAATCCCAAATGCCTTTTTCAAGATCTGGCGTTGAAAAAAATCGCCCAAATATACGACGAGGATTTACAAGATCACAAAAATGCCCAAGTTTCTTATGAAACTTTACTGGAAAAATTCCCGCAAAGTATTTATATTGAGGAAGCGAGACAGAGAATTCGCGAAATCGACAAGCTCAATTAGTCTTGCTAAGTTGCTCTGACGGGCTTCCAAAACCTAGCAGAGTTCAAGCTAAAAAGGCAATCCAATTAGCGGCTAAAATCAAAACAGGGCAGAGAGCAATGGTAAAGACATTTTACATTCAGCACCTCAGCGCCAAGGAAGTTCTCAAGCGGGTACACACTTTGGGCATCTTTGATTACAACGTCAATTGGGGCGTTGACTTGGACGAGAAACTCAATGCGCTCACCTTTCGCATTTCCTATACCGCCGGCGCCGGGTCTAAGGAAAAAGAAGCTGAGGCGTTGGAAACCATCGAGTCTTTTATCAAAGCTATTGATCTTGAAAAGCCGCCCAAGCCTTAAGGTTGTTATTGCTGTCGTAAAATGAAAAGATCTTTGTTTTTCATCTTGATGTTGTTTGCTGCGCAGGGATTCGGCCAAAAAATTCTGATCTACATGGATCTGCAGCAGACTGACCATTTGAAGGCCTACGGCGTGGCTTATTGGACCTTGGAGAACGGCGTTAACGTCGAATGGCTCCTGAATTATCGCGGCGGGTCTTTTTTGATGGATCATTCACCGGCCATTGAACGAGAGCTGCGCGTGCGAGGAGTGGCTTACTCCCTGGTCGGCGGCAGCGAAGCAGCACAGATTTATGCCACCATCGAGCAAGAGAATATGGATGTGATTCTCTTGGAAAAGGCCCCCAGCATCGCCATCTATGCACCGCCCAACAAGCAGGCTTGGGACGATGCCGTCCTGCTCGCCCTCGATTATGCCGAGGTACCCTACACAGTGCTATGGGATGAGGAGGTGCTTCGCGGCGAGTTGGAGAAGTATGATTGGCTGCATCTGCACCATGAAGATTTTACCGGCCAGTACGGAAAATTCTATGCCAGCTATCGCAACGCCGATTGGTATCGGGATGAAGTGGCCAAGAATGAGAGCATGGCAAAGCGATTGGGTTTTAGCAAAGTGTCGGAGCTAAAGAAAGCGGTGGCGCGGGCGATCAAGGAGTACACTGCGCGCGGCGGTTTTCTTTTTGCCATGTGTTCGGCAACGGATACCATCGATATGGCCTTGGCCGCCGAGAACACCGACATGGCAGCCGCTGTCTTCGATGGCGATCCAGCCGATCCCCAGGCGCAAGCCAAGCTGGACTATGACAAGTGCATGGCTTTTGAAAATTTCCACTTGGAAATGAATCCGATGCTGTATGAGTTTTCCGATATTGACGTCCCGCCCAGTTATGCGCCAGTCTTGCGCGGCGCCGAGGCGGATTATTTTACTTTGTTCGAGTTCTCGGCCAAGTACGATCCGGTACCGACCATGCTCACGCAAGACCACGTTTCCGCCATCAAAGGCTATATGGGCCAGACCACCGGTTTTAAAAAGAGTTTGATCAAAAATACCGTGATCATTATGGGTGAAGCCGAGGGCACGGAGCAGGTTAAATATATCCATGGCAATGTCGGCAAAGGGACCTTTACCTTTTTGGGCGGGCACGATCCGGAAGACTATCAGCATTTTGTCAACGATCCGCCGACACAACTCTCCTTGCACAAAAATTCGCCCGGCTATCGGCTGATTCTGAACAACATCTTGTTCCCGGCCGCCAAAAAGAAGCGGCTCAAAACATAGAGGTCATACTTGTGGCATAGCGATTACTTCCCAGATGGACCTTATCGCGAGAGCCGCCGGAGCGGCAAACGAGCAGCGGGCATATTTCTTGGGGCGCAACCATGAGCCTTACACAGTTTAGCATCCGAACAGACAGCCGAGTTCAGTTTATCAATATCGACGAGCAATTGCAGCAGGCCATTCGTCAAAGTGGGGTGCAACAGGGAATCTGCGTCGTTTTTGTTCCGCACACCACTGCAGGTGTCACGATCAATGAAAATGCGGATCCGGATGTCGTGCGCGACCTGGCGACGGAGATCAACAAAGTCATTCCCTTTGAAGACCACTATCGTCATAGCGAAGGGAACTCCGCCGCGCACATCAAATCGAGTCTAATGGGTCAGTCGGTCACTCTGATCATCGAGCAAGGGCGAATCTTGTACGGGACTTGGCAATCCTGCTATTTTTGTGAGTTTGATGGGCCGCGTTCGCGACGGGTTTTCGTGAAGATCATGGAGGGATAATTTCCCGGCTCTGCGGAGGTCAGGCTTTGGCAGCCATCGCTCGGACGGTAAGCAATGAGCGTCACAGCCGACGCCGGGAGCGCATAAACAGGTCAATGGATTGTGAGTTTGCTGCAGCGAAGCCAAAAGAAGATAGCTGCGCCGTATTCGGTGTTGGCGCAGATTTATGACTTTGTCATGAGCCACGTCAACTATGCAAGCTGGGCAAACTATATTAGCCAAATTGCCGCCAGGCATGGAAACCAGGTGCAGAGGATTTTGGATATTGCCTGCGGCACGGGCACTCTCTGTCTCAGATTAGCGGAGAAGGGCTTTATGGTCGCCGGAAGTGATATTTCCCTCGACATGATAAAAATTGCCCGAGACAAGGCTGCCAAGTCCGGATTGACCATGCCGTTTTGGTGCGCCGACATGCGCCGCTTTGCCGTTCGTTTCCCGGCGGACCTGATCGTCTCGTTATACGATAGTATGAATTACTTGATGAATCCCAATGATTGGGCGCGGTGCTTGGATAATGTTTACTCTATGCTGGGGCCCAAGGGTGTTTTTGTCTTCGATGTCAGCACCGTTCACAATTCGCAGCGCTATTTTCGCCGGTACGTACAGCGAGAGCGCGGCCAGGGCATTGTCTACTCGCGCAAGAGTGAATTTGACAACAAACGGATGATCCAGCAAAACCGTTTCGAGATCCGCTTGGATTCGCACCCGAACGTCGTCTTCTATGAAGTGCATGAACAAAGAATACGGCATTTGCAGGATATTATGCAGATGGTGGCAAAATCCCACCTTTCCCTCGATGGCTGCTACCATGGGTTTTCCTTTACCCCCGGAACGGAAAAGTCGGAGCGGGTGCATTTTGTTTTGAAGAAAAGGTAAAATGAGTTTGCTGTTTTGGTTTGCGTTGAGTACAGGAAGAAGCGTTTCTTAGAGAAACCGCTAAGGACGGGGGGTTAGCGGGGAAACGGCGCGAGAGGAAAAGCGAAAGCAGAGATCCCGCCACCGAATGTCCACTAATAGGAAAAACCAAAGAGTTTTCCCAAATATAGACACCTTTGCCTATTAGCAGACATATCGTAAGCGCGTTTTTGAGCCGGACATTAATATGTTGGCAGAATATTTTGAATTTTTCTGTTGCGTGTTGCGCAAAATGTTCTATAATTGTTTGTATGATCAAATCATTCAAGCATAAGGGGCTACAGAAATTCTTTGAAACGGGTAGTACCGCAGGTATTCACCCTGCTCACAAACAGAAGCTCAGAATGCGTTTGACAGCACTGGATACCGCAATCGTAATTGCAGACATTGAGTTACCAGGATTTCGTTTGCATCCACTGAAGGGAAAGATGCAGGGATTGTGGGCAATTGATGTTAGCAAAAATTGGCGTATCACTTTTGAATTCAAAGATGGCGATGCAATATATTGTCAACTATGAGGATTATCACTAATGAGTATGTATGACCCACCACATCCAGGGGAGTTTATACGGGAAGTCTACCTTGAACCTCTCGGAATAAGCTATCGTACCGTAGCTGCAAAGCTCAAGATTGCACCTTCTACATTCAACAGGCTAATCAAAGGGCAAAGCAATATTAGTTCTGAAATGGCGCTGCGTCTTTCAAAGACATTGGGGCGTTCGCCTGAAAGTTGGTTAATAATGCAGAATAATTACAATCTTTGGCAGGCAAGAAAAACAATCAATCTTGATGAAGTAGAAGAACTGACAATTGTCTGAGCAATAGCTTCCGCAAAGAAGTGCGGGAGCAAAGGATTCGATTTTTGCAGGACATTATGCAGATGGTGGCAAAATCCCGGCTTTCCCTGGATGGCTGCTATGACGGATTTTCCTTTACCCCCGGAACGGAAAAGTCGGAGCGGGCGCATTTTGTGTTGAAAAAGTGGTAAAGCGAGTTTCAGGGTTGCATGCTTTGATAAGAAGACAAAGTGCAATTCGGAGAAATCACTTGTGAGGGAGAGATCGGGGGCAAGGGCCCGATTGGACGACGATATGATTCATGATATCCGTAGAAAAGTTCTACATGAGGAATTCGAATTCTCAAAACATGCAACTGACCAATCTATCTTACGCAACATTCGAGCGGATGAAATTCGTCAAGCTCCATTGGACGGGAAAATCATTGTAGTTACCCATCTCACACAATGATCAAAACTCGGCCTGCATGGCTTTTGGACGGACAAATGCAAGCCTTCTTTTGAGTGTCTTTTTTGTCCATACCAAAGATAAGCGAGTCATCATTGTTTGAACAAGGTATACGACAGAAAATGATTGGAAGAAATATGTTCAGTAAAGCACCCATCTCAAAAGCTGGTACTTATCAGGAAATCGGTGCGTTTTGGGATGAACAGGATGCTACGGAATTCGGAGAACAGACCGAGGTGGAATTCGATGTGAATATAAAATCCCAAGTACTACCCATTAGACGCCTACCTTTCATTGAAGATGAGGCAGATAGCCGAAGAACGCGGAATTAGTGAAGAGACTCTGCTCAATCTGTGGATTCAAGAAAAGGTGAGCCAAGCCGGTAGCCATTGAAAAGTACTAATTCTTTTTGCACGGATTGAGTGGATCATAGCCACCATGGTCGAGCTTCACAACGTAAGAATCAAATATCCGACCGGAGACGGCGTAGACCGTATCACCATGCATGTTGCGCCGGGTGAAATGGTCTTTTTGGTTGGCCCCAGCGGCGCGGGCAAGACGACCATCCTGAAATCGGTTTATATGGACGTGCTGCCGGCGGAGGGGCATGTTATCGTCGGCGAATACAATTCCCTTTTCCTCAGAAAGAAAGACATCCCCTACCTGAGAAGAAAATTGGGAATCGTGTTCCAGGAGTTTCGGTTATTACCGGATCGCAGCGTTTTCGACAATGTGGCCTTTGCCTTGGAAGTGATCGGCAAACGCAAGAAGGAAATTAAGCGGCGGGTTCTGCGTGCCCTGGCGGATGTTGGTCTGAGCCATAAGGCGCAAAAATGGCCGAGGGAATTGTCGGGCGGAGAGCAGCAGCGCGTAGCCATTGCCCGAGCGATTGTCAACGAGCCATACATCTTGTTGGCAGATGAGCCGACTGGCAATTTGGACCCGGAGACCGCCTCGGGAATCATGGAGGTTTTGGAGCGGATCAATGCCAGAGGCACGGCGATTTTGATGGCCACCCACAACGACGGCATGGCGAAAAGATACCGGGGCCGCATCATTCAGATAAAGC
The DNA here is from genome assembly GCA_020722685.1 of Caldithrix sp. Next base: position 74,530 of record DYKH01000004.1, on the reverse strand, counting down.
ATGGTAAGCTTGTCTAACGAGCGATGAAATTGGGTCACAGTCTAAAAGAAGCGATGGATGGATTTCGCCGGGCGCGCCTGGCAAGTTTCATTAGCATTTCTACGATTGCCTTTCTTCTGATCTTGATCGCCATATTCGCCATCTTGTCGATAAACATTAATCGACTTATCCGCACGCTTCATGCGCAGATCGACATTCAGGTGTTCATTGCCAACACCCTTGATGATGGCGAGATTGCCGAGTTGACCAATCGCATCAAAGGCATTGAAGGTGTTGCCAAGGTAGAATTTGTCTCCAAAGATGCCGCTGCCAAGGAATTTCAAAAAGAGTTTGGTGAGGCGCTCTTTACTATTCTGGAAGAGAACCCCTTGCCTTCAGCATTAAACGTTAGCTTGAAAGAAAGTTATCTCAGCGCCGCCGGGATTGCCAGGGTCGCCCAAGTGATCGAGAAGGAGCGCGGCGTCGACGAAGTGGTTTATCACAGTCAAACACTCAGTCTACTGACAAAATATGCCCAAATCGCCAGGGCGGTGAATATCGTTCTAATCCTATTTGTTATTGCTGGCTCTTTGTTCGTGGTTTCCAATACCATTCGATTGATTATTGTGGCCAGAAAGGACATCATCGAGACGATGAAGCTGGTGGGCGCGACACGAGCCTTTATCAGGCGACCGCTTCTCATCGAAGGCATGATTCATGGCATTTTGGGCGGCTCCGTCGCTTTTGTTTTCGTTTATCTTGTGGTCAAGGCCGTAGCCAGCCAAGTTCCCAACTTGATTTACGTTCCGATTGATATGTTATCGCTTTTGATTGTGACCGGGTGCGTTCTTGGCATTTTGGGCAGCGCCGTCGCCATAAAAAAGTTCCTTTGAAGCGCTTTTGCCTCTTCCGATGGGCTTGTCTGCGACCGGAAATTTCTCTTGACAACTCTGATGGAAATAACTATCTTAGATCGCATTTTTTCGGTCGTCTATTGATTTACTGCTGATATGAGAATCGAAGAGCTCACAGATAGGGAGAGACGAGTATTTTTATCGATAGTGCGGAGCTTTATCAAGACGGCGGAGCCGGTCGGCTCACGCTATCTATCCAAGCATCATCATCTCGACATTAGCCCGGCTACCATCCGCAATGTCATGACCGATCTTGAGGAAAAGGGATTGATTTGTCAGCCCCACACTTCAGCCGGTCGCATACCCACTGATAGCGGCTATCGTCAGTACGTGGATAGCTTAGTGGGCGTGGTGAAGTTGACCGATACGGAAAAAAGGTCTATCGTCGAGCAGTTGGCCAAGTTTTCCGAAGATATCGATCTCATCATCGAAAAGGCCAGCCGGGTGTTGAGCGACATATCCAATCAATTGGGCGTTGTTTTGGCCCCCCGGTTTGCAAGTGGCCGTCTGGATAAGATCGATCTGGTTTCTTTGTCCGACCACAAGCTGCTGGTGGTGCTCGGCATAAAATCGGGACTGGTCAAGACCATCATGGTGGAGATCGAGCGGGAAGTTTCGCAAAGCATGCTATCCGCAACCTGTCAGCTTCTCAATGAAAGGCTGCACGGTCTCACCATCGAAGAATTGCTCACCTCCATTGACGAGCGGTTCCGAGATATTGACATCGATAACCGGCTGATTCTGAATGCCATCAAGGAGAAGGCAGACAGTTTTATCAATCGGGAGAGCAGTTACGATTTCCACTTTTCCGGGATGAAGAATGTTTTTCTGCATCCTGAATTCGAGACCAGGGAGAAGATGAAGCGATTCATCGAGCTTATGGATCGCAAAGACCTCTTGGTTCGCGTTCTCGGCGATGTGGAGAATGAGGGCGTTTCTATCGTCATCGGCGCGGAGAATACCGAATCTTTGATGAAGAACTGCAGCCTCATCTCCGCCACTTATCATATAGGTGATGCCAAGGGAACCTTGGGCGTCATTGGTCCAACGCGGATGCAATACGCCAAGGCCATCGCTCTGGTGGAGTTTATGGCGGAGACTCTCAGCTATCTGACGAGCAAAAAGAATAGGTAGGGACCGTCCGCACCTCGCATCGGTCCACTGCAGCACGTTGAAACAGAGTCGAGAAATCTTTCCAGCCGACCGAATTGAAACAGGACAGCCATCTCGACCATGCAAGTCAGGGGGAGACAATTTGTTCTGGTTTTCGGCCGGGTGTTAGTAAGCCGTTATATTAAAAACAAATGTTGTGAAATTAGGGAGTATGCTACCAAACACGAATGAGATGAGCGGTCAGGAACCGCAGCCGGAAGTCGCAGCTAACGCCAATCAGGAAGAACACGAGGCGACTCTTCATAAAAAGAGAAATTATAAGAAAGAGCTCGAAGATTTACAAAAGGAATATCAGTCCTTAAAGGATCAACTGCTGCGGCTGGCAGCGGAGTTTGACAATTATCGCAAGCGAGTAGAGAGGGACATGAACGGCTTGATCCGATCCGCTAACGCGGATTTAGTTGTCAGTTTGCTTCCGATCATAGATGATCTAGAGCGGTCCATCAATGCCGCAAACGGCAATCAAAACGCCTCGCCCCTATTGGAAGGAATCAAGCTCATACAAAAGAACTTTCTCAAGACGCTCCAGGACCAAGGTTTGAAGCCAATCGAATCGGTCGGTCAGCCTTTTGACCCGGAGAAACACGACGCCCTTTTGCAAATGCCGGTAGACGGCAAAGAACCCAATATCGTCATCGAGGAGCATGTAAAGGGGTACGAGTTCAAAGACCGTGTCATACGGCACGCCAAAGTAATTGTTAGCAAGTGAGTTTTTAGACTGTGGAGATAGCCCCGACAAGGTTCAAAATCCTGTCGGAGTTTAAGCTTTCTGCGGCGAAGATTCAGGAACAGTCCAGATCAAAGCTGGAATTTTCAAATAGAAATGTGAATGGCAGAAAAAGATTATTATCAGGTTTTGGGAATCAATCGGGATGCCGACGTCAACGAGATCAAGAAGGCCTATCGCAAGCTGGCGATGCAATATCATCCCGATAAGAACCCCGGCGACAAGTCAGCAGAAGAGAAATTCAAGGAAATCGGTGAAGCGTATGCCGTGCTTTCGGATCCGCAGAAGCGCCGGCAATACGATCAGTTCGGCCAAGCTGGCATGCGTTCTGGCGGCGGATTTGGGGGATTTGACAGCGGCGGCTTTGCCGATCCGTTTGATATTTTCCGCGAGGTTTTTGGCGGCGGATTTGGCGATATTTTCGGCATGGGCAGCAGCGGTCGCCGGCGCGCTGCGGCGCGACGAGGCTCGGATTTGCAGGTTCATCTCAAGCTGACGCTTGAGGAAATCGCCCAAGGCGTAACCAAGAAGATCAAGATCAAGAAACTCATCCCTTGCGATGCTTGTTCCGGCTCCGGAGCCAAGTCGGGCAGCGGCGCCACAACCTGTCCGATGTGTCACGGGTCAGGAGAGGTGGCTTATCGACAGGGATTCTTTACCATTAGTCGAACGTGCAGCCGCTGCAACGGCGAAGGCAAAGTCATCGAGAGGCTTTGCCCCGAGTGCAATGGCGATGGCCGTGTGCGTGGAGAAGCCACGATAGATGTGCAAGTCCCTGCCGGCGTCGCAGAAGGACAGTACCTCACCATTCGTAATGCCGGCAACGCGGGTCCTCGCGGTGGCGCCAACGGCGACGTAGTCGTCATTATGGAGGAGAAGGCGCACGAATATTTTGAGCGCCATGGCGACGACATTGTTTACGACCTACATGTGAGCTTTCCGCAATTGGCGCTGGGAGACGAAGTGGAAATTCCCACTCTGGCTGGCAAAGCCAAGATTAACCTTGCGCCGGGCACGCAAAGCGGCAAAATCCTGCGGATGCGCGGGAAAGGCATTCCGCATCTGAATGCTCACGGCAGCGGTGATCAGCTCATCCGCGTCCATGTTTGGACGCCCGTCAAATTGACCGACAAGGAAAGGGACCTGCTACGGGAATTGGCCCGGCATGAGAACATTCATCCGGGAAGGGCCGATAAGAGTTTCTTTGAGCGCATGAAGGAAGCGATTTTGTAGAAATGTTTGCTTTTACCAAGCAAGAGCAGCGTTTCATCCTTTTTTTACTATTCTCTTTCCTGTTGGGGTTGGGGGTCAGCTACTACCGAAAAGCGCAGTTGGCAAGGCCCAATCCAGAGTGGGCAGCGGCTCAGGAACGCATGCTGAGCGACTTTCGCGCCAGAAACCAGGCGGGCGTAGAGGTGACGAACAGTGACACCCTTGCGGTTGCCAAGCCGGACGCGAAGACAGGTCCACCTGAAACCAGTAAGGCAAGACTGGTCGGCAGAGTGAACATTAACACCGCCAGCGCGGAAGAGTTGGCAAGCTTGCCAAGGATTGGATTGTTCACCGCGCAAAAAATAATCGAGTATCGCCAACAGAAGGGTGCTTTTCGTGCCATTGAGGATCTTCAAAAGATAAAAGGAATCGGTCCCGCCACCTTTGAAAGGATAAGAGAACACATTACCGTAAATGCAAGTCGGCAATAAGTCGCTACCAAGCGGCCTCGATATGAGGGAGCTTAAGGTACCATCGATTCGCAAAAGCAAGCTCCACAGACTTTGATCCGGCTGATAACCAAGTAATCCCAAGTTGGTTTCGGTCGTTCACGATTAATCACAAAACGTCGGGGTTAGGATGACCTTAGACAAAGACGACGTGTTTTTGGGTCTTGACATCGTAGGCAATAGTCTTCGTATGGTGGAAGCTGAGAGGCAAGCCGGAAGGCTGATTCTTAGCAATGTTGCCCATTCCACTTTGGATTTGCCGTTCGATTTTTATGCCATCGGGAACGAGGAATTCATCCCTCGATTCGCCAGCGCGATCAATTCCCTGCTGGACAAAGCCGCTATTCGCGCGAGAACCGCTTATCTGGCTCTTGAACGGCGTATGCTGTTGATCAAGCAATTCAAGATGGACCTAGGCCTGAATGACGAAGATTTGCGCCAGCACGTCGAATGGGAATTGAGCCAGATTTTAGTCTCCGCCCGCGATGAATACAACGTCGGTTGTGAAAGATTGGGCCAGACTTCCGACCTGCTGGAGAATGTGGTGGTGGCTGCGGTGCGCAAGTCGATCGTGCTTTATCTCAAAGAGATATTCATGCAAACGCCGCTCAAGCTTGCGGCCATCGATGTGGATCTGTTTGCGGCCATCCGTGCTCTTGCGAATACCGAAGCGGAAACACCAAGGGGCTTTACCGCCCTGGTGGACATCAATGAACGAGGAATTGACTTTGGCTTGATTAACGAGGGCAAGTATTTCAACTCGAGTGAGATTTCCAACCTGCGAACCAATGGGGATCGAACGAATTTCTTAGAGGGCAGCAGCGAGGAAATCGCCAGGGTGGTGAACGACGAAATCGTCCGGTTGCTGGAAAACTCGGACAATAACCGAGTCACAAAAACCTTGGCTAAAGTTTACCTCACCGGCGACCGGGCAGAATCGGATATCATCCCGCATTTGCAAAAGCTGCAGGCCGCGGCGGAAATTGCTTTTGCCGATCCATTTCGCAATATCGAAACGAGATTGAGCGCGGAATCGGAATCCCTTATCAAGCTCCATCCGGAAATGTTCTTAGCGAGTGTCGGAATGGTGCTGACCTAAGCCGATAAGCCGAGGCATGAAAATTTGTAAGAGTTCAGTCCTCTGAACCAAATCGTGTCATTCCGATCGCAGGGAGAAATCTATCACTTCCGATTCTACGGAACTGTCCGAGTCGTTGCTCCCAGATTTCTCGTCCGCCTGTGGCGGACTCGAAATGACCCGTTTTTTCAGTTGGCTATCCAAATACAAAAACTAAAACATAGGCGGAACGCCTTGCTGACCAACGAACGAATTGGCGAGTTAATCGGGAGGAGGGGTCGACATGAATTTATTGACTGATCAACGGGAGCGACAAGAGAAGAATTCATTTTTGGATGAATCTATCATCCCATCGCCGGCGCTGCATTTGGTGGACGATGAGAAAATAGACCTGCCAAAAGCTGATATGTCCCTTCCGCTGCCGGACAGCGGCGGCTTTGAGAGAGGCTCCCCAAAAGCCAAGAGGTTTGTTGTCTCGTTTCTCTTGATTTTTGCTTTCCTCGGCATCATTGGCGGCGCCGTGTACTATGGCTATTTTTACAAAAGGCCGCCAAAAGTCACCGTTGTACCAGACACGCCTTTTGAGGGGACGAAAGCCGATACGGTCGCGGCTCAACAAACTCCGGCAGTTCAGGCAGAAAGCCCTAAAGCGACTGAGGATGCCGATAGCACCAGCCCGGTGGCTGCGGCAGAGACCTTGCCTGAAACGAGGCCGGCAACAGGTTCTTCCTTGTTGATGGCCTGCGCGCAGAACCTGAGCGCCATATTAGAGTCGAAGCCGGCGGACGTCAAAATGGCTACTCTGATTCTGGACGAAACCTCTTTTTCCGCAGAAGTCGTTTCCAACACGCGCGCAAGCGCTGAAGAATTTCAAACGCGGCTGAAGAACCGGCTTGGGGGTATCATTTCCTTCGCGCCGGCATCCGGTGCTCCGGGCGGTGTGCGCACTCTCATTAGTGGAAATATTTCGGTAGTCGGACAGGAAGCGGCAGTTGGAACCGGGTCCCGTATGGGCGCGGGCGAATTGCGCGCCAAGCTTTCCGAATTGTCCGGACAAGCCGGGACCAAGCTTGTAGAGCTGAGCGTTGGCGACCGCATCAGCGTCGGAGGAGTTGCGAAGGTGCCGGTATTTGTCAAAGTGATCGGTGCGCCGGCGCAATGCCAAGAGTATCTTGATCGAATCGCCAAGACCGGCCTTCAGTTTAGAGTGGCAAAGATAATCGTCATAGCCGGCGATTCCCAATTGGCAAGCATGGTGCTTCGTTTGGAGCTCTTGCAGCCAGCTTGAATCGACGCGCCTCGATCACCGCCGCCTGGTTATTATGCGGAGGCTGGCCGTTGCTCCCATAGGTGTTATCGCCTTTGTCTCGCAGGTTGTCCTTGCTCATGAGCGGTTACTTTGGAAGAATATCGTAGCCGGAATCCGTGAGGTCGCAAGATTCTTACAGTTTCCGTTTACCGCCAAGGCTTTGAACAACCTGTCGGATGAGAGGTGGGTGTAGGTGTTGGAGTCAGGGTATAAAGGTTGATACATTTTAATCACAATTCTCCTTTTACATTCATCATACGCCTTGTTGACTCCCTTTCGAAGTTTGCTACCAGGAGGTCTAGGCGTTTTTCTTTTTAGGAACACCATGAGAGTCATCGCCGGTCGATTCAAAGGTGCGCGCCTTTTTACCCCCAAGGGGAATTGGATGCGGCCCACCGCTGACCGGGTGAGAGAGTATGTCTTTTCATGTATCGGTGACGGCATACGCCGGAGCAGAGTTTTAGACCTGTATGCGGGCACCGGCAGCTTTGGCATAGAGGCTTTGAGTCGCGGCGCGATGCAAGTGACCTTTGTCGATATCTCGCCAAAAGCCATGGCGATTTTGAAGAGTAATTTGGAAAAGCTCGGCGCTGAGGCGGAAACGTACCAAATGAGTGCTGCCTCCTTTCTCAAGAGGTCGGCAAAAACTAACAATGCCTTTGACTATATTTTCTGCGATCCCCCGTACGATTCGGAGCAGTTACATCTGGTGATGCCCATGATACGAGAAAGCGATCTCCTCTGTATGGACGGCACGATTATCTGGGAATCGAGTTCCAGAATCGAGAATCCGCTCGTACCCGGTTTTAACATAGATCGGACAAAAAAACTCGGCGATACCAAGATAACCTTTTACCGCAGGACCGATGGCAGAGAAGAAAAAGATCGCGATTTATCCGGGCTCTTTTGATCCGATCACCTATGGCCACATCGATATTATCCGGCGGGCAAGCGCCCTTTTTGACGAGGTGGTAGTTGCCGTCGCCCGTAATATCCATAAGAACCCGGTTTTCAGCGAGCAGGAACGGGTGGCCATGATCGAAAAATCGGTCATCAACATGGCGCGGGTCAGCGTCGAAAGCTTCGACGGCCTGTTGGTAGAGTATGCGAGAAAGCGCGGCGCCAATGCGGTGATTCGCGGACTGCGCGCCGTATCCGATTTTGAGTACGAATTTCAAATGGCCTTGATGAATCGCAAGCTGGATGAAAATCTCGTCACGGTTTTTTTGATGCCGCATGAAAAGTATAGCTATCTCAATTCCAGCATTGTAAAGGAACTGGTTCGTCTGGGCGGACAGGTAAGCTGCTTTGTTCCGCCGCATGTAGAAGAAAAACTCTATGAAAAACTGAGGACCGCATGACGCTTTTAGAAAGCATTCAAGCCAAGGCAAAAGAAAGGATCAGACGGGTAGTATTTCCGGAAGGAGACGACGAGCGGGTCGTCAAAGCGGCAGAAATATGCCGGAAGCAACGGTTGGTTGTTCCGATCCTTGTCGGCAAGAAAGCGGTTGTCATGGAAACCGCCGCCAAGGCAGGTGCGGATATTTCTGCCATTGAAATTGTCGATCCGGAAACGGACGCCCAGGCGGCAGAGTATGCACAGGCTTATTACGAGCTGCGCAAGAACAAAGGGATGGATCTTGCCACGGCACAAGCGACCATGCAAAACCCGCTCTTTTATGCTGCCATGATGGTACGGCAAGGACGGGCGGATGCCAGCGTGGCCGGCGCCGCCAATACCACCGGCGACGTGCTCCGCGCGGGGATACAGATCATCGGCCTTGCGCCCGGATTTTCCGTCGTCTCCAGCACGTTCTTGATGGTGCTGCCGAACGAGCGCGTACTCACTTATGCGGACTGTGCGGTCATTCCGGATCCCACTGCTGAGCAATTGGCGGATATCGCCCTTACCTCTGCCGTCACGCATAAACAGCTCACCGGCCAAGACCCCATTGTGGCGATGCTCTCTTTTTCCACCAAGGGCAGCGCCAAGCACGCACTGGTGGATAAGGTGCAGCAGGCAGTACAGATCGCCCAACGAAAGAATCCCGATTTGCCGCTGGATGGCGAGATGCAAGCCGATGCCGCGCTGGTGGAAGCGGTCGGGCAAAAGAAAGCGCCGGGAAGTCGGGTTGCCGGCAAAGCGAACGTGCTCATCTTTCCTGATCTGCAAGCCGGGAACATCGGTTATAAACTCACCGAGCGGTTAGCGGGGGCGCAAGCCATTGGACCGATCATCCAAGGCTTGGCCAAACCCGCCAATGACTTGTCGCGCGGCTGCAAAGTAGACGACATCGTCAACGTCGCCTGTATTTGCAGTCTGAAAGCCGACTAACTTTGGTAGTGCATATTAGCGTTATTCGGAGCAAATTAGCACTCTGACAGGGTTCTGAACCCTGTCAGAGTTAGGCGTTCGTTATTGGAGAAATAGATGGTTCAAATTTCCCAGCGCTTGTCACAAATCAGCGAGTCGCAGACCGTGGCGCTCAGCGGACTGATGGCCCGGCTCAAACGAGAGGGCAAAGACGTGGTCGCTCTCGGCGCCGGCGAGCCGGATTTCGATACTCCCCAACACATCAAAGACGCGGCCATTTCGGCGATCCAAAGAGGCTTTACCAAATACACCGCTGCGGAGGGAACCGCAGAGCTGAGAGAGGCTATTTGTCGCTGGCTGAAGGAGGAATACGCAGCCGACTACCAGCCGTCCCAGATCGTCGTCACCTGCGGCGCCAAGCACGCGGTTTATCAGGGGATTTTGGCGGTCTGCAATCCGGGCGACGAGGTATTGTTGCCGGCGCCCTATTGGGTGAGCTATCCGGAGCAAATCAAGCTGGCAGGCGCGACCATCAAATATATGGAAACGGACGAGCGCAGTAATTTGAAAATATCCGCCGCCCAACTCAAAGCTGCCATCACCAGCCGAAGCAGGTTGTTGATTCTGAATAGCCCCAGTAATCCGTCCGGCGCTGTCTACAGTGAGGAGGAGTTGAGCGCCCTTGCGAGCGTCATCCGCGATAGCGGCATCATGGTTCTCTCCGATGAGATTTACGACAAGATCGTGTTCGACGACGCCAGATTCACCAGTTTGGCGCAGTTCGCGGAAATTCGCGATCAGTTGCTGCTGGTCAACGGCGTATCAAAAACCTTTGCCATGACCGGCTGGCGCATCGGCTTCTTGGCCGCGCATCAGGACGTTGCCGCGGCGGTAAAGAATTATCAAGGTCACAGCACCTCCAATCCGACTTCCATTTCCCAGAGCGCCGCATTGACGGCCATGCTGGGGCAGAAGCAGTTCATTGCCGAGATGCGGGCCGCTTTCACGGAAAGACGCAATTACGTGCATCAGCGGCTGAATGCCATGCCCGAGGTCCGATGCATCCTACCTCAGGGCGCCTTTTACGCTTTTCCCAACTTGTCGTCCTATTATGGTCGGAGCATGAACGGCAAACACATCCGGAATTCGGTCGACTTGTGTGCCTATCTCCTGGAGGATTTCGGCGTCGCCATCGTTCCCGGATCGGCCTTTGGTATGGATGCCCATGCGCGCTTGTCGTTTGCCACTTCTATGGTTGTTTTGGAAAAAGCTTTGGATAGAATCGAGAATGGATTGAAGTCTCTTTTATAAGGTAAAGTTCAAATGCCAACCTACGAATACCGATGTGCTTCCTGCGGGCATACATTTGAAAAGTTCCAGAGTATCAAAGCGGAACCTGTCGAAATTTGTCCTAAATGTTCCAAGAAGCAAGTGAAGCGGATGATCAATGGAGGTAGCGGTCTCATTTTCAAGGGATCGGGTTTCTATTTGACCGATTACAAGAACAAATCTTTGTCCCCCAGCACCCCCAGGCCGGAATCAAAAAAAGGGGACGATACGAAGAAAGACTGACCACGAGCACGATTATCCATGACCGACGACTATGGGCTGAACAGTGATATTCGGGTGGGCAAGCGCAAGCTGCATTTGCAAACGAGCTATGTTGCCGAAAACCGCAGGGTAAGTGCGAGCGTCTTTGATGGGGGTCGTCTCATTGACAAACGTGAAAACAGTATTGACGCTCAGGCGCCGGCGGCACAGGTGAGGGAGGAGGTTCAGCATTTCCACGATCTGGTTCTTTCTGACTTGGAATTGTTGTTCTTTGTGGCAAACAAGGTTCGCGTTTCCAGACAACCGGCTGCCCTCAAGAAAATGGCCAATCTGTTTCTCGAAAAAGGATTTTACGAAGAGGCCATCGAGTATTTTGGCTTGGCTCTAAGGCTGGATTCGGCTCAGCACGACTGTTTCTATAATCTGTCGCGAGCTTTTTTTCAAAAGGGCGATTATCAGAACGCCTTGGAAAACTTACTTGTCGCCATCGAACACACGCCGGACTATCCGGACATCCATCTGTTATTGGGAAAGATCTATTGGCGCATGGAGCGGCCAGCGCTGGCGATTTCCTCGTTCAGGAAAGCCATACGGCTGAACGACTCTTACCATGAAGCGCACTTTACCCTCGGCTTGTGTCTGATCCAGAGCGCTGCAAAAGCGCCGCGGCAGTCCGACCTGGAGCCGCCCATTGAAAGAGTGAAAAAGGGGGTGGAGCATCTGCGGCGCGCCATGGCCCTGTCCGCAGATTACCAGCGTAATATCATGCAAGCGGGATTTGAGAAATTAGAGGGAAATAAGCAACTGGAAGAGGCTATTGCTGAATTCGAACAGGCGTACCAGCCTCCCTTTCAGGCGGCCAAGAACGCCATGACCGATGGTGAGTTCTATCTCAAGTTCATGTTTGCCGGTCTTGGCAAGGATAATCGCACTCTGACACACTATATCAAGACGATTGAAAAGACCGTCGCCCAGAATCCCCACTATGCGGATCTGCGCCGGAGTTTGGGAACAGCCTATTTGATCAATGGCTGGCATTACTTTATCAAAGCAACCGAGGAGTTCCGCGAGGCGATCAAAATCAATCCGGCCTTTGAAAAGGCGAAGAAAAGCCTCAAGCTGTTGGAGAACGACAGCCGCGGTTTCCTCATCCTTTTGCGAGCTATTCTGAAATAACGTGGCACGAGTTTGTGCCGTGCAGCGTGTCGGCGTCGGAGCTCGACAATCCACACGGTTGTGAGCACGATTACAACCTGGTATTACTGATTTGGTTAATTTGGAGGGCAAAATGGCAATTGCCCAATGGGCTTCAATTTCCGGTATGGGCGTCCGTTTTCCGATGCCGATTTCAATCCAAGTTGCAGCCGGGCTAATCAGCTATTAATGAACCGTTCCGCCAAATCGGCCCTGAGAATGTTGAACTGCAAGTGGCAAGTCCCCCTATACCCTCGAAAAAGAAGCCGACTGATTAGGCAAAAGCAATTCTACGGAAAGAGCGTTAGGCATTCGGTTGTTATGAAATGTGCATCATGTCGCTAAAGCCCCTCCTCGGAAATTTTCTAGCATTGATCTAAAGCGAAGAGGCCAAACATCGTCGCGGTGGAAGGGAAATGTGCAGAGTGGATGGTATAATGTTTGCTCTTAACCGGTGAGCATGAAGAATGCTTCAATTATAAAGGTTTTCAGTTTAGTTTGTTTCGCTTTTGGACATTGGCAAATAATCCTGAAACACTTTTGCTCAAAGCAGAAGACCTGTGAGGTTTTCAAGACCCCACAGGTCTTCTGGTTTGGCTATTCAGCTCTTGCTATGGTGAGATTCGCATTATGAGGCTCAAGCTCATTCCATATTCCTGGCTGTTGTTTGCCCTGCTATTGGGCGCGAGTTCCGGTTGGGCGCAGGAAATCATTTCCGTAAAAGCCACGCAGACGACTCCTCGTACTGCTGCCGCCTACCAGTTTATGTTTACCACCGAGCAGGACCTTCTGCCGAACGCGGAAATCGATATCGTTTTTCCTTCCTATTTTATCTTGTCGAAAACGGTCTTGGCCGATTCGCGGGCCATCAACGGCGGATTTTCCGTCGCAGTGAAGAATGATACGGTGAGAGTGAAGCGGAGCGGCATGGGAAGTGTGGTGCCCAAAGGCCGTACGGTCGATCTGCTGCTCGCCAGCATCATCAATCCCCGAGAAATGGCCCCGAATTATGAGTTTGGCATTATCATCCGCAGCGCCAATGCGCCGGTGTTGAAGAAGAAATTCAATTCCGGCATCGCAGAGCTGAAAGCAAGCATTGTAAAGTGATCCATTTGTAGCAGGCATGAATTTGCGCAGTATTGGCTTTAAAATAGCTGTTTTTGTTCTTGTCTTAATGGCTCCTGCTTTGCTCATTGCTCAGGAGATGCCGTACGTAGTTGCTCAACCGCAAAACAATTCGGCTGGGGCTGCTACGCTTTATACGATCAAGTTCAAAACCTCCCACTCAGGTGGGGGAATTCCGCCAGACGGCAAAATCCAAGTTATCTTTCCTTCCACCTTCGATCTGGGCAATGTCGTCAGCGCTTCTTCCGGGAACACTATGATCATGAATGGGGGATTCACTTCGATCGCTATAGACACCGCTGTAGCCACAGGGGAGGACACCGTCACCTGTGCGCGGGATGGCACTGGCAATGCTGTTCCAGTAGATCAAGATAGCGTGAGCTTAAATCTCGCCATAATTGTTAATCCAAGCTCGCCGACAACTGATATTAGACTGAAAGTGCGCACGTTGACAAATGCCGATGGTGACATTGATTGGGGAAATTCTTCGCCGTTTGACATCGTGGGCCCGATCATGAGTTTTGCTTTTCCAGATAGTGCTCATCCGGGTACTCAAAAAGCAGGACAAGCGTTTTATTTTAGCGTTATAGAGGCTCGCGATGCAAATGGTAAACTTTCGTCAGGCATTCTGGAGGTTAGTGCTGCTTCTAAAGGAGGTATTGCACCTGATGGAACTTCCCCGATATTTAACGATATTGTTGTCACAAACGGTCAAGGGAGCGCTTTGCAGACTTTGTACAAAGCCGAACAAGATGTGCGATTACGAGCGGCTGCCACTGCTGGAGTAGTGCCACCTTTTTCACGGAGAACAAGAGCCTTTACAGTATCCAACACTGGCAAAGGTGAAAAGATTGGCATCTCAGGAGAGCCAAGCACGACGCAAGCAGGGACTCCATTTATCAGTTCTATTAGTGTAACAGCTTACGATGCCTACAAAAACATCTATGGTGGCTATCGGGATTCCGTTTATTTCGTCAGCAGCGATCCCTCAGCTCAATTGCCGACTGGCTATAGATTCGTCGCAGCCACTGATCAAGGCACGCATTCATTTCCCGGGCCAGGCTTCATTCTTCGAACTGCTGGCCCCCAAACCATTAGGGTCACGGACGGCACTCGTTCCGATACTACTGAGGTTATACAAGTCACTAAAGGACCGATAGATACTTTTGACATTGTTATCGGAGCCTCACCAAAAGTTAATCAGCCCATTACGGTAACCATCTCAAACGCCAGAGATGCTGCCGGCAATCTGACCGACGGCACTGTGACGTTGGCTTTTGCGGACGGTGAAAACCATGCCGCTCCGGATGGAACATTGCCGTTTCTGCCAGACATTAACGTGGCTAACGGCGCAGGCGCAAATACTATTCGTTTATACAAGGCAGAAAAGTCGGTAACCTTACGCGCCGCGGCCGGAAGCGTGATCGTGGAGCCAGCAGCCTTTTCTGTGGCGCCCGGCACGCTCTACGAATTCGATCTGAGCGGCTATCCACCTGCCGTTTTGGCCGGACAAGATTTCGGCTTGGATAGCGTTAGGGTGGAAGCAAAGGACGCATTTGCGAACCGCAAGACGGACTATGCCGATTCGGTTTGGTTCACCAGCAGCACCGATTCTGCTGCAGTCTTTAGCTATAACCTAACCGACAGTACTTACCATTTTACGGCGGCCGACAGCGGCGTACACAAGTTCCCCGGACGGCATTTCAAATTCAATACCACCGGCCAGCAAACTTTTCAGGTCAAAACGTTGGCGGTCTCAAGGACCAGCAACAATATCGTCGTCTCGGCGGGCAACATTGCCAGCTTTGACTTGAGCGCACGAACGCTCACCCCTGCTGCCGGCGATACCTTCTCCGTCTTTGTCACCAATGCCCGCGATAGCAGCGGCAACCCCACCAGTGGCTTGATTGCGCTTTCGTTCGCAGATGGCGGTGCGCATGTCGCCCCGGACGGCCATACCCTGCCCGTGCTCAACCACATCGAAGTGGTGAACGGCAGCGGCAAGGCGAAACAAAAATTGTATCGCGCGGAAAGCGGCGTTAACCTGAAAGCGGAGAGTGGCGTGGCCGTGGATTCCGTGGTTGTCAACGTGCTGCCGGGTGCTTTTGTCGCCATCGATGTCAGCGCGCCGCCGGATACGGTGACCGCCGGATTATCGTTCAGCAGCCCGATAACCGTGACGATGCTGGATGCCTGGCGGAACGTCAAGACCGACTTTGCCGGGCCGCTGTATTTCACCACCTCGTCGGCGCAGTACCAACTGACTTTTAATTCGACCAATCCCTTTCAATTCAACGGCAGCGAGAACGGCGCCCACACTTTTGCCGGCTCGGACTTTAAATTGCGCACCGCCGGATCTCAGACCATAACGGCCGTCAGCGGCACTGTCACTCAGCGCAGCTTGCCGGTGCAGGTAAAAAGCGCAGCCATCGCTTCCTTTCAGTTGCAAGTTGGCGCCACGCAAACCGCCGGGACGCAGTTCCCCCTGCAAGCCACCAACGTAAAGGACAGCTTCAATAATCCGGCCTCGGGTACGATTGTCGTGGACGCCGCCTCCGGTGGCAACCCGGCCCCTAACGGCCTTCCGCCTACCTTGAACAATATTTCGGTGGTCAACGGCACGGGAACCGCCTATCAGACCTTGGTCAAGCGGGAGCCCGTTATCCTGCGAGGCACCGCTGCCGGAATAACGCCGGTGACCACGCCGACCATCACGGTATTAGCCGCCGCTTTGGCCCAATTCGACATGACGGGTCTGCCCACCAGCGTCGTCAGTGGCGTAACGTTTTCTTCTCCGGTGGTCGTGACTGCAAAAGACGCCTTTGGCAACGAGAAATCCGACTATTCCGGCACCTTGCGTTTCTCCAGCATCGACGCTTCGGCCACCTTGCCGGCGGACACGACCGTTTCCAATCGAAGTCAGGTCTCCTACGCCGGGAGCCGCTTTGCCTTGCGCACCGGCGGCGCCCAGACCATCACCGTGCAAGACGTTACCTCAGGAGTCAGCAAGACCAGCAATCCTATTCAAGTCAGCGCCATTGTCATCAATCGGGTGAATAGTGCAGTCGCGAACGTGAGTCGTCGGCAGCTCAACATCCCAGTGACTATGGAGGTGCAAAACATCGGTAATCAAACCCTGACCAACGTGCAGGCGCAATTGCATTTCCGCCAAAACAGCAACAATCTTGATTCGAAATTTATCGTGACGAGAACCGACGGCATTACCAACATCACCACCGATAGCCCGGTAGCCGTTCTGAGCTTCAATGTACAGGTCCTTCCCGATGCCGACTTGGGAACCGTGACCATCGACGGCAGTGTAACCGCCCTGGCGGCCAGTCAAACGGTCAGCGACGCCTCGACGGACATCAAGGATAATTGGCGGGTTCAGGAAAAGGCCAATCTGGTTTATGAAAGCTTCAACGTCCCCGCCAGCGTCGATCAGGGTTTGTCCGGTCTGGTTACCACTACTCTGGAGAACAATTTGGGTTTGCTGCCGCTGGAATCGGCGGATGCCGTGCTGGCCGCCAACGAGTTTGTCTTTACCTCCATCCAAGGGACCGATTATTCCAGTTATTTTACCGCCACCGCCGCGCCGAGCAATCCGGCCGCCATCACAGGAGGAACAAGATCGAATGTGGAGTATTACATAACGGCGGCTAATAATGCACCGCTGGAGATCATCCGCATTCAACAGCGGGTTACCTACCACGACGCCAATATCGGGCAAGATACTACCGTCGTCAGTCCGATCGCCAATTTTGAATGTCGGGAGCATCCCGCGCTGGTGCTCACCGAAATGACGCCTTCACAAACGACCGTCACTCAGGGGCAAACCGCTCCATGGACGGTGCGGATGGGCGTGCGCAACACCGGCGGCAGCCCGTTGACCGTGGCGTTCGAGCCGAACAAAACGTATATCCGCTTCAGATTCGGAGGCAATGACTATACCTCCACCTACGCCATTCAGCAGCCCACCACTTTCTCGGATGGCAGCACCAATATCAATCAGGGGGAAACCAAGTTTATCGACTTTATCATCAACCAAGTTGGCAACGCAATAGGCAGCATCTACTTGTGGGGCAGGGTAGAAACCACCACCGGGCTGTACACCACCTCCGAAGCGAGCAATATTCAAAGCGGCATCGAAGTGCAAACGCCGGATGATCTGGTCATTCAGAAAATCCTTCCCTCGCAACCGACGGCGACCGTCGGCGATACCAGCTATCATTGGCAAGTGGCGGTGGCGCTGCGAAACAACGGCGGCAGTGAAGTGCAAATCGATTTCAACCAAAGCGATTTGTTCTTCTCCAATTCGCAAGGATTCTTGATCGAGAAACCGGCGCAATTGAAACACCTGGGCAGCAATCTCAAAGGCGGGCAAGCGGACACGATGGTCTTTACCATCAAGCATACCGGTACCACCCTTGGCTCCAACGTCGTGGATGCTGCAATTCATTATGTCGTTCTGAACACGTCACAGCCTAAGAACATTGCTGCGCAGGCTGGAGCAAAGGCCACGGTTACTTTGCAGAGTCCTTCAAATTTCCGCATCACGGCTGTCAGGGCCTCCCGCGAGACGGTTACGGCTGGCGTGGTGCCCAATTGGTGGGCTGCCGTGGAGGTGAGCAATGAAGGAGGCGGTGCCGACGTCGCTATCGATCTGGCCTCCGAAAACACCTGGCTGAGGTTGCTCCGCGGCGTTCCGCAAACTGATTATACTTTCAGTAAGCCGACCTCTCTGGCGGGAAGCGGCGGAAACATTTTGGCCGGCGGAGCAAAGGATAGTCTCATTTTTCCTGCAACCGCCATGGGCGCGGCTCTAGGCAAGTTAGGTGTGTTTGCAAATGTGCGGGTCACTGAGCTGAATCGAAACCTGAGCTACGAGGATTTTAGTGAGCCGGGCATTGCCGATTCGGTGACGGTGCAAACAAAAGCCTCTATTTCCTACGTCCCTGCAAGCCTCAATCCCGGCAATGTTTCGCCGCAGCAATTCGTCAGCTTTCAAATTGCTGTGAACAACGCGGGTCAATCCACTTTGGAGCTGGACGCCGATCAAACCAAGTTCGAGTTTAGTGACGGGATCAGGACTTTTTCCACCACTCTGGATCCGGCCCTCGGCGTCAGCGTGCCCGGCAATAGCACTACCACCTTGTATTTTCGCGCCAAGGACATTCCTACGAATTTTAACACCGGCAGCTTTTTGCCGCGAGTCGTCATTTCAGGATCGGAAAACGGAAATCCTTATGCTTTGACCCTGACCCTGACCTCCAGCCCCGTGACGGTCGGAACTCCGGGCGAGTTGACGATTAGCTCTCTCACCTTCGACGTTTCCGCTGTCACTGCACCGCAGATAAAACCGTGGCATATCCACATCGGCTTGACCAACAACGGTGCCAGCAGCCTGCGGTTGGACAGCGCAAAGGTGGCATTCTTTTCCAACACGATTGATGTGTCGAACAAATTTGTCGTCGTGATTCCGGATACCTTGGTCGGCGGCAGCTTCTACGTGCGCAGCGGCTCCTCGAATGTGCTGCGCGTTCGGGTCGACTCTGTGGACGCTACAGTCCCGTATGGTCAGGTTAGCGTTCGCGGTACCATTTTTACCACCGATTCGACCCAGACATCGCGGCATCCCTCGGGCCAGACGTCCGCGTCACTGGCGGTGCAGTCGCCGGCGCAATTGCGGGTGGTCAAGCTTCACTCCAGCCAAAACTCGGTGACGCGCGGACAGGATGCGCCGTGGAACGTAGCAGTCCATCTTAGGAACGAGGGCGGCAGCACCCTTCGTTTGGCAACGGATAGTAGCAAAACCCAGCTTGACTTTACCAAAGGCAAGGTGCACTTTCAAGTGACGCCGCCCTCTGTTTTGGCAGGGAGCGGTGGCTTGGACTTGCTCCCGAATGCTGCTGACAGTCTGATTTTTACCATTCAAGCTGTTGATACTTTGGTAACCGCAGGACCCTGTACGATTGCTCCCCAAATTACCGCCGTAGAGATCAATAGCGACAGAGTGTTGACCGAGACCACGGGCGCCAGCACCATCACTATCCAAGATCCAGCACAGATACGTATCGACAGCCTGCGAGTGGATGTTCCCTACGATACCTTGGTCAATACGAATCAAGAATTCTATATCCTTGCGCGGGTGGCGAACGTCGGCGCCGGCAGCCAAGAACAAGTTAGCCAGGCGACGGTTCGCATTTACTCGCCGCAGGGACTTTCTACGTTCCCTAACGGGTTCACTGCCACTATCGATACTTTGAGAGCGAATCAATCGAAATGGATGCGACACGGGGTGCTGGTGAAGGCTCCCGCCAACCCGGTAAGAGAAACCTTTTATGCGCAAATCGTCAACTCTCGATCGCAGAATACCGGCAAGCCGGTGATGACACTCCGCGCTTTTCAAGCGAGTGACACGACACGCACCGTCAAAGTCCAGAGTCCAGGTAATTTGGTGATCAGAGAGGTAAAAACTTCCATCGAGGGGACGGTTCCGACCGGCGGCGTTACCGACTGGTACATTTACGTGGTTGT
>DYKH01000004.1:0-54808 GCA_020722685.1 Caldithrix sp. | reverse complement strand
TCGAGGGGACGGTTCCGACCGGCGGCGTTACCGACTGGTACATTTACGTGGTTGTAGCCAATGAGGGGGAAAGCACTCTGGAGTTGGTAAAGCCGGACAGCACCGACATCAGCGTGAATAAGCCTGCTTATGTTTTTCGGGCCCCGACTCTGACGGGCGATGAGCTTTTACTTATGGCCGGCGAGGTCGATACCCTAACCTACACGGTGGATATTACCGGGCCGGAAGGCGGCGAGGCAACCATCACCGCCAGAATCCGGGCGAGAGACGGCAACGATGGGCGGGCCATTTCTCAGACAAAATCAACTACGATTGTGGTAGCCACCAGTGCAGCGGTACGAATTGCCCAAACGTTTATCGATCCCGACAGTTTTTATGTGGACTCTGACAGTATTGCTCACGTCAATACCGGGCAGGATTTTACGGTGAACGTCAGAGTTAAGAATGAAGGCGGTCAGGAGCTCAGAAGCGTAAGGATCGAATTGAACGCTCCCTCTTCGACGTTCCTGAGCGATTCGGTGGCAGTGATCGAAAACTTGAAAATCGGCAAATACAGCGATCCTCCTACTCTGTTCAGACTACGCGCTCACAATGCCGAAAATCTGCAGGGCGAGGTCATTACCACTCAGATTTTGGAAGCTCTTGGCGAGGATGGCTCTTCTGCGCTGCGACGGCGCGCCTTGGATTCCACAGCCACCATTACTATTTACAATCCGGCCAGTCTGCAAATTGTCGGAACCACCAATTTGGCCTTGAATTCGGAAAAGCACGTGAGCTTCGGCCAAAGCTACAACGTCGCCGTTGAGGTGGCCAATTTCGGCTCCGAAGAGGCGAAGGAGGTAAAAGTCAGCCTCGATGCAACCCCGGATAGCCTGGGCCGCATCGAGCAGACAGTGTTGTCCATTCCGGGCACGATTGCCAAGAATGACACGGAACGGGTGGTCTTTGCTGTGACCTCTGGGGGTACAGCGGATACCGTCGGCTTCAAATCGGCCATAGAGCACGCCATTGGCATCAACAGCAAAAAGAACGCACATATAGAGTTGGCTGGGGGTCTGGATTCCACCTATGCCATCTTGGAGGCCGGGGCTTCACTGAGCATCAAGGATGTTTTGGTATCGGCAGTGAATAGGGAAGTTAGAGCCGGCAGCCGGGATCCTTGGTACATCAGAGTCGTAGTGGCCAACACCGGGGCTGCGGACCTGCAATTCACCGGCATTGCGGCCGAGAACGTTACCTTTACCAACGTGAGCACGCAAACGATTGATGAAACCTATAAGCTGCGCAAGCCGGAAGGCCTGGAAATCGCCGGCGACATGATTCTCCAAGGAGGCCGGACGGACACTTTGAGCTACGTCGTCACTCAGACCGGTGACATGGCCGGCAACACCCAAATCAAGGTGCATCTGCAAGCTTTTGATATGAACATGGGGCCGCAGAGCACGGCGCTTACAGCAGAAGGGACCAATCATATCCTGGTTATCTCGTCGGCCTTTGTGACCATCAACCAAACGAGGGTCGATTCGTTACTTCTGGACAAGGACGGTAACGGTCTGGTCAATCGCGGACAAAACTTCAAGATCGCTGTGGTGCTTCAAACCGGGCAGTTGGAGGGTGTGGATTCTGTTAAGGTTGTATTGCGCTCGGATGGCGGAACGATCAAGGATTCGCTGCTGGCTTCCATTCCACACATTCCAAAAGACACTCCGCACCCTGTTCGGTTCGCCCTCGTGGCAGATTCTACCTGGAACCCATCCGCAAAGGAGAAGAAAGAGACCTTTTTTGCCGAGATTCTCACGGCGAAGGCAGTCGGGGATACGGTTCCGGCGCAGATACGCAAGCCGCTCGATTCCTTAGCAGTCGTTCGTATCCAAAAGCCGGCCAATCTCGAGTTTAGTCTGCAATTAAAATCCGAGCCGGACAGCATTTTGACCAGCGGTCAGGAATTTACCGTCACGGCGAGAGTGAAGAATCTGGGTTCGGCGCAAGTCGAGGATGGAGTCGTCTCGCTGACGCCACCCACGGGCTATTCTGTTTTGGCGGACACGGGATGGACGACAGACGCCGTGGACATGCCGTTCGACTTGGTCGATCTGGAAGAAATCCGGGACATAGAATATCAACTCAGGGCTCCGAAAGACAACTCCATTGCCGATGCCATCCATGGTGAAATCAAAACGGCCCCGAAGGACCGCAACGCCGGAATCCCAGCCCGGATTCATAATTGGAGCGACTCACTCATTGTGACGACTCTAAGCTCTCAGGTAAGCGTTCAGTCTCTTATCATAGCAGGGCCGGACGGCGCGAAGGACAGTGTTATCTCCACCGACCAAGATGTAACTTTCAGCGCTCTGATTACAGCGACGCAAAACTTGGTGAATCGAAAAGCGAGGCTGGAACTGCCTTTGTTAGCAGGCAGTGCGGCGTACGAATTCAGGACACCGCAGGAGATCCTCATTAGCGGACCTGCCGATACGGCGACCGTGCGATGGAGGCTCCGCGCCCCGGCTTTCGCTGTTTCCGATCCGCATCATTTCATCGTCAGAGCTGAGGGACTTTCGGATGAGGGCCTCAAGACGGCCTCTCGGCAGATCACCATCAATCGAGTGGTGAGCCGAGCGAGCCTCTCTTTGCAAGAGTTGACCGTTTCTTCTCCGGTTAGCGTCATGCAAGACACTGTGGCGGTTTTTTCGCTTGGGCAAACGGCCACTTTGCGCACCCGGATCAAAAACACCGGCAATGCGGGGGTAAACGGCGTTGGCAAGGTGAGAATCTTTCTCTTGGAGAGCGGCCTTAAGCTGGCCCCGGAGCCGTTCAACGCGGAAGAAAAAGAGTTTCAAGTCGATTCCTCGGTCGAATGGAAAGTCATTGCCTCCGATCAAGCGATCAGCGCAGCGACGCCCATCCGCGTGAAAATCACTCAGGCCCCAAAAGATGAAAACACCAACTCGGATGCCGCGATGACCATTCAGGAGCTTGAGCTGTTGACGCGCACCGATCCTATTGGATGGATCGAAATCAGTAGGGTGTGGCTGAGCAATCCTACTGGCGCACAGGATGATACCTTATCGACTCAGCAGTTCTTTGATGTCTCCGCTACCATCAACTCCACCCGTGTGAAGGAAGGAAAAGTCGCGGAAATTCATAGCTCTTCCGGCGCATTTGTAGTAACCGAAGCTCAGATTAGGATGACCGAGACGCAGAACACCATCACCTGGCGCAATATTCAAGCTCCCAATTTGCAGAGCGGGCCGGATACGCTATGGGTGACGGTGAGAGGCAGTGATCAGTCCTCAGGATTGGAGATCAACGCAGAATCGGAAAAGTTGCAGGTTTGGACGCAACCGAAAACCGTCTTCTCGTTGAGTCCAAGGATTTCTGCACCGCAAGAGCTGACCTCGTTCCTTTCCACAGGCCAGCAGTTTGCGCTATCTGCCCGCATCATTCATGAGGGCGCTCCATTCATTACAGCGGATAGTTTTGGAGTGCTATTGACCCACGCTGCGGGCTACACGCTGCTGAGCGATCCGGTGCAGATTAGCAAAAGGGTTGAGGTCGCGCCGACCTGGCAATTATTAGCTCCGAACGATGCGCCGGCAGAATTGTCCACATTTACCTTTAAGCTTATTAATGTGCCCCATGACGCGAATTCGGAGAGATTTGCAGAAGTCAAGAGCAGTGAATTTTATCTGAATCTGCAGACCGTGGAGCGCACGCAAATTAGAATGAACGCCTTTCTGGATGAGGAAGCACAAATTAGCAGCGGCAGCGTACGCATCGGCAGCCAGTTTAAGGTGACCGCCTCTCTGGATAACCTGGGTGAAGCCGGATGGGAGGGAAACTATCGAGTGCAAATACAGTTGCCAGATCCCGCTTACACTACCGAGGACTCGTTGATCAAGACCGGCGCAGCATCCTCCATTCGGTGGACAATTACGGCCCCCAAGACCTATGTTCCCGGTAGGCAAGACACCATCTTATTCAAGCTGCTCAAGGCGCCACAAGACATATACGCCAAAACCGACGCGGTGGTGCTTGATTCTACCGCGCAGGTGTTGGTCTCACCGGAGGCGGGTATGCTGCTTGCCCGGACTTATTCGGTGCGCAATGGCTCCGCTATTCTCAAAGGCGGTACCAATATTCCAATGCTCGGAATCGAGCTGCGCAACAAGGATCTTGCTTCGGGAACCGAATCGATCTTGAAGGGACTCAAGCTGTCGCTGCGGACGAAAAAAGGCGAAGCCGTTTCTGCGGCCTCGGCGTTGGCGCGACTGGCGGCGGTACGCCATTCGGATTATGGCCGCGTGCTGGCGCAAACCTCCGAATTCGGCGCTTCCAATCAGGTCTATTTGGATTTTACCGCGCAAACGCAAGATACTTTTACCGTGGTCGGCAGCCGGCCGGATTCTTTCGACATCGTGGTGGATATTGCCAGCTCTATCCGACAGTTGGAGTTTCTGGTGTCCATCGATTCCTCCTCGCACTTTATCGCCAGCGATGCCCTGTCCGGCCAGCCGCTAGTAGTGAGCGATTCCACCGGCCAGAAAGTAGGCCCCCTGAGCTTTGTTTCTTCAAATTCCGTCTTAGTCGAGGAGGACCTGAAACAATCCTTTTGCAACTATCCGAATCCGTTTGGCAAGGCAGCTCCTTATGACCTCACCTGGTTCCTGTACTATCTCAAGCAGCCGAGCGACGTGGAGATCAAAATCTTCACACTGACCGGAGATTTGGTGCGCGCCTGGTCATACAATAAGGCCAGCCACCCATTGCAAACCAGCCAGGGCATCCATGAAAAACAGATATGGTGGGACGGTACGAACGGGCGCGGTGTGCGGGTGATGAATGGTGTATACTTGGCGTACATCACCACAGAATACGGCGAGACGGCCATGACCAAAATTGCTGTGGTCAAATAGATCGAAGTACCACCTCAAATAGGAAGACAGTTTGAAATTCTGTGAAAGCTAATAGAATAAAGTTTTCTTCCCTTGTGTGGCTGTTCGTCCTGCTAACGGCAGGAGCGGCTCTTTCCCAAAGCAGCAATAGCTGGGATCAGAGCGGCGGAGTCAACGACATCTTTGACTTTCCCGTCGGAGCCAATGCCATGTCCATGGGCGGCGCTTATGTATCGGTCACCAAAGACCCGTTTGCGCTTTACTGGAATCCTGCGGCATTGGAAAGCGTGCCACAGATGAGCCTGGGCTTGTACTATAGCAATTTGGCGGCCGGCACTCAATACAACTATTTGGCCTACGTACATCCCACGCTTTTCACCGGCACATTTGCTGCAGGAATTTTGCGTTTGTCCACCGGCGACGTGGAAACCCGCGATCTTGATCCCACGCTGTTAGGAACGACGAATTATGGCAGAACGCTCTTTTTGTTCGGCTATGGGCTCAGGGTGCTGGATTGGCTGTCCTTTGGCACGACTTTGAAAGTCGAGCGCTTGGTTCTTCCCAATTATCCGGTTGCGGGCGGCGAAGTCACCGGCAGCCTCAATGAATCGGCATTTGGTGCCGATGTTGGATTCCTATTTACTCCGCAAATCCCGGTTCGTTATCTCAACGACATCTCGGTCGGCTTCAACCTGCAGAACGCTCTCAAGCGCTCCATACGAGCGGTCGAAGAGCGCGATACCACTCCGCGCAATTTGCGCTTGGGACTCTCCAAACAGGTAGTTTTTGGTGAGCGGGCCAACCATGTTACCGTCTCCTTAGAAATTGACAGCAACGAGAGGAATCGGGAGACCTATCACCTGGGCGTCGAGTACAGTTTTCAACAGAACGCCATGTTGCGGCTTGGCTACTATGACGGCCATCCCACTTACGGCGCCGGAGCCAAGCTGGCTGGCTTGCAACTGGATTACTCCTATTGGAACGGCTGGGATTCCTTGTTGGGCAGCAGCCATCGCATTTCCTTGGTGTTCAACGTGGGCAAGGATCGGGAACAAAAGCTGGCCGAGTACCGTGAGCGCGAGCTAAGAAGAATTGAGGAAGAAGTCATGCACCAGCGGCAGTTGGATCGCAATGAGGCCATCCTCAGTGGTCTTTCCAAAGCCAAAATGCATTTTGCCAATGGCGACTATGTTCACGCCTCGGTGGCCATCAACAAAGCGCTGGCATACGATGAAACCGGCAACGATCCGGAATTGGCCGAAGCGCGCGCCTTGGCGGATCAGATCAATAAATCCATCGATGAACAGCGCCGGCGGGAAGAGGCGGAAGCTCTGAAGCGTAGCGAAGAAGAGGCAAGGTTAAGGCGCCGGCAGCAATTGGTCGACGAGCACTATCAGAAGGCCTTGGCGGCATTCGGCTCGGAAGATTTTCCCAACGCCATCGCCGAGTGTGACCGCGGATTAGAGATCGATCCGAGCAGCGGCCTCTTGAAGGACTTACGCAGCAAAGCCGAAACGGATTTGAAATTAAAGCTTGATAAATTGATGCAAACTGCCTATCGTATGTCACAGGAAGGGCGTATCGTCGATGCCATAGGCAATTACAGCAAGGCTAGGCAATTGGCCATCGGTAACAGCCAGTACGAAACCTACATCTCCAGTCAGCTCTCGCAATTGGAAAGCCGGCTGAATTTTGAAGAGTTGTACCGTCGCGGCCTTAACTATGAGCGTAGCCTGAACTGGGCCGCCGCCGCCGAGCTCTATAAAGACGCCATGCGCTTGCAGCCTAACAATCAAGCATTAAAGAGAAAGTTTGAAGAGGCCAATGTCCGCGCCAATGCAAGAGAAATGGCCATGCCGGACAACGTCAAGGAATTATATGCAGCGGGGCTCAAGGCCTACCGGGCTGCACAATACGATGAAGCCGTGCGCTTTTTCGAGGAGGCGAGGAAACTACAACCGTTGAATAAGACCATTTTGCGGGCTCTGGATACTGCCAACGAACAGAGACAGCGGCTGAGCCCGGCCAATAGCAAAGAAGATTAAGGAAGAGTGCGCATTGTTTAGGCATGTGGTAAAGGAACAGCTCAAAGTTCCCGCCAAGATCGACTATCTCGGCGAGCTGCGCGATTTTGTTACCAAAGTAGGGCACCGGCACGGGTTTTCCGAACGGGTGATCAACGCCTTCAAGCTGTCCATCGACGAGGCGGCGACCAACATCATCAAGCACGCTTACCGGGACTGGGAAGGCGATATCACTATCCGCTCCATCGTCAAGAAAAATAGCTTGACGATCGTCTTGGTCGATCAAGGGAAGTATTTTGACCCACGGCAAGTGAGCGACCCCGATTTACAACGATACGTCGAGATCGGCAAAAAGGGCGGCTTGGGCATATTCATTATGCGCCGCTTGCTGGATGGCATCGACTATCGCAAGACCGAAGAGGGGAATGAGCTATGGATGATCAAGAACCGGGACGTGGCGCGGCACAGGAAGATTTCTGTTCCCAGCATTCCGATGACCCTCAAGGCCCGCTATTGGGTGGTGTCGATGGCCGCCGTTTCGTTTATTATACTCTTGGTCTATTCTTTTTTTTACTTCCGCCAAGATGACCGCATTTTGTCCGATTATATTGATCGCGGTCGTAGCGCTTGTTCTCTATTGGCGCGCGAGATAGCCGGCAACATCGAGCAGCCGGACTTTCCGCAAGAGGTGCGCGAACAGCTTCTCCAGCCAGGGGGGGGAAGCTTTGATTTGCATGCCATCGACGCCGCCGGACAGCCCATTGCTGCACTGAAAAACACCGAGTATCGTGACATACTTTTCAATGCCTTTGTTGTGGACAATAGTGGAGGCATCTTGGCGAGCGCTAAAGATACTCAGCTTCTGGAAACATTTACTATGCCGAAAGCCACTGAGGAGGTACGAAAAGACATCTATCGCTACGATCTAAGCTCCGGCGAAAAAGTGCTCGACATCATTTGGCCGGTGGTGGACTCTAAGAACCGATTGCTCTGCAGCATTCACTTTCACATCAATGATGAACAAATCAGCAAAGAAATTGCCAAAGCGCGACTCAACGACCTCAATTTGGCCTTGTTGATTTGGGCCCTTGTGGCGGCGGGTTTGTTTCTCCTAATCTATATCGTCATGAATCCGTTCCGCCGGCTTTCGGAATGGGTCAAGATGCTCGGCCAGCCGGGCGTGGCAGAAGAAATGGACATCGACGCCACCACCGAAGTGGGAGAGATTGCACAGGCTTTTAGCGACATCACGCAAAAGCTGCGCGAGTCTCAAGTCAATTTGGCTGAGCAAGAGCGGCTGCAGAAAGAAATGCAGGTTGCTCAGGAAATTCAACAGACGCTACTTCCCAACGAATTTCCTGAGATCGAAGGCTATGAGATCGCCTCTTACTACGCCGCCGCCAAAGAAGTGGGCGGCGATTATTATGATTTCGTCGAGGTGGACAAAGACACGCTGGGAATCGTGGTTGCGGATGTCTCCGGCAAAGGAGTCCCCGGATCATTGGTCATGACGATGATTCGCACCGCTCTGCGCACGGAGGCTCGCGGACTGAAGGACGCAGCCGAAGTTCTGTCGCGCGTCAATGATTTTGTTGTGAATGACATGAAGAAGGGCATGTTCGTCACCCTGTTTTATGTCATCATCGACTCCAAGCGCAGACGGCTGAATTTTGCTAGCGCCGGCCATAATCCGATGATCCTCTATCGCGCCAGCACCAACAAGACCTACTATCTCAATCCGCGCGGCTTCCCGATAGGAATATCTTTACCCGAAAAAGATCTATTCAAAAACTCGATCCAATCCGACTCGCTTGCTCTGGCCGAGGGTGACATTCTCATCATGTACACGGACGGAGTGACGGAAGCGATGAATCGAAAACGCCACTTGTTCGGTGAAGAAAGGTTCTTGAATGTTATTCGCAGCCACGGCCGATTGCGGGCAAAGGGATTCGCCGAAGAGCTGCAAAAGGAACTGCTTTCCTTCACCGAGGGTAATCCGCAAAACGATGACATAACGCTGGTCGCCATCTCGGAAAAGACTTCTGCTGAAAAGATCGAGCTGGAGAGGGCAAAAAAGGCGTACTCATTCATAAAAGGAGGCAAGTCAATCCGGGAAGCGTGCGGGCTTGCCGGTCTTACTCCGTATGCCTATAGCAAATATAAAGAGGTTTTTGCCAAGGAAGGAGTGGAGGCCTATGAAATCGCCGGCGACGTGGAGGCGGTGGAGGCGAAACATCTCAGCATCGAAGAGAAAACCAAAATCTATGACGTCATTCGCCGGTTCCCTGAATACGGCGCCAAGCGCATTAGTGAGGAACTGAATACCGAGCGGTATGCTTACACCCAAATTGCGGCGAATAAGATTTATGAAGAGCTGGTGCAGGCCAGGCTCAACACCAAGGAGCTGCGGGAAGCCTTTATCAGCCGCGGCGGCAAGAAGCGCCGGATCAAGCCGCCCGGAACGCCGATGCTGACCTTGGACGGCCAGGTGGTGATCAAGCGCTCCGGCTTTGAGCCGGAGCCTGAGGTGGAGGAAGAGGAGACCCTGCCGGCCAGGAAAACAGCGGTTCCCGTTGGCAAAGAGGAGGTATCAGAAACCATTTCCAAAGCGGGATTGCCCGAAGAAAAAGCGAGCTTGGAGCCAGCACCGGTCCCGACGACGCAGGCAGAAACGGAAATCAGCGACATCGAAGCTGAACCGCACGACATTCTTAACATTGGCGTGGACGAGTTATTGACCAGTCCGATCGAGGATTTGCTGGACAGAAGAAAGACTCTGCCGGCAGAAGAAGAGGTTCTTCAGCCTCCGGACCTGACCGACACAGAACAAGAGGCAACCGGGGCCGAGGACCTGCTGCAATTCGAATACGCCTCGAACCCAGAACCGGAAAACTATACCGAAGAGGAAAGCGAAGCAGAGGCGATTACCAGCCTAATGGTAGAGCCGATCCCTGGTGAAGAAGTTGTAACGGCAGAGCCGGAGCAAGTGGTCGGGCTTGAGGCAGAACCGGAGACCGATGAATCGGATGCTCAAGTCGAGGCCTATTTTGATTTTGATTATGCGGGTGATGATGACCTGACTTTGCCGACGCCGGAAGAGGGCCTGGCGGAAGTACCGGCCCCCCTTAGCGAGGAGGAGCAAGTCGCGGATTTGGATATACCTCCTGATGTACGACTGCTCGATGCGGCCGATCAGGACGAGGTGGACGTTGCGGCCGTGCTTGAGGCTGGAATCGGCATTGATGTGCCGCAACCACAAGCCGCAGAGGAATTCGCCCAGCAAGAGGTCGAAGACGTTGAAATCGTCTCGGAAGAAGAAACGACGCGGTCCGCGCTGGAAGAACCCGCCCTTACCGACGGTTTCGATGAGTTGTTGGAGATCGAGGAAGAATTTGGGTTGATTACGCCGGAAGGGGAGTTGAACAGAGTCGTAGCAGAGAAACTGACGCAGAACGAGAAAAATGATCTGCCACAGGAGGATGATTTTGCCGTACTTTTGCCGGAGCGGATAACCTGGGACATTCGGGAAAGCTATGTTGCCGCCGATGGCAATAACGGTCCGGAAGCTGCGGAAAAACACAGACTCTCTTTCGATGAGCTCATGGAAACCCTTAGCGAAGAATCACTGACTTCCGGGGAAAACACGGGCGACTTTGACCTGCTGATCGACGACGAGATTACGGATCCTTTTGACGCCAAGGAACACAACAAGCTTGGTTACGCATCGGCTCATCAAGGATCAAGCATGATCCACGACAAAGAAAGCATGGTCAAAGAGGCGGGAATGGCCAACGCCATCAAGCTCTACGAATCCGAGAATTTTACCGCGGCAATCAATGAGGCCATAGAGCTTGCCCGTCATTATCCCGATGACTGCAAAATCCACGTGCTATTGGGGAATGCGTACTTTCGCGCACAAAGATATCAAGAGGCGGCCATAGAGTACGAAAAAGTCATCAGGCTCGATCCGCGCAGCGTGGACGCCTATGAAAATCTGGG
Source organism: Caldithrix sp. (assembly GCA_020722685.1). The sequence continues at coordinate 43,890 of DYKH01000004.1, read as the reverse complement.
CGTCGTCTATGCAAATCAAGGGGATTTGCATCGCGCGGTCCATCAATGGGAGAAGCTTCTGGGAATCTCCCCGGAACGAAAGGACATCCGGGACAGTATCAACCGGGCCAAGCGTTTCCTCGAACAAGCTTGAGCCTCTGCAGACCGAGGTCAACCATAAAGAGCAGGCGGGACGAAGAAATGGACGCTTGGGCGGCGTCATGGGCAAATCGGTCGCTCCTTCGGCGCCGTAAAATGCAGCTTGACGTCATTGGTTTCCTGTATTCAAGCAGGCCCCGATGTCGAGCTTAAAGTCTATTGTAATATTGCGGAAAGCGACAATATTTTTCATTGACATTTTGTAGATTATCCGCTATATTGGGCGGGTTTGCAAGTAGCTTGGACGAGTCCGAGAACAAAGCATGTTATTTGACCTTTCGACTGCAGGAACCTAAGATTTGTTTCCAACATAAAGACATAAGGTGGGGCAGAGTGTTGTTACGGGGCAGTGAAATAATGTGATGCTGAGAACCGTGACGACCTGCTTTTGACTTTGGGTATGTTGAGATTGCTCACGGAGATCAAAAAATGGAAGGCATTCAGTTATCTGTGGAAAAAACGGGTACGAGAAATAGCATTTCAGTTATCAAAGTTGGTGGGTACATTGACACCACCACCTCATCGGAGTTGGAGCATGCGCTCAACACTCTGTTGAAATCCGGTTCGCATAATATCATCATCGATTTGGGCAACGTAGACTATGTGAGCAGCGCCGGCTGGGGAATTTTCATCAGCGAGATCAAGGGCATTCGCGAAAAGGGCGGGGATCTAAAACTGGTGCGGATGATTCCGGAAGTGTACGAGGTGTTTGAGCTTTTGGAATTCCACTTCATTTTGAAAGCTTTTGATACCATTGAAGAGGCTGTGAGGGATTTTGAACGGACCTTGCCTTCGAAGGCGCAGGAACCGGAACTCGTGGAAGTCGAAGCCGGAAATCTGGGGCAAAAGACTGTTCAGGCAGCAGAAGCCGTCCAATCGGTCAAAAGGGAAAAACCGCAAAAATTGGAACGCGGCGATTCGTTGGAAGAAAAAGTGCGCAAGGTTATCGCAGCCAATCCTGAAGCGAGCACGATTCAAATTGCCCGCACTTTGCATACACCTCAATATGGGAACACGAAGATTGGTTGGTTTGGCTTGCGCCGGATTTTGAAAAAGCTGGGTCTCGACTCGAAGGAAAAACGAGCGAATCTCGCCAAACTGCACGGGTGAGCTTCTGATAGAAGGGCGGTATGTTGCTGCGGGTTCATGATGAATGGGAATGGCCACAATTCCCATTTATTGATTTGACCGGTACCAGGGCCGTGCTTTTGTGCTGGTGGTCTTCAAGTGAAGGATAGTCTGGCCGGCGCCGGGTAAGGCGGAGATGACTGGCTTCCCATGTTTCCTCTCGTCACACTATCCCCGTGGTCAATAGAAAGTAGTGGGCTGAAATGTTCATCGATAGCGCCTCCATATACGTCAAGGCTGGCGATGGCGGCAGCGGCTGTGTTGCTTTTCGACGCGAAAAATTTGTGCCCAAAGGCGGTCCCAGCGGCGGGGATGGCGGGAACGGCGGCGATATCGTGGTTGTGGCCGATCGTCATATCCGCACGCTGTTGGATTTTCGCTATGTCAAAAGATACATCGCACCACGAGGCCAACACGGGTTAGGCGACAACAAGACCGGCAAAAGCGGTGAAGACGTGGTCATCCGCCTGCCCATAGGCACGGTCGTCGCGGATGAAAAAACCGGTGATGTTCTGGTCGATTTGACCCATGAAGGCCAGCGGGCGGTAATCGCACGGGGCGGCAGGGGCGGACACGGAAACGCTTTCTACGCGACGCCCACCAATCGCGCACCGCGCGAATGGGAAGTGGGCGGCAAGGGGGAAGAGAAGAACATCAGTCTCGAATTGAAGCTCTTGGCTGAGGTCGGCCTGGTGGGCTTGCCCAACGCCGGCAAATCTACTTTGCTCTCGCGTATTTCTGCCGCTCGTCCCAAGATTGCGGACTATCCTTTCACAACGCTATCACCTTCTCTGGGCATCGTCAAGGTGGGTGACGGTAGAAGCTTTGCGGCCGCCGACATTCCCGGTCTGATCGAAGGTGCTCACGACGGCAAAGGGCTTGGGATCCGATTTCTGAAGCACATCGAGCGGACAAGCATTTTAGCCATTTTGCTGGACGCGAATTCTCCGGACCTGAAAGCAGACTATCGCGTTCTGCTCACGGAGCTTGAGTCCTATGGGCATGACTTGATGAGAAAGCCGCGTCTCATTGTGTACACAAAACTCGATTTGATAAGCGCCGGATTCGATCCGCTCCCGCCGGAGGTCATCGGTGACACTCCAAGCATACAAATCTCAGCGGTTCGCGGAGACAACCTTGATTTGCTGATCTCGATGCTTTGGAAAATGTTGGAAAAGACGAGCGAGTAATTTTCTCGTCTGACGTCGGATACTTGGGTTCCGTGCCGCATGGATTCTGCCAATGAAAAAGAGCTTTATGCACTTTTGCGCTTGCTGAGCGTCGTAGGTGTCGGTTCGCTGCGTATTCGCAATTTGATTGCAAGGTTCAAGTCACCTACTGCCGTTCTCCAAGCTTCTACTCGTGAGCTTGTCGAGATCGAGGGCATCGACAAGACGATCGCCCATCATATCAAAACCACTGCCAATGAGCAATTCGCCGACGAGCAGATGACGTTGTTGGCGAAGCATGACGCCAAAATGGTAACCTTTTGGGATGCGAGCTATCCAGCCCTCCTTAAGAAGATCTTCGATCCACCGGCGGTGCTCTTTGTTCGTGGTGAGTTTGCCGAGTCTGACGCAAGGCCCATCGGCATGGTAGGAACCCGCAGTCCCAGCTCATACGGCAGGCTGATGGCGGAAAAGTTTGCCGGCGAGTTGGCGCGCAAAGGTGTCACGATTGTCAGCGGGTTGGCGCGCGGCATTGACACGCTGGCCCACCGCGCGGCCTTGGCCATGGGCGGTAGAACTTTGGCGGTATTGGGCTCGGGAGTCGATGTCATCTACCCGGATGAAAACCGAAAGCTGGCTGAGCAGATAACCAAGCGTGGCGCCCTCATTTCCGAATTTCCCATGGGTACCAAGCCGGACGCTCCGCATTTCCCACGCCGTAACCGAATCATTTCCGGGATGAGCGTGGCGATTCTGGTGGTAGAAGCCGGTCAGACCAGCGGCGCTCTGATTACCGCCGATTGCGCTTTGGATCAAGGTCGGGATGTCTATGCCATACCAGGCAATATTAACAGTCCCAAAAGCTACGGCTGCAACCAGCTCATTCAGCAGGGGGCCAAGCTCATTCGATCGGCGGAAGATGTTCTTGAGGGCATTGGCGGCAGTTTTGGAGGCGCACAGGCACCGGTCAATGTACCATTAGCTCCGCAAGAAGAAAAGGTGTTCGCATTACTGTCGCATGAGCCGGCGCACATCGATGTTATTGCGCAGAAGAGCCAGATGCAGACTTCGCAAGCATTGGCCGTGTTGCTCTCGCTGGAGCTAAAGAATTTGGTGAAGCAGATTGCCGGCAAGAACTTTATTCGCGCCTGAGCAAGGCCGACAAAAAAGTGTTTGACTAAATAGCATTTAATTCGTACTTTTTTCCTCGGGAGGGCTAGACCTAACAGGCAAGGCAGCGGTCTTGAAAACCGCCGGGTGAAAACCCTTGGGAGTTCGAATCTCCCGCCCTCCGCCAACCCGATAAAAAGAGCGGTTGGATGCTATTGGATTTTGCCATTCACAAAAAGTGTAAGAACCGCGAATTGAGCCATGACTCGCTGAGATTGCTTACGCGAATTTGGCCAGATCGTGGTCGACACAGATCAAGAAGCAAGTTAAACGGAGAGGTGCCGGAGCGGCTGAACGGGGCGGCCTGCTAAGCCGTTGTAGGGAGTAATCTCTACCCAGGGTTCGAATCCCTGCCTCTCCGCTCTTTTTTATTCATTGTCAGAGATCGACGGCTTGGAGGGAAAAGGAAAGTAAATTTGTCGAACATACGCGTTAGATTTGCTCCCAGTCCCACGGGTTTCGTCCACATAGGTGGACTGCGAACAGCGCTGTACAATTTCCTGTTCGCAAAGAAACATGGCGGGACTTTTATTTTGCGCATCGAGGACACCGATCAGTCTCGCTTTGTGGAAGGCGCGACGGAGAATCTGATCAGTGTGCTCGAATGGGCTGGACTGACGGCAGACGAAGGCCCTAAGCAGGGTGGTCCTTTTGGACCTTATTTTCAATCCCAGCGAACTAAGATTTATCAAGAGTACGCGCAACAACTGCTCGACAAGGGGCAAGCCTATTATGCTTTTGATACGCCGGAAGAATTAGATGCCAAGCGCGCCGAGTTGCGCAAGTCCGGGCAATCTTCCTACCGCTACAATTTTCAAGTCCGGCAGCAGATGCGCAACAGCCTGACCATGACTGAGGCAGAAGTCAAAGCGGCCATTGCTGCGGGAGTACCTTATGTGATCCGCCTGCTTGTTCCGGAAGCTCGCCAGTTCGAAGTGGAGGATGTGGTGCGCGGCCACGTCGTGTTCGACAGCCGGGAAGTGGACGATCAGGTGCTGCTCAAATCCGACGGCTTTCCCACCTATCACCTTGCGAACGTGGTGGACGATCACTTGATGCAAATCAGCCACGTGATCCGCGGTGAGGAATGGCTCAGCTCGGTGCCCAAGCATCTGCTGTTGTATGAGTATTTCGGCTGGCAGCCGCCGGTGATGGCGCATTTGCCGCTCATTTTTAACCCTGACGGAAGCAAAATGAGCAAGCGAGACATCCAATCATTGGATGAAATGCCGAGTGGAAAAGTTGATCCGGATGTGGCGAGCTATATCAGAAAGGGATATGAAAAAGAAGCCCTGCTCAACTACATCGCGCTGCTTGGCTGGAATCCGGGTGAAGGAGATGAACGGCAGGTTTTCACGCTGCCGGAGTTGATCGCAGAGTTTTCTTTGGAACGGATCAACAAGTCCGCGGCTATTTTTGACATCAAGAAGCTGAACTGGCTGAACAGCGAGCATCTGTCCAGACGGGATACGAAGGCTTTGGCGGAGCAGGTCAAGCCGGATTTGGCTGCAAATGGATTGAGCTATTCCTCGGATGAGTATCTGGGACGGGTGGTGGAACTCTTAAGGTCGCGCTTGCACTTTGCGCACGAGTTCGTCAAAATTGGTTCCTACTTCTTTGCCGACCCAACGCAGTATGATTTAGACGCTGTGCGTAAGCGTTGGCAGCCCGACTCTGCCAATTTATTGCTTGAATTTTCCGATGAAATTTCTAAATTAGCTGCGTTTACCGCACAAGAGATAGAGAGCGCCTTGCGGCGTGTCAGCGAAAGACACGGGATTTTCGCAGGGAAAATCATCCATCCGGTTCGATTGGCCGCCACCGGCCTAAGCGTGGGGCCTGGTCTATTTGACCTGCTCGAGCTGCTGGGGAAGGAGACCGTGATGCGTCGCCTCAAGAAAGGAGCGAAGATCATTCCCACTCTGACCCAATGAATTCTGGGATGTCGTCCAACGGCAGGACACATGACTCTGGATCATGGTATCGGGGTTCGAATCCCTGCATCCCAGCCATCAAAGCGGTCATCATTGTTTTTAATGATGACCGCTTTTTAGTTTTGATAATACAGGGTTCTCCTTTTTGGGGATTAATGCTTTCTACCCTATGCCTACTCTCCTGCCGGGCAGTTTTTCAAATAGGTAAGCAAGTCTCCCAGCTTGGCCGTGGCGAGAGCAATGCAGGTGTCGGCACCTCCATAGTACAGGCGCACCTCTTCACCCTGTAAAATCCAACCGCAGGGGAAAATCACATTGTTCACATCGCCAAGGCGTTCGTAAGGCTCCTCGGGACCGAAAATCCATTCTTCACTACGGTGCAATAGGCGGGCCGGATTTTCCAGGTCCAGCAGCGCCAGACCCAGGCGATATATGACGCCGCCTCCGGTTACGCGAACACCATGATACAAAACTATCCAGCCATCCTCAGTCTTCAAAGGTGGCGGAGATAGCCCAATTTTGTTGGCGTCCAACCAACCGCCATTACGGGCGCGAATGATTATGCGATGTTCGCCCCAGTGCTGTAAGTCCGGCGAGTAGGCCAGCCAAATATGCGCTCCATGTCCGCCGCCGAGGACGTGGCGATGCAGCATGCCCCAACGGTCGTTAAATTTACAGGGGAACAGTGCGGCGTCCTTATTTTCCGGCAAGGTAATGGCGCCGCGCCGCTTAAAATGAAAAGTCCTTAGTCGTAGCCAGCGAGACCAGCGGCCCTTCCTGCGAATAAGCAGTATATGTGATGGCGTATTCTCCTAATTCTTCGAGATACACAATGCGCGGATCCTCTACTCCCCAAATCTCCTCGGGATAATGCTCCGGGTCCGGTGGAAAAGTGGGTGGAGAATCGATCTGCCAGTTAGATATTCCGTCTTTACTTTTGGCAACGGTCAAATGCGAGATGCCGCGCCGGTCTTCGATGCGGATGAGCAACAGCGTTTGGCCGTCAAAAGCTGTTGCTGCAGCATTAAACACTGTGTTGGCACGATATGGCCAATCTTTGATCGTCAATATGGGATTGTGGGGATGTCGAATAAATAACTCACGATTTGAAAAATCTTTTGTCATACTGCTCCTTGTTAGAATTTATTACTGCAACTATTTTGAACTTCCTTTTGGATGAAGCTCCGAAGGAAGAATGGTACTCTTGCATTGGAATTTCCATGGCCGGCGGGCCGCTCGATAATGATGGAAATTACTCCTTTTCTCACACCGTAGCCCAGAGTGTCATTCCGTAGGAACCTTCCCGGGCCGAAGCACAGGTCATCAGCAACTGTTCGGTTCCTTGACCGGGGAAGATGCCTAAGGCATGACACTGCTTGTTTGAGCGTTAGCAGGAAAGAACAAGCACTCTATTTCCGTGGTAATTTCCATGTCCGGCTGGGCACCCGATAATTATGAAAATAGTTCTATCTGGGTATGCACTTTACTCCCGTAAATACCATATCTAGTGATTTCTAAATATGCAATAGGACTGATAAGGAGTGAACAAGCAATCACTTTTTAACCTCTAACCTACTGTATTATACCATCAGATACCTATTGACATTACTACCTAAATCGCATTTATTCGAAATTATTGGACACAATATATAGACGTAGCGGGAGCGAAGTGCATACCCAGATAGTTCTATTTTCGTAGTACCTTCTTGGCAACCGCAAAGTGCCCAAAGGAGGCGCAAGGCTCGCAAAGGATTCTCATGCCCGACGGCAAAAATGGATAGACACTGTGCCGCGATCTAATCGTCATGGCGTTCTTTGCGTCTTCTTGGCGGGCTTTGCGGTTAGAAAGCATCATCATGTACAATGCAAGAGAGTTCTATTTTCGTAGTAATCTTTATGCGCTCTTCGAGATTTGCGGTTTTACTCTCCGAGCTTAATGAGCTTTCCAAGCCATATCAATCGAAACTTGGCCAGGGTGGTGCTACCAGGGCAAAATACTGCCCGGGTCGGACCGCAATTACCGGGATATCCGTCAACCGGGTCTGCCTCAAAAGGGCAGAGTCAATCTGCACTGAATAGATGCCTTTAAGTTCTGCAAGAAATTCTCGCCAAGAGAACCCGGCGGAGGATGGTTTTTGTTGCGCCTCTAAGGCAGCATATAGATAATAATCGCGCCACATCCGCACATCCTTGAGCACGCCAGGCTGGTCGGCGTATCCCCGTCGTCTGGCCTCGCGCGCCAATAGGGTATCGCGGACAATGAGACTGATATTCCGAGCGATCGATTGCCGACAGGCATTGGCATCCCGATGATCAACGGGCAAATTGAAACGCTGCCATTTTTCCAATATCTCACTCAGACTGAACTGCCCGTCAGCAAAAGACACAAAGGTGTCCTCCAAGCGGCGACGCAAGGCAAGACGGGTACTAATCCATCCTTGCTGTTCCAAGGGGCGCCCTGGCTTGATTGCCTCGCGGTTGTTATGATAAGATATTGCCTGTTCGGTAAAGGCCTCCGCCAATTCTTTCGCCAATGGCTCATTAAAGCGCACCTGTTGGCTTTGCATAAATTCGGCAACAAAACGAACGCTGATTTCTGCCTCCCGTCGAGCTGTCAGTATTCGCCGGCTGCGCGTTCTTCTTTGGGCATTATCCGCTTCTGTCGGGACCGCATCGTAGTGGATGTCCAGTAATTTCGCCACGATAAACCCTCCAGCCACCTGTACGACGGGTGAGACCTGGCCAACTTGTAATTGGTAAACCGCTTCCTCCAAGGTCGGATCGTTTTCACCCCATTTAATCATTCGCCGGTTGCTGGTTGAGTCTGCGGCCTGACCATAGAGTTCTCGCAACGCCGTGCCAAAAGGCAATCCGGCGCGCAAGCGGCTTTGGTACAATTGAGCGGCGGTTTGGTCGTGAAAACTCAAATAAGCCACGGTGCGCGTTTCTGCCTGCCTTTTCATGGCTTGTTCGAGTTCAGGGGTGGAAATCTTTACCTTGGATTGCACCTCTCTTCGATATAGCTCTCGTGACAAAGCCATATCTTCGATGAAGCCGGAAAGCTGTTGCACCTGCGGGCTTTTATCCAAACCCATTTTCTCTGCGGCCAAGGCAGCGAGTTTCTCATTGATTAACAAGTTGAGCAAATATTCCCGTCGTTTCCCCGCCGGCTCATGAAAGCTTGTCTCCGGACTCAACTCCGCACGGAGGAGAAAATCCTCTTGGCTGATTGTTCGATTGCCCACTCTGGCTAAGATTTTCTGCTCTTGGTTTTTCTGAACCGTGCAAGCAAAAAAAAGCACCATCAGAGGGCATGCTACCATCCCGAAGAGCTTCTCCACAAGACGCCATAGATTCTCAGTTCTTCTTCGAATGTTTTGGGTATTTTGCGAAAGCATACTCATGGCCGATTTTGTCACTTCTTTGAACCCTATTGCAACAACAGAACCTTCCTTACAACTTGCTCCTCGCCTACGCACAATCTGGCCACATAGACGCCGCTGCAGACCGGTAGATTATGATCATCCGTGCCATCCCAGACGATCCTTTTTTCTCCAACGGTTTGCCCCTCATCCACCAGGGTTATTATCATCCGGCCCAGTACATCATAAATTTCGAGACGAACCGGGGCCATTGTCGCTGTCACCCGATATTGGAACACTGTCGCGGAGTTAAAGGGATTGGGATAGTTCTGCAGGACTAAAAAATCATTGGGAAGATTGCCTCGCCCGGTTTCGTCTTCTATAGCGTCCGCAAAATCGGCGGCCAAGGCGAAAGGCCCTCCGGCGCCATAGATCTGCTGTCCTAAGGAGCCGGACTTTTGCCAGCCGTCGCGCAGATCTTCCAGCGGTATATTGAATGAAGCCACGTTGTGCGAATTGTACACCGTTGGGCCGGTATGCAGCGCGGCAGCGGGTAAAAACGGCGGCAGGCTATACCACAACACCATCCGAGTGTAAGAGTCAAAATCATCCAGCATTGTAACAATTTCCGGAGAAAGCTGGCTGCCCACCAATTGTCTATATTCACGGAGGTATTTTAGCGCATGGTGATGCTCCATCATGGTAATAACGCCGGCGCCCGCCATAGGACTGAGGCCAAAGAAAGTCGGGTAGTGCTCGGCATAGCCATAATTGCATTCCCAGAGCCAGGCGACCAGTAAAATATTTGCCAGCGGCATATAACTCTTCTCAAGATAGTGCGAGTCACCGGTTAAGTGGTACAACCGCGCCAGTCCGGCACAGGTGGCGGCAGTGATATGCGTTTCATACAGGAAGTTAAAACCGTGGCCGGCGATTTGTTCGGCAGCCATTTTGGCTTCGTCCAAATACTTGAGATCGCGGCTGAGGTCGTAAGCGTCCAGCATCAGATAAAGGTATCCCCCGGTGGCGTCTGGCTCACGACCGGAAATGGCGGAATTATCGCCATAGTTGAAAAACACTGGGAATTGATAATTGACCGCTTTGGCAAACTCCATGAGCTTGGGTAGGGAGAGAAAGAACAGCGTCCGGGATACCTCATCGCCCATTTTGGCCAGCGAAGCCAAACCGAGATGCAGATGAATGGCGTACCAGCTATCCCCCTCTTGAACACCTTCATTAGGCACATCGTTGACGATAGTGCGGTGAGTAAGATTGTAAAAGTTGTACAGATTATTGGAGAGGTAATCGTCCGTGTCCGAAACGTTACCGAAGACACGTTCAAAACGGCGTATCCCTTCGATGACATCCAACTGAGTAATGGCCTCGGCCGTGTTAAGCCGTGGAACGTCAACGTAGGTTCTCAGGTATTCATTACCTTTGACAGTGACAAGACAGCGTTCGTCCTTCAGATCATCCAAAAGCTTTTGCGCTATGGAATGCCAGTCGTGCGCTTCATTCTGCGGTTTTTGCAGGTATTGGTAAATCGTCGCCAATTGTATTAAAAAACGCCTGGCCTGTTCAACTTCTGTCGGCGGTTTGTTGACTTGAAGGTAAACAAAGGCATCCGTGATAAGAGTCGGCTCGTTGCGCAGGATTCTATTACTACTCGGCCGCTGAAATCCAAGCATGGCGCTATTCATGCTCACACAACGTTCGGGGCTAACGTGTTGCAGGGCAAAGTAGTCATTGAGGGAAGTGAAATTAGCAAAATAAAGAATCGTCCCTTTGGTGGCGAAGGGATCATAGCCGTAAGCAATTCCCGCTGCATAGGGCTGCTGTTCGGCATAAATTTCCACCGAGGAGCTGACCTCACGGTGCAGCTCTCGGTCGTAATAACGAATCTCAGGCTGACCACTTTTTACTGCAAAGGCTGCGGCATTCTGCAATTGGCAGCGCCAGCGCAGAAGACCGGGATGGACTTTGAAAAAGTCCAGTGTAATGGAATATTCTAATCCTTCGTTGACGCCGGTCAGCAGCACGGTAATCAGTTCTTGCTCGTCCGCGACCTGGAGGTTGGCTATCTTAGTTGGGTCAAAAGGATTAAAGTCCAGTCCGGTGACTATTGTTGAGCTGAGTGCGCCTTTGAACCAGTTCTTAGGATAAAGCCAAAGGAAGTTAGCCGTGGACGTTGAATCAAAGGTCACGATGTAATTCCCTGATTCGACGGTAAAGCTCTTTTGGCCTGCGTCAAGAATGCGCACTTGCTCGGTACTCAATGGCAGATAGATCTGCGTGCTTCGCATACTGTCGCCTTCCACGCCATCCGGATCGCGTGCCGTCACCCGTATGTCGTAACGCTGTCCGCTTGTTAAACCGGTAAGAACCTTCTCAAAATGATCAGGCAGCCGGCCCATCTCGCCGTCATCGAGCCAAAAGGTCGAGTCCGCGCGCTTGTGCTGGAGCCAAGCTGCCGCATTGCCATTGGAATCATGGTAGAACGTCAGGCTGACATTCACCGCATTGTCGGAACTCAAACTGGTGAACAGCTCGCCGATTTTAACAGACTCGGGAGTCAGCTCGATGTTGGCTCTCGTTTGTACTGCCGTGCCCTGAACGCCATCGGGATCGTAAAGCCAAACTCGTACATGGTACGAACCCTGAGTCAGCCCGGAAAAAGTATGTTCGTAATAAAAAGAACTCTTCGTCATAGTGACCTTTGTTCCCCACTGAGCTTCGCCCGCACGGGCCAGGGCTGCTTCGGCAGAGCCGTTATTATTGACATCTCCGGAATATGGCAATTTGACTGAAATGCTTGTGGCCGTGTTGCTAACGATAAGTGTGCCAGCTACTGTAGCTGGCAAGTTGCTTTGCCAAAGCGTCAGTTTTGGCCGCAAGGTTTCGGTAGTGTACTCGCCGGAGGCGAAATTAAGAATGCCCGTTGCCGGGGAGACCGACGGCTCGCGCAGGAGGAGACCAAAGTTACTATCCGGATGGCTGAGCCAAAATTGAACCAAGCTGGTAATGTTCCATGAATACCACTTGCCCAATGAGTCCGAAGGGGAAATAGTACGGACATACTCTGGGGTGCCAAGGCGATCCGCAGGCACTCCCTCGGCGCCGCTCTGGGACCAAGGCTGGCCGGGATAGGAGGCGTACTGCCAAGAGCATTCGCCAGCGGCCACCGGACGTCCATCATAACCGGCGAGATCATTGCCGGAGCCTTCGTCCCAGGGTCTATTGATTCGAAAAATGCCCAGGGATTTTGGCGCTGACTGCGGCGTGCGCCGCTTGACCAAGTATAGCTCCAACCACGCAGAATCGATCTTGACCTCAACTGGGAGAGAGGAAAGATCGAAACGAATCAACCCGTGCTTGGCATCCGCCTCACCGCCATTGCCGGTCACCTCCAGACCGTCCTCGCCGCCGGTATTCCAATCCGACTTGTTCGCCAGGATGTGGGCATCGGAGCAGCCGGAATAGCCGTTAATCCCTTGTTGTAGGTGAATGGGGATCTGGGCATAGACTCCTGTTGCTGCCGCAAGGAATAGGATAAATAATGTAAAATGAAAAGTCATTAGAGCATTCCAATTTTTGACAGTCTATTCTGGGATATTTTTTGCGGAGGACGTCTCCAGACATCGACAATAAACGCATTTTAGTATGGGACTCGGAGAGTCCTCCTACCTAATCATATTGAGCACAATTCGCTCGGATTCGATCTCTATCAATGTGTACAGGGCTTCAATAGTGGACTCGGCTCCGGCGTTGCGGTTGAGGCCTTTGGCGTCGATGCCATCGTAGCCGCGACCAGTAGCAGGATCGTACATGGGCTGGCCGAGGACATTGCTGCCCGTCAACCAAGAGGCGGCTTTTCGGGCTAAAGCGGCATATTTTTCTTTTCCGGTGGCTCGGTACAGCTCTAAAAATCCCAAGGCTGTGGTGCGGAAATCATAAGCTATCTGCGGATAAGTTTTGAAACGTTTCTCGGCAAAAACATATTCATGGTGCCAGCCCTCAGTCAACATGGTCCGTAAAAAAGTATTGGCGCTCAATTCGGCGGCGCGGAGCAGTTCCGGCCGCTGGAGTATGGGAGCCAGTTTGGCCAGAGCCTGCACCTGTGCATTGCCCCAGGCATGCCAAACACCGGGCCAAGATTCAAAGGCTCCTGCTAATGGCTCCGGTTCCTTCGCCTGCATGGCCAACATACCCTCAGCCAACTTGGACGCTATCTGTGCAATCTCCGCATCGTTTTCGGCCTGTAAATAGGCAGCCGCGCCCAAGAGAAATTCGGAAGTAGCGTCACTCGCATGACCGTCGATAAGCCAAGCAGGGTAGTGCCGCCCGTGAATAACCTCAAAGCGGCCATAATTGGCCAGCAATAACTTTATGGGTGGCAGGCAATTCCGGAAAGCGTGACGCAGCTCAGCGGCAAAGGTCGAATCCTTGCCCTTAAAGAAACGATAGCCTTCGCCCAGGGCCCAGTAACCTCGTGCCGCCCAAAACTTGAAGGCTTTGCGGCTGGTCTCCCCCTCGAGGTTGACGCTTAAATCCTTGCGGATAAAATTGTAGAATTCGCCGTCCCTGATTTGCATGGCCATGACAAAATTAAGCAGTCGGCGTATGCGCGAAATATAGAGAGCATCATTCCTCAGCTCACTGGCGCGCAGGTAAACAACCGCGGCGCGCGCCACATCATCGACGCACGAAACGCCTTCCGCTGCAGCATCTATCCAACCGTAGTTTGGCGCATCGCTGTAGATGTGCACAATCGTACACGATTTGCCATGGAAATCGATATCCTCACAGAGATAATCAAGGTGCTGGAAGTTTACTAAACTCTGCGGTCGCGTCGCGCAATTTATGACCGTCGAGACGAAGACCGAAAAAATGAACTGTGGAAAGATAGACATTCTTTTGAACATAAACGTCTTTCTGAAAGCTCCTACCAAAACGCAGAGCTGTTAGGTGGCATAAAAGCCTTCGCGGCATAATGGCTTTGCCGGAATCAATGTCTAGCCTTTTAGCCCTGAACTGGCCATGCTCTCGATGAAATATCGCTGGAAAAAGGCATAAGCTATGATCACCGGCAATGCCAGCAGAGTTGCTGCTGCAAGTTTTACTCCCAGTTGCGCTTCGGCCATCCCGCCGACGGCAAAGATGGTGACCGTTTGTGGCATGGTCATCAGCGTCTGCTTACGGATGACAACAAGCGGCCAGAGGACTTCGTTCCAGGTGTTCATAAAGGTAATGATGCCTACCGTGATCAACACCGGCTTGGATAGAGGCCAGACGATTTTGAAAAGTATCTGGAGGTCATTCAGGCCGTCCACCCGCGCCGCGTCGATAAGCGACTGGGGGATGGTCTGGAAGAACTGTCGGAATAGCAGCACGCCAAAACCGCTCATCAATCCGGGAACGATCAATGCCCAATAGGTGTCCGTCCAATGGAACTTGACCATAAGGACGTACAAAGGCAAGAGAGTAAGCTGAAAAGGAATCATCATGGTGAACATGATAAGAATAAACATCAAATTTTTTCCTCGGAAGCGCAGTCGCGACAGAGCATAGCCGACCATGGAGCTAAAGAACAGCACCGAAGCGGTGATCGACAACGAAACGAACAGACTGTTGCCCAGGGCGCGGAGGATGGGAATCTTGGCAAAAACCTGTTGATAACTGCTGGAGGTAAATCGCGAGGGCCATAAGCCAAAATTGGGAATTTCCATCTCCGGCTTTAGCGTCGCGGATAGCATCCACATAAAGGGATAGAGAAAGACAACTGCTCCTAAAGACAAGAATAAGTAGAGAAGCCATTTTTTCATAGGTTGATCTTTATACTAAAAGAGTCCGGATGACGTGCCTTTGCCGGATTATCGGGGAATGTAGAATTTTGACCTGACGACATCCGCGGTACCCAAGTTGTATAATTCATACCTCTTGCTCCACGACCTTTCGCTGCACCAACACCACACTGAGGATTATTAGCGCAAAGCAAAATCCCAGCGTTGCCGCATAGCCCATGCGGTTGAAATAGAACGCCTGTTTATAAATATACAGCATGGCCGATAGAGTGCGGTTCATAGGGCCGCCGCCGGTAAGGACATAAGGCTCGATGAACAGGCTAAACCCCCCGATTGTAGACAGAATCATTACCAAAATCATCGTGGGATTGATCATGGGCAAAGTGATGCCCCAGAACTGCTGCCACTTGTTAGCGCCATCCATCTCCGCCGCCTCGTACAGATCATGCGGTATGGTTTGCAAGCCGGCGAGAAAAAGCACGATGTACAAACCCACGTTCTTCCAGGTGGCCATGATAGCAACCGACGGCATCGCCCACTCCGGACTGGTGAGCCAGGGAATCTTGTCAAATCCTATTTTAACCAAAAGCAAGTTCAAGACCCCGTTCTCCTGGGAATAAAGCTGCTGCCACAGGATCGAAATCACCACGCCGGAGATGACCACCGGCATAAAATAAGCTGCACGGAAAAAACCGCGCGCCCGAATTTTCTGGTTCAGCAGCACGGCAAAAAAGAGCGCCAAGGCAATCTGCAATGGAATGTGAATCGCCAAAAAAAGCAGGGTGTTGAGAATCGACTGCAAGAATAGCTCGTCGCGAAAGAGACGGACGAAATTGTGCAAACCCACCCAGCGCATGGGGGTGTAGATGTCCCACTCATGGAAAAGCAGTACCAGCGAAAACACCAGCGGATATGCCATAAAAACGGCGTAGTGTAGCCAATAGGGAGCCGTGAGCAGGTACCCAGCGCGCTGGCTTTTTTGACGATCAATTTTCAATGCAAGATCTCATAACGCGGCAACTTGCCGCAATCCGCAGGGTGGACTTGGCCCAATTTATTGACCACGAATTAACACTCATCAACGCGAATCTCAATCAAGTCTGAATTGTCGGGTCGGTAAAAAACCGTACCGGTTGTGATAGTCTTAGGATCTCTGCAATTCTTTTGCCTTTGTTCATTCTAAAATCTCCCGCGCTCGTTCCGCGGCGCGTTGAATCGCCTCCTCCGGCGTACGACGACCCAGGACGCAGCACGCCTCAAACTCCTGCGAAATAGCATCGAAAATCTCCCGCAATTCCGGAGCCGCATCCACCCCGCGGGCGTGCTCCGCTTGCTCGGCAAAGCGTACCATCTTGGGATTGTCCACAAAATAGTTACCGAAAAGCGAATCACTGAGCAGGTTCTTGCGAATCGGCAATTGACTGGCAATCTTCAACAAGGACAAGTCCTGCTGGGGCGAAACTAAAAACTTGACAAACGCCCATGCCTGTTGCGGATGCTTGGTGGTGGTAAAAATTCCTATGTTTTTCGGATCGCCATAGGTGACAACCGGGCCCTGATGGTTATCCGGCACCGGAATAGGTGCGTAATCAAAGGTAAAACCATCCGGCTTGAATTTATCCACGTGCGCGATATTCCATGGGCCGGTAATGTGCGTGGCAACCTGTTCCATCAAAAAGGTGTCGTTTTGAAACGTGCCCTTGGGAAAGATGCCCAGCTCGAATCCGCGACGGAAGAAGCGAAACACCTCCACTGCCGCCTGATTATCAAAAAGCACCTTACCGCTTTTCACCAGAGTTACGCCATTCGACGCCGCGAGGTAAAAGGTGTAAAAATCGAAATAGCGCAGCCACCATTTGACATTGATGTCCACGTACATCATCCATTGGTCGTTCAAGCCATCGCCAGTGCGGTCGCGGGTGAGCTTTTGGCCCATGTCAAGGAATTCGGAGTAGGTGCGCGGCGGATGATCGTAGCCGACTTCTTTGAGCCGACCAACGTTGTATTCCATCATAATGGGATTCGTTTTCCATGGCATCTGGTAGATGTGGCCATCGTCGTAGCAGCATTCTTCCAATTTACCTTCGGGCAGACGGGCAGCGACTAAGGAATCAAAGTCGGCAAACTGATCCAGCGCCACCAGGGCCTTGGCGCGGACAAACTGTCCCACCACGCCGGGCCAAATATTGGAGCAGACGTCTGGCGTGGTTTTGCCGACGATTGCAGCAAGCAACACTTCTTCCGTAGATTGACTTTCGGGAATGGGCTGAACCACCACCGGAATTTCAGGATGATGAGCATTCCATTCCTCAGCCGCACGCTCAGCCAGCTCGATTTCCTGCGGATTGGCGGCTGGCCAGTAAGTAAGCTCTTTACGATCCAAGTCGCCATTGGATTTTCTTCCACAATTTAGGGAAGCAGCGGTAAAGAAAACGAACGCGTAAATCGCAATGTGCCCCAATTTGCGGATATGTGAAAGCATAAACTTCAGAGAAAATCATTTGAATGAGAAGATAACGTTTTCTCGTTGCTGTTTCAATCGCAATTCGGCGTGGATTCGCCAAATGCCGTTATCCTGTGAAATGCTTATTCCGTCTTTTATCTTTCGCGAATCGGCAAGCGTCTCTGCAAGTGCGATTGGCGAAACAACTTTCAAGTCGACCCGTTGCCCGGGGAAGCCGGCAACTTGCACTTGCAGGCGGCGAGCGCGATCATCGTATCTCACACCGTTTATGACGCAGCGGGCTTCAGCCAAGTAAGGATACTGCGGTCTGCCTCTTTGCAGAACAATTTCATGCGCCGGCAAAGCTAAAACGGCTGAGTGACTTTGTTCAGCATCAACGAGAATCTTCGAGAAAAACTTGCCGGTACCTTTAATGGAGACGCTGGCTTGGGTGCCGAGAAAAAGCAGATCGAATTCAACATTCTTCCAATCAGACGGCAAATATGAGGATAATGCCAGGTTCCACTCATTCTCCCTTAGGCCGGCTAAATGGTATAATGCGTGAAGGTACATTCCACCCGCCCAAAGAAAGCTTGGCTTGTCGATTTCACCGTATCGCGGGGATTGATGGTCAGCGTTGCGGTACTCAAAAAACGAAGGCTGGCCATTGGGGCTGTTTTCAATGCCTTCTATGGCGAGATACTTTCTGAGAACTCGTTTAGCGGTGTCCGGCTCATTGGCGGCTAACCATCCTAGCGTGTACCATACAATTCCCTGCGGCCAAACACCCCCATTGATGTAGAGATAGGGTGCGCCGGCTTCTGAGTCGCGAAATTTGTACACATCAGTCAAGTTATGGAAATCCGCTGGCATGACATTGCGGATGCCGATATCATGGTCAAGGAGTTCTCGCCCGGCGCTTTTGAGAAGCGTTATTAATCTTGATGGATCGAGGATGTCGAATGCAGCAGCAAGCAACGAGCCGGAATAGTAATGGTTATCCACTGTTGTGGTGTCGAGCATATTGATCAAGTAGCCCGCTTTTTCATCCCACAACTTGTTGATGAGCTGATGCTGCATCTTCTCAGAGAGTTGAAGGTAAGAAGCCGACTCCGGGCCGAAGTAGCCCAACTTGAAATTGACAAAGCAAAATTCTTGCAACGCGCGGATCATCAGGATGGTAATATACGCGCGTGCGCCATAAACATGGCCGATGTCCCACCAGTCAGGCCTAAAGGCGCACATCAACTCTTCGGCGCTTTTGTTTTGCAGCATCATGCCAAGGCTTTTTTGTAGAATGGGATAAAGTATTTTGACGGTAGAGATGTCGCCGGTATGCTTAAGATAGGAGCTTGTCAGAAGAATGAACCAAAGGTGGTTCCAATTATCGGTGCCGCAGAATTCGGTTTGGAAACCGTTATCCCGCCAATAATAGGCGTGAGGAAGAATAGAGTCCGCCTGGGTTAGAGAGTGCAAAAACAGTAGGTCATTTTTAACCCGATCGCCATCGAAGGAGATGCCAGCCAGGTCAGTCAGGAGTAAATCATGGGTGAAAAAAAAGTTATACTCGGCGGGACAAGGCATGGGGACGATGTTCCCGTTAAGGTAATGCATGTTCGAGGCCAACACTGCCTTGGCCCAATGTGCCGTGCGTACGAAAGCTGCATCGTCGACGGAGAAACGCGAATGATTGAATGCATAGTCCAATATGCGCTTTTCATTTGTTTGAACACTGCGCGGCCATTCCTGCAATGCTTTGGTGATAACCGCGCTGCTCTCGTTTTGTCGGCACGAGCCGATAAGCTGGATAACCGTCAACACCTCATCGGGCTTTAAAAGCTTTTTGTATTCATTTTGGATGACAGGGTCGAAAACGTCTTGAAATTGATTTTCTCCCAAACTTCGCATGGTAGGCACGTCTCCGGCGTTTAATAGAAAAATCTGGGCAGAATCCGTTTCGGAATCATCAAAATTGACCAGCGCATCGGCGCCTTTGCGTTGGAGATAAATCCTCGCTTTGTTTTTCACAGCATAGGTTTGGCAAGTTCGTAAGGTACTCTTCAGTTTTGTGGTGAGAAGGAATTCCGTTTCTACTCGGGAAATGTTTTGTATTTTTATTTCAAGAACTACAACGGGCAGGACTTCACAAAAATGATACGAGATTTCGGTTCGATGCCCGGCTTTCGCGCTTTTGAATCGAGCAAAAAAGGGCGTATACACGTAGGAAAAAGGCTCATTACCGATTGCTTCGGTGATGCCGTTGTAACTCAGGTCTAACGAGAGCGGCTGAGAGTCATAACGTCGCCAATAATCCGTGCTCAAATCGATGCTGTTGGCCACGGGGTAATAAAAACTGATTCGTGAAGGCAGCGGATGACTGCGGTGAAATTCAACCCCGGCGTACTTGCCCCCTATCTCGATCTGACCGTATTTTCCATCAAACTCGACGGCTAATTCATCGAGACGGGGGTCTTCTGCTTTTGACGGTACTGCGGACAAAATGAATATTGAAAGAATCAAAAAAATCTTTGTCATCCGCTCACAAACCATTCGATATTGATAAAAACCCATGCTGCTCTGAAATCGGTAAAAAGCGACCCGGGATGGAGCCCGCGCTTTGACGGCGTCCCCTATCTAACGGATTTGGCTATTTTCGTGCAATTCGTCGTCTAAAAATTAAACTAAAACGAAAGGCTCAGCGAGAACCTTTGTACATTTTCCAACCGACCAAAATCCGCATAGGCATAATCCAATTGCACCAGCACATTGCCGACGAAGCGGTTGGCGAATCCGGCACCAAAGGTCAATCCTGCCTCTCCGTCGCGAAGAAAGAGACTACTGTAGCCGGCGCGCAAAAACAGCATCTCGCGGAAAGCATACTCTGTCCCCAAATTCACGGACTCGGTGTTGTCGTTCGGATGAATCGCATCCGCTGCCAGTGTCAATCGGTTCAGGGGTGATTTGAACGCTTCCATTGCGAGACCAAATTGGAAGGTGAGCGGCAAAGGCCAATGGCCGGTCTGTAAATTCGCCGGTACGCGGTCATTGTTACCGATGATGTAAGGATCGACATCGTGAAAGACCAGCAGGTCTTTTCCTTCCATGCGCATATCAGTGCCGAAATTACTGAGGGTAGCTCCAATGCGCAAACCTTTTAGGCCGGTGATAAAAAGCGTTCCAAAGTCGAGGGCAAAGCCTTGTGCGCTCTCGTGCCAAATGCGCTGATTGAGGTATTTGACATTAAAGCCGATGGAAAACCGATCGGTCAGGCCGCGGGCGTAAGATAGGCCGACCGCCAGATCGCCGGCGCTGAACAGCTCGCCGGTGCCCTCGGGAAGGCTCTCGGTGCGCACCGGCATTTCGCCATAACTGAGAGAGGTGAGGGACAGACCGATGTTACCAAAAGTCCCTAACGGGACGGTGACTCCGGCAAAGTCAAAATTCATATCCGCCAACCAATCGGCGTGCATAAACATGAGCTGAGTGTTCTGATGGCGAGCAACGCCAGATGGATTCCAGTACAAGGCGCTGGCATCATCCGCTGTGCCGACAAAAGCACCGCCCATGCCTAAGGCGCGGGCGCCAACGCCGATTTCCAAAAAAGGCGCAGCGGTAATGCCCACCTTGGAGACATCCAAGCTTTGGGCAAATGAGCTTGCTGTCCAGATTGTGATCGAAAGAAAAAAGGATACTCGTTTCATACTCTGTTCCATTGTTATTTGCCGAAATGACTTTAGCTGCCGGAACGCTATTAAGGAGCGGCGCTTAAATAACTTCCCCATATCTCAAACCGCGAATGGACTCGAATAAACGCGAATTAAAAAAGAATTAGCGTTCATTCGCGTTTATTAGCGGTTTGGGGAAATGGGCAGGTTATTTAAATAGCGCTCCTAAGCTTTCAGTTTTTTCAGCGTCTTCCCGCTGAGACGGCGTGTAGGCTTTATTTAATCACTGCAAATTTGCCAATTTGATTACCGATGTCTGGGGCATCCACGTGATAGAGGTAAATGCCATAGGCGACGTCCATGCCATCTTTGGAGATCAGGTCCCAAGGCTCGGAGCCGTTCTCTACCGGGCTATCGTGCTCGATGGTGTTGACCAGTGCGCCGGCCACCGTGTAGATGCGAATGGTGCATCTATTGGGCAGATTGTTGAAATAGACCCGACGCTCGCCGCGGCCAAAACGAAAAGCACTGCGCGGCTCCCAAGTGGCAGCGGCGCGATAGGGATTGGGCACGACGGTTATGGCATCCAAGCCGGTCTTGGCCTTGGCCGGATCGACGCTGGCTCCTCGGGTGGTAAAGCGGAGGTTCTCGCCATCGCGGAACGGCTTGGTTACTCTGAAGCGAAACACATCGCCAGGTTGCGGCAAAGTCACGTTCGATCCTACGGATTGGTCAAAGAAGAACGACCAGGCGGTCTTGAACCTGGATTTCGGCGTCGGCAGAGGGGCGCCGAGCTTGGTACCGATCAAGATCGTTATCGAGTCGCCGGGAGTGAACTTGCTGTCATTGTCTTTGTCGCCAAAAAGAAAATCCATTTGCCGGCCTTCGGTGAGGTTGTAGATCATGAAATTCACCGGAATCGCCTTCTGTCCGAACAGCAACGCCAGAGATGTGTCGACGACCGTATCGTAAAAAGTCAACTCAAAATCTGCCGGGTAGGGTACAAAGCGACCGATGAGACTGGTGTTCTTGCCGACGCGGAACACGTAATCGTGTTGCCCTTTGACCCAGCCCAGCTCACTCTCGATCACTTGCACCGATGTGTCATTATACACGTGCGCCACGAACCCTTGCGTCACAGGAGTAATGCCGACGCCATGCCGCAGCGATTCCCGTTTGAGGAGGGTATCCCCGCTGGTCAGATTAATGAGATCAAAAGCGGGATTTTGATTGAGCGCAAAAGATGTGGTGTCGTGAAAAAGAATTTCATAGGCGTTGTTGTCGCCTATGGAACTGGCATCCAATAGCTCAATCTCCACCTTGCCGGTGGCTGGCCCATTCTGTACAATGTTGTCGGCCAAGTGCGGTTCCTGATAGCCGGCGGCGGGCGCCTGCGGGGTCACCACCGCACAGTTTACGTCCACATATTCCACCACTCCGGCGGTACTGACTTTGATGACGCTGGAAGCCTCGGAGGGCGAGATACCGGAAATCTCTCCGGTTGCAGTGGTGTCGATAAGCCCGCGGTCATAGGGCACCAGCGCGTAATAGTAGGTTTGGCCGTTTTGCACATTGGTATCCACATAATAATGCCGCAGACCGGTATCCTCACCGAGGTTGAATTTGATACCCTGCACATCAACGGGATGCAAGTCTCTGATGCCGTTTTCCAGATCAAACTCGGCGATGAATTCCCGATAGGTGTCTTTGCCATAAGCATTGGTGATGGTTTGGGCTTCCAGAAATTCCGGATCGGTGGTTCGATAGATCCGGTAACCTTCAAAGTCATTTTGCTGCAGGAATGGATCCCAAGATTTTTCCGCCGTGTCATCCCAATAGAGCACCACCTTGTGGTCGCCGGCAATGGCAGTCAGGCGCGATTTGTCCGGCGGCTTGGCAAAACGGTAGCTGGCGTTATATATTTGCTGAATGGTTTTCTTGGTGCGCGCCAACTGGTTTTGGTCCTCGCCAAAGAGCAAAGCCATGGAGTAAAACTGGGTTTCCTCAGCCTTGAGACTGAACGGCCCGGAGCTAAAGAACATGCCCAAGTTGGTATTTTGCACCAGTTTTTCGCGCGGCGGCGGTGCAGCCTTGAGTCCGTTCCAATAGGCTTCGTCGTTTTCCATTTTGTATTCATGCAGGACAAATACCTGAAAACCGGTTAAACCAATCTGATCGGACTCGTCCTTGTCCAGAAAATCAAAATCCGGCTCGCCTGCCGTAGGAATGCCATCGCCTTCGCCTGCATCCGGGCCAGGATAATCCGGCTCGTTGGGCCCAAGACCATCAACACCCACATCATCGTTGAGTGGCTCCCCTATATCATAGTTGCCGTTGCCATTCAGATCGATAAAAGCATCCCAGTTGATATTTTCGTCACCCGACCAATGTGGGCGGAGCTCGCGCTCGGTATAAAACTTTTGGAATGAAGTTACATCGGCAACTCCAAAGGGATAGTTGTCGAGAAACGCCCCCGGCCCACTGTCACGGCGCTCGTCAATGAGGCCGTCGTTATCATTATCGCGGCCATCGCGAAAGATGCCGGGGCTTTCCAAGAAGGCAAAGCCCGCTACGCCTACGGGCGACCAGTTATACGGGCTGCCATAACCGTTGCCGTCAAAGGCCCAGGCGATGTCGAGATCGAGATCATAGATGCCGGCATCATCTGCCGAGTCGTCATGGCCGCCAATGCCCCAGTCGATGTGAAAGGCAAAATAAGTGCTGTCGTAATTAGCCTTGCCTTCGTTGGTGATAAAATAGATGGCGAAAATAACGTCTTGCGCCAGCACCTGATTCCACTGAAACAAGCGGCACGCCACTTCGGTGCCGAGACCTCTTCGCGTCGTATCGGAAGGATCCGGATAGTAGACGAATTCCTCATCCGGATCGTCATCGAAGACAAAATAAGTTTCCAGGTCGGCGTTGGTTTTGCCAAGGCCGAAAAAACCGTTCCATTTACCAGCCCAGTCCAGGGGCTTGTCCGGCCAGAAGGATGGCCAGGTGAGAGGGTCATTGCTCATGGCCGGTG
Organism: Caldithrix sp.; assembly: GCA_020722685.1. Next base: position 20,052 of record DYKH01000004.1, on the reverse strand, counting down.
AATTATTGAGGTTGATTTTGGGATCAAGGTTACAATACCCCGGCAGCGGGGCATAGCCCCAAGGAATACCATTGGGAGACACGTCCATATCTTCGCGGTAGCGCGTTTCCACGAAATGATGCCGCTTGCCAAAGACATCGACGATGGGTGCAGCGACGACGAGAGCGACGCCGTCCACAAAGGTGTGTCCGGTGCCCTTGGGCCACTCGCCGGAGGGCCAGGCTGGCTCGTCCCAGTTGGCAATCTCGCCGTGATTGGCAAAAACCGTACGTACCAAGTTGCCATCCATGGTGCCCCAACGGGTGTTTTCCAGCTTGCCAACGTGGGGATCGGGGATACGCTGGGCCGAGGTGAAATTAGCTATTAAGAGGAGAGCTATAAGCGAAATAGGAATTCTTAATCGACGCATAGTTACCTCATTTATAAATCCAAATACAGATCATCTTTACCCAGCCACAAAGTCACTAAGGCACAAAGAGTAATAAAACCTGCTTGAGGCTGCTTTTGGGGACCGGTGGCTGGAAGCTTCCGCAGGGTTGCAATTATTTTCTTCGTGACTTTGCGCCTTTGTGGCTATTTGATTCTAAAACTCGAGCGACAGGCCAAGAATCACTTGTCTCGGTTCCGAATAAAAATCAGGTCGCGCGATATAGTCCTTTAAGGAATTGACGCCGAAGATCGTGCCGGAGTTAAGCGCAGCCAGGCTATAGCTGGCTCGACCGGTATCGGGGTACACGTCCAGCTCGTTTTTCTGATCAAGCAAATTAAAAACGCGCACAAAGGCGGAAAAATTTAAGTCAGCATATTTGAAATTGCGATAGCAATAGAAATCGAAAGTAAGAAAAGCCGGGCGGCGTTCGCTGTTTTCTACCGCTGTGCGTACGTTCTGTTCGGTGGGCGTATAGGGCAAGCCGCTGCCTAGACGACCGATGAGGCTGAGGGAATATTTGTCCGGATCGCCGGCGGTCACGGTAAAGTTTAGGCTATGGGTTCGGTCCCAATCCAAAGGCACAAACTGCTTTTGCGGCTCGCGACCGGCCTGCACATCCAAAAAGGCGGAGGCAGGGTCAGAGGCATTACCCTTGGCAATCTGATAGGTGTAATCTATGGTCGCGCCAAAACCGCCGGCGACGCGCTTCTCAAACGCGATGGTCAAGCCTTTGATGTTGCCGTAATCGCGGTTGATGTAGCGAGCATAGCGAATACCGGTGGTGGTATGCAAGATTTGGGTGCCGAGCAAATTACGAATGTCTTTAAAGTAGCCGGTAACGTCCAGTGACAAATCGGTGCCCAATTGCTGCTGCAAGCCGATCTCATAGATGACGGTCTTTTGCGGCTTGAGGTCCGCATTGCCGATGGTATTCGGCACGCGTTCCGGCGGTGGGGTGCTCCCATAGTTGCTGGTGGCGTAAAGCTCAAAATCCGGATTGGAGTAGAGAAATTCAAAATTGGGTATCTGAAAGAAATGGCCGTAGGAGACATGGATCGCGCCCCGGTCGGTGATGGGATAGGAAAGACCAAAACGCGGGCTGATCTGGTGTTCTGTCTTTGCCTTGACGGTGCTTGAGGCTGTCGGCTGCTGAAAATCGAGCGGAATTTCCCCTGCGGAGTTGAAAAAATCATAACGGACTCCGGCGTTCACCACCATATAATCCAGCTCGACCTTGTCTTGCAGATAGGTCGAGAACTCTATCGGATGAAACAGATACATGTCATTGTTCTGGACGTTTTGGGTCTGATCCGGAACGTAGGGCTTCCAACCGGTCTCGCGGTTGAGGCGAATCTCGAAGGAACGCAGCCACAGGCGATGATAGCGGCCTTCCACACCCAATTTGAGCTGATGCTCGTTGTTCACTTGCGAGGTAAAGTCGAGTCTGCCAACGTTGGTGGTGGTGTTGCGCAAGAAATGCCACATTTGCTGGCCGCCGGTAATGAAGGCGTTGCCGCTGGCCGCTTGCAGCAAGAGCGGATTTTGGTAGCGCCGGTCATAAGGGTCTTGGTAGACGTACTGCTTATAGTCGGTATAAAAGCGCGCTAATTTAACGGTAAAAAAAGTCCTTTGTGACAAGACGCTGGTCCAGTTGAGACTGTTGTTCCAGCCGAGCTGATGGCGCCAAAAATCGCCATTGGGATTGAGTCGGAACGAGTGATTGTAGTCTTTATAGCGCTGATTTTGGATCAAACCTTCATAGTCCAGTTTGTTAGCCGCATTCAGCTTAAAAGTCAGTTTTAGCTGTCCGGTCCAGCGTTTACTTGGATTCATGGAAACGAAAGGGGCGGTGTCAATGAGACTGTCGGCGACGTGACGAAAATTCTCCGGCGAAGTGAAGCGGAAGGCACGGCCATGAGATTCGAGATACCAGTCGTGCACATCGTTGCTGGGAAAATTGGCAGAATCCGATGGTATAAAAACTTCCTTGCCGTAAAGGACGCCGCTGTTGTCATAATACCGGCCCGAGGCAAAAAAGGTCAAGCGGTCTTGGAGCAGCGGCACCGGTCCGCTCAAGGAGGTTTCGCCATTGTAAATAGGGTTAAAGGCACCCACATGCCAGAAAATGTCTTGGTGGTTGCTGACGTAATCGCCGAGATAGGTGCTGAAGCGACCATGGTACTTGTCGCCTCCTTCCTTCGTCACGACGTTGACCACACCGGACATGGCCTGTCCATATTCTGCATTAAAAGTGCCGCTGATCACCTCCAGCTCTTGAATCGTATTGTTTTCCACCTGCACCGAATAGGCGCCGGAATAGACATCGTTGATGGGAATGCCGTCGATGAGGTAGGCGACTTCACCGGAGCGACCGCCGCGGAAATGGCCGTTCACCACCCCGGCTTGCAGATTGACCACATCCTGCAACGTCTCCACCGGCAACCGCCGGATGACCTCGGCGTTGACAGTATTGGCGGTGGAAGTGAGATCGCGCTCCACCAACGGCCTGGTGGCCACCACGGTTACGGTTTCGCCTGTTTGCAGAACGGTCTGCACAAGCTCGAAATTTAGCTCTGTGGTCTTGTCCACAGAAACATTGACCCGGTCGTAGCGCAGCTCGGTGTAACCGATCATCGCGGCGCGAATCGAATAACTGCCCGGCGGCACCATCAGAATGATGAATTCTCCATCCAAATCGGTTGCCGCACCGAGAGGGGTTCCTTCCAACAGCACATTGACCGCCGGCAACGGCTCCCGGCTTTGGGCGTCGATGACTCTGCCGGAGATTTTGCCGGTGGTGCCGGCGAACAGGAAGGAAGGAGAGGTTAAGAGGAGAAATACCGGAATAAATCTAAGGAAAGACTTTGCCTGCATAGGAGGCTCCTTATCAAGTTGGCTGCCTCGGCTTGTTCTTGTTCACGATCTCTGATTGAAAAAGCAAAACTTATTCGAATACGGGGAATTCACCCGTTAGGGTTCCATTGACTGCTGCCCGCGAATTGGCTGCGTGAAACTCTCAGCCTTTACGTTCATTCGTTACATGCATAGGCTGCTGACCAGAATCTGCGCTTTCCATAGGATCCCAGTTTTCTTGCTTGAGTTTTGCAACTGCTTAACGTGCTTGTAACCCGCGCGGCGGTTGGGAAAGTGGATACGTATAGCCCTCCTCGGATTCAGCCCGATATTCCTCCGCGTCGGGTTCACTAGCTGGTTAGCTGAAGTTCCCGTCTCCGTAGTAACTCAGCATGTCATTTCTCATCTCGACGGCGTGACTAAGACCCGCCTCACAGCCGTCAAGAAAGTTGAAAATGGCCTGGAAGACATCACGAACATGTGTTAACTCCGCTGACTTCGGAAGGCTGTTTAGTGTGCTTCTTCCAGAGCGATCCTTTGAATACCGAAGGCCTTGGCCTGATTGGTCTATTCTGTGAAATTCCAACACAATGCGTTCCGCGGGGCCTGTGTCGTTCTCTGAGTTGTCGGGCCAATTTCCCGAGACCGCCTTCTTTACAAGGTTCCAGATTTGATGAAGGTTGTGATCCGCAAGGACCTTCTCCGTTTTGTTGTTGTCGGGAACTAGACCAAGCTGAATGCCTAGCCTGACTACTTCCTTCATTTTGAGTTCCAAGCTGTGTCGATAAAGAAAGCCTATGGGCATGAAAAACTTGTCGGCATGCTGAAAAGTCTCACCACGCGACAGTTGTTCAACCACCATGTCGCCGGCCTCTTTGAATGCTCCAGCAACAAACGAATCATCCACGTTCATCGATGCCAGCCAGTCGAGTGTTGCCCACGTGGGAGAATCGGGCTCGGCTGGCTTGACGGGAAATGGGTTATCTCCTTTTTGGGGCCAACGGTACTCGTCATCTATCATGATCACTCTCTCTCAGCTAACCTAGTTTATCTTCCTGTCTTATTGATTCTAGTTTTTCTTAATGAAGAAAATAATTTTCTTTATTAAGAAAAAAATCTAAGTTTTTCTCATATAAGAAAAAACATTTTGTCCATAAACAAAAATAACATCTTTTTCTGGCAGTATTTTTTCTTATATGAGAAAATTACGGAGGGATAACCCGCTCCTCGAATCCAAGAGTTTTGACGGAGCCGTATGGAATTTCCCAAAACAATTTTTCTTTGTTCCATTTGCCTCCTGTTGCCTTTCTGAGCCTCCGCAAATGCATCGCATTGTCTTCCACGCGCACCAAGACTATTTTGTTAATAGGGATCCGACGTTTCTGCTTTTGCCGTTTCAGTGAATTAGGCTTTGATAAGGCTGATTGCGCAGCCGCTTGCCCAACAAGCCCCATACCCAACGGTGTCTAAGCTTAACCTGCGGCACCGAGTCTTCCGCAGGACTATTGGCAATCGTCGCTAAAGCTCAATTTCATCAATCCGCAATAATCTATGCCCTTCAAACACGGTTAGGATTTCGACCCTATTATTTTTTATCCGATAAACTATTCGATATTTTTTGAAAATGAGCTCGCGGATCTCGGGATTGGACATTTCAGGTACCACCCTTCCCATTCGTGGGTGTTCGGATAGAGATTCTCCATGTACTATTAGCTGGTCGATGAATTTTTGGGCTCGCGTAGGACTGTCTTTGGAGATGAAATTTTCTATTTCGACCAATCTTTCAAGAGCTTCACGAGTCCAGATAATTTTCATTAGCTATTATTCCCCTACCCTTCGCTTAGCCAACTCTTCTTTTAACTCTTCGGTACTATAAACAGCACCATTTTCCGCATCAGCCACTCCTTTATTTACCGAATCGAGAAAAGCTTTTTTGTAGACCAATTCGTCATACTCGGCAGGAGACAGCAACACCCCGGCCGGTTTGCCATTTTGGGTAATAATTAACGGATGGCCGGAATTCTGAATAGCTCTGAACCATTTGGCGATGCTTGCCTTGAAATCTCCAATGGGAATGATATCATTTGATACGGACAAATTTTTCATCAATACGCTCCTTATTTAGACCATTTTAATGATCTAAATATAGGCCATCAGAAAGGACGAAGCAAGTTTTATTTTATCCATAACCAGGTTTGTAAGAACCTCGCATCTCGGAAGTGAAGCTCAAACCTCACAGGTCTCCAAGACCTGTGAGGTTTGGATGTAGATTACTTCAGCAGGGTCATCTTGCGGGTCATGCGCGCGTTCTTGGTGGTCAACACATAAAAGTAAGTTCCGCTGGAGACGCTCTTGCCGGATTCATCGGTGGCATCCCATACCACCCTATGATCACCGGCCTGATACTTACCATCGATCAGCGTGCGAATGCGCTTGCCCAGAAGATCGTAGATTGCCAGATTGACCTGGTCATCATTCGGCAGCGAGAATTCTACTGTGGTCACCGGATTGAACGGATTAGGATAATTCTGTACCAGATTGAAAACTACCGGTACGGTTTTTACCTCTTGGCCATTCACCCGAGTGATGTTGCCTTCAGCCACGGCAAAATCGTCCCAATAGGTCTTGCCGGACGCCTGATGCTGCATGCGGGCGCGGATGGACATGCGATTGGTCTCCGGTGGAGTCCTGAGAGTAAAGACATACAACGACCAATCCTTGCTGGCAACGCTCTGGTCAACGACAAAGAAATCTTCGCCTCTAAACTCGGCCCAACCCGGCTCGTCCTTGTGATAAGTAACGGTGAAAAAGACTGACTTTTCCACGTCGTTGGTGGTGTTAATGGTCACGCCATCGGTTTTGACCCATGCCTCCACCGTGAACAGCTTGTCGCCCGCAATTGGATTGCGATCGCTGATGGCCACCACTTCTGCCGGGTTGGTGTCATCATCCGAGATGAGCAGCGAATAATCACCGGTGTGAGCGGCATCTCTGGTAATTGAGACCACGCCTTTGTCCGGCACGCCTTCGCTCATCTGATCTTTCCAGAAGAACCAGCCTTCGGGCACGCCAAAGTTGGCATTATAAAGGTCACCGAGCCAGCCGCTGGCCCCTGGTGCGGGCTTCATAAAGATGTCATCGAGGTAGACGGTACCCGTTGCATTGGCGCCGAAGGCGAACTGAATGCTGAGCGAATCCGCATCGGTTGGCAGGACGATAGGTGCGTCGTTCTTGATTTCCGTCCAATCGACGGCCGGTAGAGCCTGCGGCACTTTGAGCACCACCGGCTGGCCAAAAATCACCGCCTTGTTCTTGTCATAAAAAGTGTACACCAGACGAATTTCGTCATCGGCGTTGGCGGGATTGATATTGACGCCGTCAGTCTTGACCCAGCCGCCGATCAGCATTTCGATGTTTGGGGGAATGCCGGTCGTCATGTTCCACTGCAGCTTGGCCATGTTGGCTTTGGTCACCCAAGCGGGAGCATCAGCCCCGCTTGTCTCGGAAATTTTTAGGGAGCGCTGCGGGGAGCGAGAGACATCGCCGGTCCAAGTTAGCTCGGCATCCGCCTCGTTCATCTTGGTCCAATAGGCGGGCAGCTCCGCATTCTCAAAGCCATTGCCGGCCATGACTTGGGCGATGGGCACTACCTGAAAATCATCCCAGTAAGTATCGCCGGTGGCCTGATGCTGCATGCGGGCGCGGATGGAGATGCGTTTATCGTCCTCACGGGTTTTAAGCCGGAAAGAATACAGCGCCCAATCGCGATCCGAAGCGGTCTGGTTGATGACAAAAAAGTCCTCGCCGTGTTTTTCGTCCCAACCTGGCTGATCGCCGTGATAGGTGACGGTGAAAAAGATGGCTTGGTCGACGTCCTTGGTCGGATTCTCATTAACGTGGAACAGTTTCACCCAGGCACTGACCAAATATTCAGTATTGGGCTGCACCGGATTGCGATCAGATATACCGACGACTTCCGCTGGATTGGCGGCATCGTCGGCTACGCGCAAAGAGTATCGGCCACTGTGGCTATGCTCGCCGGTGACGGAAACAATGCCATAGTCGGCAGCGCCATCATCCATGTGGTCTTTCCAGAAGAACCAGCCTTCGGGCACGCCGAAATTGGCGTTGAACAGGGAGCCGAGCCAACCGCTAGCACCCGGAGCATTGCGCATAAAAATGTCATCCAGCCAAACGGTTCCGGTGGCATTGGCGCCGAATTTAAAAATGACGACCATAGAATCTGCATCCACCGGGAGGACAATGGGGACATCGTTTTTGATCTCGGTCCAATCGACTGAGGATTGCGCTTGCGGCACTTTCAGCACCACGGGCTGGCCGAAAATCATATTGTGGCCGGCATCGAAGAACTCGTAAACGAGTTGAATCTCATTGGCTGCATCTGCAGGATTAACATTGACGCCTTGGGTCTTCACCCAGCCACCAACTTCCATCTCGACCGCCTTGGTGATGCCTGTGGTATTGTTCCACTGCAGCTTGGCCAAATTACCGGAGACCCACATCGGCTCATCGTTGCCATCGGCGTCGTTGATTTTGAGCGAACGCTCCGGAGAACGATACTGATCGGAGGCCCATTCCACCAGCGCGTTGCTGGCGTTTCTGGCCGACCAATAAGCCGGGATAAGGGATTCATCAAAGCTGAAATTCTTTTTAGCAATCTCCACCGGATAAATACGAATGTCATCCCAATAGGTATTTCCGATGGCTTGGTGTTGTAAGCGGGGTCGGATAGAGATGCGCGTGGCACCCCCAGGTGGGATGAAGGTGAACTCGTACAATCGCCAATCATGATCCGCAGCAGACTGATCGACGACAAAAAAGTCCTCGCCGCCGATTTCGGCCCAACCGGCATCATCGTTGTGGTAGGTGATGGTAAAGAAGACGGCATAGTCCACATCGCGCTTGGGATTGACATTCACGCCTTCCAGCTTTAACCAGGCGGAGAGGCCGTAAGCGCGTCCCGGTTCGATCCGGTCGCGATCGGAGATGGCCACCACTTCTGCGGGATTGCTCGGATCGTCAGCAATCAGCAGGGAGGAAGAGCCACGATGGGCGGTTGTGTTCGTAATGGTTACGGTGCCAAAATCGGCTTCTCCTTCGCTCATGCGATCCTTCCAGAAGAACCAGCCTGCGGGCACGCCAAAGTTGGCGTTAAAAATATCGCCCAGCCATTCGGTGACGCCCGGAGCCGGCTTCATTACAATGTCATCCAGCCAGGCGGTACCGGTAGCATTAGCGCCGAATTTGAATTTGATGATGAGGGAATCGGCATCGTCAGGAAGCACGACTGGAACATCATTTTGAATTCCCGTCCAATTGACAGAAGCTTGGGTCTGCGGGACTTTGATAACCACCGGCTGGCCAAAAATCAGAACGCCGTTGTGGTAAAAAGAAAAAGTCAACTGAATCTCTGCATCGGCGTTTGCAGGATTGGTGTTGACGTTTTCGGTCTTAACCCAGCCGCCGATGACCATTTCGGCCGCTTTGGGGATGCCGGTGGTGCGGTTCCAATTCAATTTGGCCAGATTAGTAGAAACCCAGGCCGGGGCATCGGCGCCGCCGCTCTCGGAAATCTTTAGCGACCGCTCTGGCGAGCGAAATTGATCCGTAGCCCATACGACTTGGGCATCGTTCGCGTCTTCCTTTTGCCAATAGGCGGGCAGCTCGGCATTCTCGAAATCACCATTGTTAATGGTATTGATTTGCGCCATTATCGGGCCAATGCCAAAACCTAAGGCCAAAACGCAAAGCCATAACAATGCACTTTTGCTTACTTTCATAGACACCTCATTTCTGTTAGTAACCAAAGTTAACGTTAGGGTCTCCCAAAGGAGACAAACTCTAAAAGAAAGATACTGCGTCACGGTGCAGCAGGAACAGTTGTTATGCCATACCGAGACCTAAGAAGCAAGCAGGACATCACCTCCATTCATGATTCTCCTCGACTATCATACTTTGGTTCTGTATAGTTAAATCTTATGCGCCTTGCATCCGGTCGATTCACGGCAGATGAGCTTTACGGGAATGATCATTTTCGTTCCCTTGCTTGCAGTACCGTTGATGATGTTCACCAAATGGCGTACGGCCAGTGTGCCCATTTCTTCTTTGGGCACCTGTACTGTTGTCAAAGTGGGTCGTGCGGTAATGGCGGTTTCGACGTCATCAAAGCCGGTGATGGCAACATCTTCGGGGATACGTATTTTTTGATCCCGACAGGCGCGCAGAGCGCCTACTGCCATGGCATCATTGGCTGCGACAATGGCAGTAAATTTCGTTTTCGCAGCCAATAATAGATTAGTGGCAGCAAAGCCATCGGCGGGCCCGGTCATCGACTGGTCGCAGCAAATCGACTGTGCGTTTATCGGCAGATCGTTTTCTTCCAAAGCGAGTCGAAAGCCTTGACAACGCTCCTTCATGCTGGGATGACTCATATCGCCGCCAATGAAGGCTATGTGTTTATGACCGAGACCGATCAAATGTTGAGTCGCTTGACGAATGCCGCCAACATTGTCAATTAATACTGCAGAATGGTTGCCGCGGCTTGGGTAATAATCGACAAGCACCAAAGGCAAGTTTCTTCCGCTAATATAATCGATGATTTTCGGTGGCACGGTTCCGGCCAAAATTATCCCGTCGACATTTTTTTCCAGTAGGAAACGCGGAATGATGTAATTGCCGCTTTGTTTTTCGATGGTGGTGAGCAGAATATAGTAGTCGTGGGAGCGGGCCTCAAATTCGGTGCCCAAGAAGATTTTGGTGTAGAAGGGTTCGGCTTGGGAAAAGTGGTCGGAGCTGAGGATAAAGCCAAGATTACCGCTGCGCTTGGTAACCAATCCGCGGGCCACCCGTTGTGGATGATAGTTGAGCTCCTCGATAGCCTTGAGGACCCTTTGCTCTGTTTTCTTGCTGACCCGTCCCTTGCGGTTGATGACCAAAGATACGGTAGAGACAGCGACACCCGCCCTTTGGGCTACGTCTCGGATGGTCTTGTTCATCGAAACGTTTTTCCTGTTTAGGTGAGAAACTGAGAATATCAGCAAATTTGTGCTTCACAATCGAGGCATAGTTGTCGAAACGTTTCGATAAAATATATTCTTTTCGCCGCTTTTTGTCAAGTCATTTTTTCGCCAACTCTCACGATGATCGAAGAAAATACCGGTGACAACTAAAAAATGGAAGGAGATTCTTTTGCTGCTATGCCTCGCGCTAGTGATTTCTCCCATTCTTCGCACTAACGCCGCTCGCAAAATGCTCGGCGATGCGGCCCCATTTGGCTCCTTACATTTCCGTTGATGAAAATGAAAAAAGTTATAAATTTATTCGGCAACCAAGAAAATCTCGTGGTTGTTTTGTCAGACTTTTCCAAAATAGAGGTATGTAGCGCAATGAAGAATCAAGGCTCAGGAGAATACCAGGACAAAAATGCAGGCGAAGCAACTGATGACGTAACCACCGAATCAGGCCGCGTTGCCAATTTTATTCGTAATATCATTAAAGAGGATGTGGCGGCCGGTAAGAACGGGGGGCGCGTTCATACTCGCTTTCCGCCGGAGCCGAACGGCTATCTCCACATCGGGCACGCCAAGTCGATATGCATCAATTTTGGACTGGCTGCCGAATTTGGCGGCTTGTGTAACTTGCGCTTTGATGATACCAATCCGACCAAGGAAGATGTGGAATACGTGGATTCGATCCAAGAAGACGTGCGCTGGCTGGGCTTCGATTGGGATGATCGGTTGTTCTATGCTTCCGACTATTTTGAGCGACTTTACCAATTCGCCGTGCAATTGATCCAAAAAGGCAAGGCCTACGTATGCGACCTTACCGCCGACCAGATGCGCGAGTATCGCGGCACATTGACGGAGCCGGGAAAGGAAAGCCCGTATCGCAATCGTTCCGTGGATGAAAATCTGGATCTTTTTGCTCGCATGCGCGCAGGAGAGTTTCCTGATGGCGCTCGTGTGTTGCGGGCAAAGATTGACATGGCTTCGCCGAACCTAAACATGCGCGACCCCGTCCTTTATCGCATCTTGCACTCTACACATCACCGGACCGGCAATGAGTGGTGCATCTATCCCATGTACGACTTTGCGCACGGACTGTGCGATTCCATGGAAGGAATCACGCATTCTATCTGCACTTTAGAGTTCGAGGATCATCGCCCTCTGTACGACTGGTTCTTGGAAGTACTGGACGTCGACCATTATCCGAGGCAGATCGAGTTCGCTCGTTTGAATCTAAGCTACACGGTTATGAGCAAGCGCAAGCTGCTGCAACTGGTACAGGAGGGTCACGTGGCCGGATGGGATGATCCTCGTATGCCCACCATTGCCGGAATGCGCCGGCGTGGCTATACCCCGGAGTCTATCCGCAACTTTGCCGAAAGAATCGGCGTTGCCAAGCGTGACAGCATGGTCGACATTGCGCTTCTCGAATTCAGCGTCCGCGAGGATTTGAATAAACGCGCTCCCCGGGCGATGGTCGTCTTGCGTCCTCTGAAAGTGGTGATCGATAATTACCCGGAAGACCTGGTCGAAGAAATGGAAGCTGTCAACAATCCCGAAGATGCTTCCATGGGCACGCGGAAGGTTCCCTTTTCTCGCGTTTTGTATATCGAGCGCGAGGATTTCCGTGAAGATCCGCCCAAGCAGTTTTTCCGCTTAGCGCCGGGGCGCGAGGTGCGCTTGCGCTACGCTTACATTATCAAATGTGTCGGTGTCGTAAAAGACGAACAAACCGGCGAGGTGATCGAATTGCGCTGCACCTACGATCCCGCTACGCGCAGCGGCTCGGATCAAACCGGGCGCAAAGTGAAAGGCACGATCCATTGGGTGTCCGCCGCCCATGCCGTGGAAACCGAAGTGCGATTGTATGAACACCTTTTTACTAAGGAAGACCTTGGCGACCTTGAGGAAGGTGATGATTTCAAGAATTATCTAAATGCACAATCGTTGGTCACGCTGACATCAGCCAAGGCGGAACCAAGCTTGACCAGCGCCAAAATTGGCGGGCGATTTCAATTCGAGAGACAAGGGTATTTCTCGGTCGATCCTGATTCGGCCAAAGGCAAGTTGGTGTTCAATCGAACGGTCACACTGCGGGACACCTGGGCCAAGATTGAAAAGGCGCAAAAAGCCGGCTGAAAGCGAATCTACTTTGAAGCGGCCAAGGGAAAGGGCGAACTTTTGTTCGCCTTTTCTCGCTTAATGGGGATTCTTACTTCTCGCCCCATAGCTCTCGCGAATGCAGGAAACGGTCGCTGGATGGTGCACGGGAAATCGTTCTGTCCGCCCTCTGACAGTCTGAGACACTTTATTCCCATTGGTCCGCCTGCGCTACGCGCTTAGCCGCCTCAAGGGCATCTCCTTTGGGATTGCATTTCAGCCCGAGGTAGCCGCGATAGCCGAGGTCATAAGCTTCCTTCAACACCCTGGGATAGTAAATCTCACCCGTGAACGGCTCGTTGCGTCCCGGATGGTCGGCGAGCTGCAAATAACCGACCCACTCAAAGCCTTCCCGTAGGTGGCCGCACAAGTCACCTTCGGTGATATGCATGTGGTACAGATCCCTGTTGATTTTTACATTTGGCGAATTGACGGCCCGACAAATGCGGATGGTTGGAGCGCTGCCGTAAAGCGAAGGACCTTTGTGATCGACGCGAATGTTCATCGGCTCGAGAATGAGCGTCACGCCATTCCTTTCCGCGATCGGGGCGACCTTTCTGAGACCATCGATAATGTGCCGGTGCATTTCTTCCTGAGTCATTCCCAGCTGATCGTTGCCGCCGACCACACACATGAGTTTGCAGCCCAGCTCTTATGCTACTTGACAGCTTTCCTCGATCTTTTGCAGCAAAAGCCCGTGGTTGGCAGGATTGTTCATGGCCGGCTCTAATCCCCAGGCGGTGAACTGAGTGATGACCAAGCCCAGCTCATGGCATTTTTTCTTAATGGTATCAAGGTTCTTACCCTCGTATCCCCAAAACGTTATGGCCGGAAAGCCGAACGCAGCGGCATTTTCAATCCTCTGCAAGAACGGCAGGCTTTTCCACCACATTTCCACATTGACGGCAAATTTGGTGTGGGGCGTTTTCCCGATCGATTGGATGTCCTCCCATTTTGTTTTTTCGTCTTTGGAGTTCAGGCGCAGCGGCACTGCGCTTGCGGCGGACGTAAGCGCGCCAGCGCCGAGAAAGCTTCTTCTGGAAATACTCTTCATACATCCCCCCTGTTTAGCAATAATCGGTGTTGTCCACCTACTGCGAAAATGTTGGACTGTGTGATGGAATGAAAGCCAACTTTAGGCTAAGAAGCAAGCTGAGAATGAGTCATGGCATACTCCAGTTGGATTCCTTTTGAAAAATATCTTGACAAATACCAAAAAAATGATTAAATAGTGCCAGCACGGGACAGAAGGGGCTGGACTCTAAAACGAATCTTATCTCAGCGAAGACGATAGCCAGGGTGAAGAAGTAACGACGGGCGCATACATAGCATCCTGCTCGATTCCGTCATGGTTGCAGATGGTATAGCTGAGAAGGCGATGAATCTATCCCTGGCCGTGAAAATTGCTTGGAACAATCTTTGACCGTTTTGTGTTCTTAAATGTGGCAGGTAGTCAATCCCCTCCTTTGAGCGCTGACCCCCCTAAGGCGTTCAAATTTTGGCTACCTGCCTTTTTATTGCTATAGCCTATCGAACGCTCAAGAGTCTCGACCGAGTCTTGGCAAAAGCCCAGTAAGCCAACAAGATTCCTAAGGGTCTCGAAGGACCAGGGGATGCCTGTCTTGAGTGTGTTTTTTGTCCGGCAAATTCGCTTAGCTCCACGAAGAATTGAACGAACGCACGGGTAAGATATGGCCAATCTCGACAGAAGAGAATTCATCCGCATGACGAGCGCGGTGGCTTTGGGCGCACCCGCATTTGGATCGACACTCGCGCAAACGGCATCCAACAACTCCTCATCAGCCAGCGACAGGCCCAACATTATTTTCATTCTGGCAGATGATCTTGGATATGGCGATTTGGGGTGCTATGGACAGCAGCAGATTCTCACGCCCAATATCGACAGAATTGCTGCCGAAGGGGTGCGGTTCACGGACTGTTACGCCGGCAGCACCGTTTGCGCCCCTTCACGTTGCTGCCTCATGACCGGTTACCACACCGGGCACGCCCGGGTTCGCGGAAACGGCCGTGTTCCGCTTGCACCGGAAGATGTGACGGTGGCCGAAATCCTGCAACAAGCCGGCTATCGAACAGGAATTCTCGGCAAATGGGGATTGGGCGAGCCGGATACGACCGGTATTCCCAACCGGAAAGGCTTTGATTCGTGGTTTGGGTACTTGAACCAGGGCCATGCCCACGACTATTATCCCAAAGAATTGTGGCGGAATCGGGAGCTTGTCGCTATCGACGGAAATGTCCCGCCGCACAAAAGCACTTACTCACACGATCTTTTCACAAGTGAGGCATTGAATTTCATTGAACAAAATAGGCAATCTCCTTTTTTCTTGTATCTGGCCTATACCATTCCGCACGCAAATAATGAGCTCGGCAAAGAAACAGGAGACGGCATGGAAGTACCCGACGCAGCTCCTTATACAGGCAAACCCTGGCCGGAATTGGAGAAAAAGTTCGCGGCCATGATTACTCGTCTGGATCGAGACGTTGGTCGGATAATGACCCTTCTGCAGGATCTGGGATTGGATGAACGAACGATCGTTTTCTTTTCCAGCGACAATGGCCCCCATCATGAGGGCGGGCATGACGCAAAGTATTTCCACAGCAGCGGCTCGTTGAGGGGGAGCAAACGCGATCTCTACGAGGGAGGGATTCGCGTTCCTATGTTGGCGAGGTGGCCCGGCAGGATTAAGGCTGGGACCGTCAACAACCATCCCTGGGCATTTTGGGATTTCTTGCCCACAGCGGCACAATTGGCCAACGCGCCAAGTCCGCCCGGCATCGATGGCATGTCGGTTTTGCCTGCCTTATTGGGCCAAAGGCAGCAGGATCACGAATACCTGTACTGGGAGTTCCACGAAGGGGGATTCAAGCAAGCCATTAGAATGAGAAATTGGAAAGGAGTACGTTTAGGATTTGGAAAGCCATTGGAGCTGTACGATCTTGAGTTGGACCTTAGCGAGCAGGAGGACATCGCTGCCAAGAACCCAAAGAGGGTGGCGATGCTGGAGGAAGCATTGGCCGCGGCGCGAACAGAGTCAGAGCAGTGGCCGATAAAAAAGCTATAGGTCCAAATCTTGTGCAACAAGTACTTTTTATTGTCAAAGTCGCCCTACGTTTTTTGGGATTCTTTACTTCTTGTCCCTTGAATGAATAAACGGCCTTCACGTTTTGTTAATGACCGTGACTCTGCTACCATGCGACCTACTGATAAGCACGCTAAGTTTAATCGAATTCTCTTACCCTCTATGATATGTTCATGAGTGGAGATCCAATGCAACGATTTGCTAATCTTTTTTTAGTTCTATTGATGGTCATCGCACTCGGCGTGGGATGCAAATCGCGAGAAAAAGCCAAGCCGGTTGCTAATTTTCGCAGCAGCAGCGAAGTGGCTTTGCCGAGCGGCGAGGTCTTGTATGATGTTCCCAAGGGCTGGATTCAGGAACAGCCAAGCAGCGAAATGCGCAAGGCTCAATACAGGTGGCCCGGTGCCGGAAAAGCAAACGACGCAGAGCTGGCGGTTTTTTTCTTTCCTGGCACCGGCGGTAGCGTTGAAGCAAATGTCGATCGTTGGTTCGGTCAGCTATTGCAGCCAGACGGCAGTTCTACCAAAGATAAGGCGGAAATCAAGCAGATTGACGTAAACGGTCTTGCCGTGACCATCGTCCACGCAACCGGGACCTACATGAAGCCCAAATCGCCCATGATGATGAGTGGACCTTTTGATGAGCTGAAGGATTACGCCTTGCTGGCAGCCATCGTCGAAACAGACAATGGGCCGTGGTTTTTCAAAGCGACGGGACCGGAAAAGACGATTGTGCGATGGCGTTCCAGCTTTGATGCTTTCACGCGTTCCCTTCGCATGGCCGGACAGCCCATGTAAAACGCTCGAGATTTCAACCTTCGAAAGGCCGCGCAGATTTGCACCCATACTCGGCAAAATTTTCATTGGAATTCAAGCGCAATTGGCTTATATTTTTTTCGCCTGATGCCGCGCGAAGGCCTATCACCTGCGCCCGTAGCTCAATTGGATAGAGCTTCTGACTTCGGATCAGAAGGTTAGGGGTTCGAGTCCCTTCGGGCGCACTTCATTTGCTCACCCAAGTAGGTGGGCATTTTTTTATGTTCGGGAGTGGAGTGCGGGAAGCGAATGAATGCGTTTTGGTTTGCAGGGATTGGCAAATCTGAGAGGAAGGACCAATACCAGGATACAAATATCATATTTTCGTCTGCGAGAACATGCGCGACCCAGACGATCCAAAAGGCTCGTGTGGGAGAAAGGGGAGTGCAAATATTCGCTCGCTTTTGAAAAAGCGCATCGAGGAGCTTGGCTTAAAAAAGCAGGTTCGCGCCAATGCCGCGGGGTGTTTGGACGCCTGCGGACAAGGGCCCAGTGTGGTTATCTATCCGCAAGGGGTCTGGTACGGTCATGTACAGGAAGAGGATGTCGAGGAGATTATCCAACGCCATGTCTTACGTGGCGAGATCATTGATCGCCTCCTGATGCCGGGTCAGAAATGGTCGCTAACACCCAAGAAGGACTTGGCATCGGATGTTTGATGGGTGCCAAAGAGCTTTTGGCATTTTGCCAACCAGCTTAAACGCGGTGATTGGCGATCAGTAGTGTGCGCGGATCCAGCTTGAGACGCAGTTTTTCCAGATCGTCGGAATCGCGGTCTTTGAGTAACTTAAAGTCGACATGATCCTTCATGGGGATGAGCATGATGATCACCGAGAACAAGTCATAGAACTTGTTGACCGGGGCGGGAATACCTCTTGCGTCCAACTGCAGCTTTTCCTGGTGAAGGGTGGCGGAAAACCACATTTCCACCTGCAGCTCTTCTGCAAACTGTTTCCACTGATTCAACTGCTCCGGCGTTTCA
The DNA here is from genome assembly GCA_020722685.1 of Caldithrix sp. The sequence continues at coordinate 2,686 of DYKH01000004.1, read as the reverse complement.
CGGTCAAAGGGGTAGCCGTCCACAATGATCAATTGCGGGGAAAACTGGCCATCGGTAATAACCGGCTGGACGTTCTTTCGCACTTGGGCGAAGGTCACGTCGGCATGGCGAAAGTGCATGATCAGCCGGTATTGCAGCACTTGCTCGTAGATGTCGTTCGCGTGTTCCAACTTGGTGGACTTGGCAACTTCGTTGAAGACCTGTTTGTACCAATTGCGGATATGGTCCGGATCGTCGGCGAATGAGACGTGCAGAACGCGTTGATCGCGCAAAAGCTTATCGATGGCCACGTGCACCAAACAGGCAGTTTTACCGACTCCCTTCCTCGCGGTAAAAACTCCCAAATTGCCCTTGCCCAGTCCGCCGTGAATGGACTTTTCAAAGATTCGAATGGGACTTTTGCTGATGAGTTCCTCTTTTAGCATGCTTGGGGCCCTTTACTTATTTTTCTGTTTCTCTGCAAATTCCTTCTTCAGTTTCTCAGCAATGGATTCGGGCACTTTACCGTAGCGAGCGAATTCCATGGTAAATTCCGCCTTGCCCTGCGTAGCCGAGCGCAGAACTGTCGAGTAACCAAACATCTCACTCAGGGGCACTTCCGCCTCGATGGCGGTAAAGTTCCTGTCCTCGGTCGCGCTCAGAATGATACCCCGGCGTTGGTTCAGGGTTCCCAGCACCGACCCTTGAAATTCCGGGGGCGTCTCGACGGCAACCCGCATGATCGGCTCTAAAATAGCCGGCCGGCACTTGCTGTAGGTATCGCGGAAGGCTCCTATGGCCGCCTGCTGAAAGGCTAAATCCGAGGAATCTACCGGATGGTAGTTGCCGTCATTGATGGTCACCTTGACGCCGACAATGGGGAAGCCGATAAGCGCGCCCTTTTGCAAACACAGCTCAAATCCTTTTTTACAGGACGGAATAAACTCAGTGGGAATCACTCCGCCTTTGATTTGGTCATCGAACTCGAATTCGCCCTCCTTATTTGGCTCAATGATTCCGGCTACCCGCGCGTACTGGCCGGCGCCGCCCGTCTGCTTTTTATGGGTATAATCAAAAGTCGCAGATTGAGTGATGCTTTCCCGATAAGCAACCTGCGGAGCGCCGGTTTCCAATTGCACATTGTACTCTCGGCGCATGCGCTCAAGATAAATGTCCAGATGCAACTCCCCCATGCCTTTGATAAGGGTGTCGTTGGTTTCCGGGTCCACCAAGGTTTGAAAGGTCGGATCTTCCTTCGTGAAGCGATTGAGGGCCTTGGCCATATTTTCCGCGGATTTGTTATCTTTGGCCTTCACGGATAACGATATCACCGGCGAGGGGACAAACATCGAGGACATGGAGTAGTTCAAGCCACCGGACGTGAAGGTGTCGCCCGAAACACAGTCGATACCAAAGAGCGCGACAATGTCGCCGGCGCCGGCGCGGGAAATGTCCTCCATTTCGTCGGCATGCATGCGGATGAGCCGGCCGATTCTGACCTTCTTGCGGCTGCGAGTATTGACGATCTCGTCGCCTTTTTGAATGCTGCCCTGATAAATGCGCACGTATGTGAGCTGGCCGAATCGGGTGTCGTCCAATTTGAACGCGATCAACACTGGCTTGGCGTCCGAGTTTGCTTGCAGCACGACTTGCTTCTCGTTTTGATCCAGATCGAGAGCAATGTTTTCCACCTCAGCGGGAGACGGCAGGTAGTGCACGACCGCGTCGAGAAGGGGTTGTACGCCTTTGTTCTTATATGCCGAGCCAACGAAAACCGGAGTCAATTCCAACGCCAAGGTTCCCTTGCGTACGGCATCGTAGATCAAGTCTTCCGTGACGCGGTCCTCCAAATAGGCTTCCGCCAGCTCATCGCTAAACATGGAAACGGCATCGAGCAGCACGTCGCGTTTTTCGAGCGCCTTCTCGCGCATATCGTCAGGGATTTCTTCTATACGAATCTGCTCGCCGTGTTGGCCGTCAAAATACAGCGCCTTCATTTTGATGAGATCGACAATGCCGGCAAAATTCGCTTCCAATCCGATGGGCAACTGCATCAACACGGCGTTGTGATTCAGCTTGTCCCGCAACTGCTCGGTCACCTTTTCCGGGTTCGCGCCCAGGCGGTCACATTTATTCACGAAGGCAATGCGCGGCACTTTGTAGCGCGTCATCTGCCGGTCCACAGTGATGGACTGGGATTGGACGCCTCCCACGGCGCACAGCACCAAAATCGCCCCGTCCAACACACGCAAAGAGCGCTCCACCTCGATGGTAAAGTCCACGTGCCCTGGGGTGTCAATGATGTTGATACTGTGTTCATTCCACTGGACGTTGGTGGAAGCGGAAGAAATGGTGATGCCGCGCTCACGTTCCAATTCCATCGAGTCCATTTTGGCGCCGACGCCGTCTTTACCTCGCACTTCGTGGATGGCGTGTATTCGCTTGGTGTAAAATAGAATTCGTTCCGTCAAGGTTGTCTTGCCGGAATCAATATGTGCGCTGATGCCGATGTTGCGCATTCTCTCAATGTTGTTGATCATCTCTACTGTTTACGAACCTCACTCTAATAGAAAAAGCTCTATAGCGTCTGTGGTAAATTTTGGGCCGCAAATATACGAAAATTTCATCAATGCTCAAACCATTAATATGATGTGGCAGTAAAATCTCACTCACGGGTGGGCAATCTCCTTACCAAACTTGGTCCGGG
>DYKH01000288.1 GCA_020722685.1 Caldithrix sp. | reverse complement strand
CCTTCGGTCGGAATGACATTCATTTTTGACAGGGGCTGAACTGTTACCAAAAATCAAAATGCAAACTGACAAATCAAAATGCAAAAATGTGGACGTGTCTATGATGCCCAAAGGATAAACTAAGATTTTCGATCCTTCCGAGCTCTGCAAATCTGCCTCGTTGAGTCATTGGATGTTGTTCGTCAACTCTTATAGCTGGCTTTTCGAGGCATTAGATAGAGTGGATTTGAGACATGCTTCGACCTGCGCAAAATGGGCCGGGTATGAGAAAGCTTATCTTTTGAGAAACGATTCTATTTGTGAATGAGGATTTATCTTCAGGCCACTTCTGCCAGGCACATTTTGGATTTTGATATGTCATTTTGAGTTTTAATGTTTGATATTTGCAGGAAGGCTACTCGGACACCGAGAGAAAGTGAATAGCAGGTACGCATTTTCCGGAAGAGCCTTTCATTTTGATATTTGGCTCTTTCGCGATGGTACGATGTTGCTCAAGCCTCACATGAACACGCATTATTCAAATGAACCGCCTTTGCTCCGGCAATCATCAATTCAAAGGACTTTCAATGATCATCCTCCTTATCGCATGTATCATCAGTCTGGCTGCAACACCCGCTCGTAATCAGGACGGACAATTCTGCAGTTCACCGACCACGGATGACGGTAAATATTTCATGCTCAAAGAAGCCGATTTGGCAAGGGGTGCGCACCACACGCAGCATTACGAAATCTTTGGCAAGTACGTGCAGGGAATCAATGCGGCGATTCTGAAGGGCATCGACATCGTGCAAGCGCACGCCGTGGATGGCGGCGGTTACTTTACCGGCAAGGATTCCATCCCGACGGAATCGCCGGTCTCTTACAATCTGCAATTGTTCGGCAAGCCGCTCATCGAAGCGCCGCGCCATTCCAGTTATTGCAGCGGCGCCACCTACACTGCATTTATCGAAGCGCTCAATCTGCTCATGCCGGATGGCGCCCAAAGGCTGTCCGATGATCGGCTGGAAGCCATTCGTATGCAAGAGCCGGATGGCGGGCGGCGCGAGGATTTGGTCAAATTCTGGGGCAACTGGAACGCCGACGGCGCCGGCAGCCAGTTCGCTCTGGTACAGTATTCCGGCATGGGCACAGAAATTACCCCGGCGCAGTTGCGCCCCGGGGATTTTGTCAACATCACCTGGAAAAAGCGCTTTGGCCATTCGGTGATCTTTCTCGGCTGGATCACCTTGAAAGGAGATAAAAAAATCGTCTACTGGTCCAGCCAGAAGGCGACCAATGGCTATGGCGATCAGGTGGTCACTCTAAGAAGGATCAAAACCATCAAAGCAGTTCGATTGACAAATCTGGACAAGCTGTTTGAGTTCGATCCCAAGCAGGCGGTGGATGTCAAGGTGACCGGGGATACGATTGGATGGTAAGTGGCATTCTCGATACTCATGTACGCGCATGGCTTTCAGAAGCCAGGATTATCGAGAATAAGATTCCTTGATATCTTATCATCTTTCTGATATATTGCAATGCCTTTTCGCATAAAGATGTTGCATGCTGATGAATGAGTAAATCGTACACTTTACCGAACACGCCAAAAGGCAAATGGCCGCTCGCCGGATAGGCAAGGAAAGGGTACTAATCACTTTGAACGATCCGGATCGTTTTGAGAAAGGCTCGCATGCCAACGAGATCATGGCCATAGAAACCTTCGCAGGCAAAAGAGTGCGTGTTATCTACGTATCGAAACCAGATGAAATAAGAATCATAACGGTAACCCATTGATGAGGTGAATATGGAAATATCATACGACAAAGATGCAGACGCTTTGTCCATCTGGTTTAGCGGAGTAGCATCTGATAGAACTCTGGACATTACCAAAGATATTTTTGTGGATATTGATGCTTCGGGTAGACTGGCTGGTATTGAAGTCCTTCATGCCAGTGAAAAGGCAAATTTGCCGGACCTACTGAACGTAACATTGCAGCTATTTCCCCAAGACAAGAAGATCAAGATAGAAATCCCCGATATGATGACCGTCTGATAGCTTGAGCGTCGCCACTTTGCTTTTCAAGTTCGATCCCAAGCAGGCGGTCGATGTCAAGGTGACCGGGGATACGGTTGGGTGGTAGGGGCGCCAGCCCCAAAATCATCTGTTGCTTCTCTACCTATTTTTTGCTATAATAATGATGCAAGCCCACCATTTCTGTTAACCCTGAATTTTGCGCTCAGGGCAAAAACGCTTTCGCTTTCTTTTGGCAGGAGGGCAACACCGTATGGCTGATAGCGAAATTCAAGGCACACCTGCTCCGCCGGAAACGAAGAGTTGGTTCGAATATTCTTGGAAGCTGCAGCAAGAAGTGCCGAACCGCCTCGAAGATGCCGCCAAGTTTCTGGCAACCATCATTTCCCTGACCATAACCATAATTATTACCGCCCTCGACAAGCTCTTTACATGGGTGGCGAGCCCCATTTGGCTTTTTGCTGCTTTGGTGGCTTGGTTGGTGGCCTTGCTTTTCGCCTTTTTGGTGCTCTTTCCGCGCAAGTATGCTTTTCACTCCAAATCCATTGAAAGCATCAAGACTGCGCAGGCGAAAATCATTCGCACCAAGCAAATCCGTTTCATCCTTTCCACCGTCCTTTATTTCCTGCCTTTGCTGCTTTTGGCTATTCTCTATCTCATTTCCAAGCTGGAGTGCTTATGAAAAAAGTGACCTATACCGTCATTTGCCCCTTTGACAAAAGCCACAAGTTTCCGGCAACGTATGAGATTGAAGATGAGGCAACAGGCGTACCGAGTGCCATTGAAGAATACTGCCCATTTTGCGACAAATACGTTCGCGTGCAAATAGATCAGCGGCTAAGACCCGATCAAGAAGTTCTTAGGCGCTTTGGATTTTCCGATTCTGCCAACGACTAAGGGGAGCTTATGGCTTGGCAAAAGATTCAACTTGAAATACCCGAAAAGACGGTCAAATCTCTCAAAGATGATTTCGCCAGAGTTGTTACATTTATCGAAAACGGCGGCAGCCTCAACACCCGCGTGCTGCAACAGCTTGCCGACAACATGTCGGCGGTGGTCGCGGCAAACAAACAATTCATGGGCATTCTAAATGCAATCTCAGGGAGCGGTGATTTCTTCCACGTCAACCTTTGCCACCCGGATGCGGAGATTCTCAACCTGCCCTGGGGCATGGCGCTGGACCCTGTTTCCAACCGCCCGCTTAACGAGATCCCCCAGCTCCTAATCAGCAAAAACTCACAAAGCGCCGAAGCAAAAGCAATCGTGCCTACAAAAGGGCCGCTCAAGATTTTGGTGATGATTTCTTCACCCAAAGACCTTCCGGCAGAGGGTCGCCTTCACTTTGAGGAGGAAGAGCGACGGATTCTGCAGGCTTTTGAGCCGCTCTTCACACGGGGAGAAGTCCAAATTGACTTTACCGACAACGGCTCGTTGGCTGCCCTTAAGCGCAAAATTGACCGCAACGACTATCACATCCTGCATTTCAGCGGCCACGGCTTTTTTGACGCAGAGGCGAAGCAAAGCTTTTTGCTGCTGGAAAACGACTTGAGCCTTAGAGCAAAGCCGGCCTCGGCTCGCGAATTTGCTGAGGCGCTGCTCAAGCCCAGGCATACTGTCCCGCTGGTCATCCTCTCCTCCTGCCAAACGGCCAAAGCCAGTCATGAAAAGGCCCTGGCCGGCATAACTGGAACACTCATGCAGAAAGGTGTTCCGGCGGTCATTGGCATGGGCCTGTCCATTCGCGATACCTATGCCACCTCCTTCGCTGCCCATTTGTACCAGCGTCTGGCCGAAAAGAAAAGCTTGGCGGAAGCTTTTTCTCACGCCCGCGAGCAAATTCGGGCGGAGGAAGCCGAAGAGATTCGCCGCCAAAACCTACGCACCCTGCCCATGCAATGGATGATTCCCAATCTCTATCTCGCGGGAGAAACGGAGATCGTAAACTGGGATGCAGAGTTTGAGCGCTTGATGCCTGAAGACAGCAGGATCATTTTCGCCAATACCACGATGGAAAAATCCAAAAGCGAAATCGAGCAGTTTGTCGGCCGGCGCGAGGACTTGGCCCGCATCGTGCCGGTCTTGGCCGATAAAAAGCCAATCCTGCTCAAGGGACAAGGGGGCATCGGCAAAACCACCTTGGCGCACAAGCTCATCCAGCGTCTGCTGGCGGCACAGCCCAATTTGATCCCCTTTGTCTTTAACGAAGAAGGGAAAGGCTTTTCTCTAACTACCATGCTTGACCAGCTCAAAGAGTTCTGTCTGCGCCATGAACGGAAAGACTGGCTGGACTATTTGCAGTTGTTCGGCGACCAGAATCTGAAGCAATTGTTCTTCTTGCTCGACAAAATAGGCGACACTTTTCCGGTGATTTTCCTATTCGACAATTTAGAATCTTTCCAAAACCTTGAAAGCGAGGAATTCACCACCGACCACGAAGCAACTTTGGCCGTCATTGCGCACGCAACTCGGCATCCGAAAATCCATACCATTCTCACCGGACGCTTCCCGGTAAAAGAGCTGCAAGACGAGGTGGACGTCTTTGATGTCAACGACATCGACTTGAACGACTTTATCCGCAAATGCTACAACCTCGGCCTGAGTCATCTCAGCCAAAAGCAAATGGAGTTCTTGTTTCGCACCTTAGGCGGCAACTTCCGCACCTTGGAATTCTTCTACCGCGCCTTTGCCGCCGAGCCGGAAAACATGCGGCGCGCTTACGCCGATCTGGAGTCCTTTACCTCTGCTGCGACCCCCTACAGCGAACAGGCATTGCGGGAAATGGCCGAAAATCTGATCTTCGATCGCCTCTGGCAGCAATTGCCCGGTGCAGAGCTCGATCTGGCCACCACCCTGTACCGTTTTGCCCTGCCGGTGACCGAGACGGCTTTGCGCCTGCAAGGATACGGGGACCCGTTGATGCCCAAGCTGAAGCGACTGCAAGACCTCACGCTGGTGCAGATTTATTGGGATCGGGAGGCAAGCTTGCTCTACTACTTCATGCCGCCGCTGGTGAAAAACTTGTGGCAGCGCAGGATTCGACTGCAAGAGCCGCAGGCAATTTTTCACGAGCGGGCCGGACGCTACCATTACTATATGTATACCACGGTGCAGCGCGGCAGCATTAGTGAGCTTGACGCCGCTTTTTGGCAATTTTTGAAAGCAGGCAATGCCGAGCGGGTGAACGTCATTGGCGAACAACTGGCGAGCTTTTATTATGGTCGCGCCCTCTACGCCGATGCCTTGCTGATTTGTCATGGCGTCGAAAAACTGTTGGCAGAAAAGTTACCATGGTGGTGCGGCAATCGAATCGGACAAATTACTTTCAGGATTAGGCAGTATGACATTGCGCTCCACTACTTCCAATCCGCACTTGATGCTTTGGATGAAGCGGCTCGATTGTCACCGGAGGAAAAAACCAATAAAGGCACCACCCTCAACAATATCAGCCAAATCTATGACGCCCGCGGCGACTACGACACCGCCCTCGACTACCTCAAAAAATCCTTAAAAATTA
>DYKH01000287.1 GCA_020722685.1 Caldithrix sp. | reverse complement strand
GCTATACAGATTTCTCGCTCCGCTCGAAATGACAACGGACCTGAACTGTTACGAATATTTCAGCATAATGTGATTAAGCGGTAAGGTCTGGCTTTCAATAACGTTCCAGGAAATTATGAATAATGTACTAAAGAGGACTCCATCTCTATCCACACCGAGATGCGATAATATCCTGGTGCACCTGCTTCCAGGAACCAAAACCATCGAGAGCAATTTCCCAATCAAAGGCATCATCTTCGAGATGCAGAAACTCCTCATGATTCGAAGGGTCCGAAAGCAATTTTTGAGCCTGTTCTCTGGTAAATTTCTGAAAATCGGCATAGCTCATCCGGTATTTTCTCTCAAATTTTCTGATCAATCTCTGGTACTTCTGCATCTGTCGCTGGATATAATTGAGAGTAATTGTTTCAAATGCCGTATCTACCGAATCAAATAACGTATGTTTAACCAGTGGTGCGCCGATCACTTCGATTTTTGTTGATATGGAATCACCTTTTGTGAATATTTCTTCGCTCGACTTTTTTTAAATAACAACTTTTGAAGCGAATTTCAAGCAAGAATATTATGATGGAGTAGTTATCCCCAACCCCCGAAGCTTCCGATACAAATTCGTCCGATCGATATGCAGGACTTCGGCGGCTTTGGCGATCTTCCAGTCGTTTTCATTCAGGACTTTGAGGATGTAATCCCGCTCAAAATCGTCCCGGGCTTGCTGCAGCGGTTTGAGCTCGGTTGGTGGGGGAGCAGTCCGAGGTTCTTTGGCTTCGAGCAGGGGAATGATGTCGTTCAGATCGATCAGGTTGCCCTGTTTCATGATCATTAAGCGTTCGACAAAATTGCGGAGCTGGCGGATGTTGCCGGGCCAGTCAAAGCCAGATAGATATTTGATCGCGGCAGGCGTAAGGATGGGCTTGACGGTCATGTTTTTTTCGGCATTGTTGGAGAGGAAAAAATCGAGCAGCAGCGGGATGTCAGAGCGTCGTTCGCGGAGGGGGGGGACGGTAATGGTGAAAATTTCCAGACGAAAGTATAGGTCTTCACGAAAGGTCCCGTCAGCGACCATCTGCTTCAGGTTTTTGTTCGAGGCAGCAATGATCCGAACATCGACCGAGGCGACTTGCGATGATCCAACCCGCTGGATTTCGCCGCTCTCCAAAAATCGCAGCAGCTTTGCCTGGGATGAAAAGCTCATATCGCCAATTTCGTCGAGCAGCAGGGTGCCGCCATCTGCCATCTCAATGCGGCCTTTTTTGCTAAAATTGGCACCGGTAAATGCGCCTTTGGTGTGGCCAAACAGCTCGCTTTCCAGCAAATTGTCCGGAATGGCGGCGCAATTGATGCTGACCAGGGGTTTTTGGGCGCGAGGACTGCCGTTGTGAATCGCCTGTGCCACCAGCTCCTTGCCAACGCCGTTTTCACCCAGAATGAGCACCGGTGAATGGGACGGCGCCACTTTTTCCACCAGCGCAAAGACCTGTCGGATTTCTGGCGATTGCCCGACCATCTGAAAGCGGGTCAACGAGTCCTGTTTGTAATGCATTAATTCCTGTTGCAATTGGCCATGGGCCAGGGCATTGCGCACGGTGACCAGAATGCGATCCCGATCCAGCGGCTTCTCCAGAAAATCATACACGCCCATTTTCGTCGCTTCAACAGCCCTGGAAATGGTGCCAAAGGCGGACATTAACACGATAGGAACCAGGGGATTTTGCGCGATCATCTCTTTGGCGACATCGATCCCTGTGGTATCGGGCATTTGCAAATCCAGCAGCACCAGATCGCTCTCATTCTTCCAAAACAGGTCGAGCGCCTCCGCGCCGGAATGCGCTTCCATCACCTGGTAGTTTTCGCTTTCTAAAATTTTCCTGAGAATGTGGCAAATCGAAACATCGTCATCGGTCACCAGGATAGTGCGCGTGTGACGCGTCATTTTTCCTGCGTCTCTTTTAATCTTTGCCTCCCCATCCCATGATGTTTTTGTATATCATTTTCTTGCCTCCCTCTCCTGGCAGATGTGTTAAAGATAGTGGCCCTTGCTGTTCACTTACCTTTGCAATCCGTGTGCCACAAAATGCACGCTACACCGGCCGCGCCAGTTTGAACCGCAGCAAAACCGTGGTTCCCATGTCGATGTCACTCAGAACATCAAATTGGCCGCCATGCGAGTCCATAATTTTCTGGACAATGCTCAGCCCCAGACCGGTGCCTTCGGGTTTGTTATAAGAAAAGTAGGGCTGTTTGATCCGGTCCATAAACTCCTGTGGAATGCCGCATCCGGTATCGCGAATTTCCAGCTCTATAAAATTTAATAAGGTGGTGCTATTGGTATCATTGGCAAACAGGCGAACAGTGCGCGTGGTAATTATGATTTTTCCCTTATCCCGGATGCTTTCCAACGCATTATAGAACACATTCTTTAGCGCATATTCGAACTGACGTATGTCGGCATGCGCCGGTGGGAGGTTCTCCTCCAGCTCCCATTGGATTTGAATTCGATCCGTCTTTTCCGGCATCCATTGGGGAATGAGTTCCATGAGCTCCCTATTGATGTCGATCGGCTTTAGATCAGGCTGCTCGAACTCTACAAAGTGCATAAAGCCGTCGCTCATTTTTTTAAGCTTGGTCACCTGGTTGATGATCGGTTGAATAAATTCTGCAACATCATTCACTGGAACCTGCTCTTTGGTTTCGATGGTGTGGAGCAATTCTTCGGCATTCAATTTGACCGTGGTGAGCGGATTCTTAATACCATGAGCCAGTCTTTGGGCGACCTGGGCCCAGTGTTTCACCTGGCGGATATGCTCCTCTTCCCGCAGATCGAAAATCATAAAACAGTGTGCATTCACCCAGGATATAAAGGACATCGTGATTTGTAGTGGAATGGTGGCTCCGGCGCTGTTCTTGAACAGGAGATTGTGAGAGGTCACGTTCTGTTCACGCATTCTGTTCAGCGCATCGATGACCGGTTGGTGCATAGGATTGGGGAAAATATCTGGCCACTCCTGGCCTTGTGGCTGCCCGGGCGTCATTTGTAAGAGTTCAATCCAGTCTCGGCCCAGCCAAAGAATGTTGTTTTTGCGCTTGACAATAAAGGCGCGATCAAGTGAGTTGGTCTGCTGCAAAACAGTCCGCAACAATTGCTCTGCCCTTCTCCCATACAAAATATGACGACCAATGAAAAGAGCGATTGCCACGGTTGAGAAGAACAGGAAAATGGTTGCATAAGGTTGCGCATGTTTTCGCGCTATACCCAGAACTCCAATGGCATGAAAATCACTCAATTGAAAGTCGCATTCACCGGCAACGGATCTTTCTTTAAAGAGTATTTGAGTTTTGTTCGGCAGTTTAATTAAGGACAATGCATCAAAATTCGGCGTCAGCGGTTTCATCAGCAGGTGCTTGAGCTGATGATTCAAAATGACCAGTTGCTTGTCGGCGGTTAGGCATGCCACTTCCAATAACCCGTCCCCGTCCAGATCTCGAATACCGTACACGGTGATGGCCCGCCGGTAGGGTTCGGAGGTGTACATAATAGAAAAATCACCTCGATAGATTCTGACAAATCCATCCCTACTGCCGATGACGAATTCTTCCACCCCATCACCGTCAAAATCGTGGCAAAGATCAAAGGTCTCCATAGAAGCAGTAAAAGGGCTGCCGAGTTTTTTGCGCTGGATTTCAGCGCCGTTGCTGACATCCAGTTGGATCAGGACATCGTAATTGTCAAAGTTGGGGTTGCTGCCGAAACAATAGACCACCAGCTCTTTTTTGCCATCGCCGGTCATATCTCCGGTAATGGGAACAACCCCGCTAAAGTAAGGCCCTATGGTCTTCCGCCAACGTTCATTCCCCTGGTCGTCCAGCACAAAAACAGAGCAGCTGTCGTCCCTCGTACCATTGAGCACAACACCATTACTTGGCGCATAGCTGCCGAAGACGATCTTTGAAGAGCCGTCGCTATTCAGGTCAGTGATGATTGGGTCGCATACCTGGGGCCCTGTGGAGTATTGCCACATTACTTTCGCGGTTAGTGGGTCAAGGGCGACCACCCCGCGGGTCCCGCCGTCTCCGCCGCTGTTGATGCGAAGTATAACCATTTGCCGATGGTCGCGGTTTACAAACACCTCATTTAACGTCTCTAGTGATTGATGTAACTCGCCATTTTGATCACGATCCTGACCAGTAAAAAACAGGACCTTTTCTTTGATAAGGGACAAACGGTCGCGGTGATAAAGATAAAGGTCAAATGTGGCCGTGGTGGGTGTGGTATAACTGAACAAAAAGCGCAAGGAATCAGGAGCAGTGCCGGGAAGCGGGGTTACAGAATATTTGCGATCGGTTGGAATAATGAAACTCTTTTGATGGGTCAGGGAAACGTTGTTTAAAACATCGATTTGATTTAGGTAATGCACCACGAGTTCGTCACCTGGCGTGTGTGGATTCACATCTATTGCCATTATAGAGATTGCCTTTTTTCGCCAGACCGGGAGCAGTTGATAATTTTTAGTTGGATCAGCGGCCCAGCTTTGGCCGATGGTCAACAGAAGGCACAATACAAGGGAACTTACCAAACCAGTTCGTATCTTATTCAGGGATTTTAATATAAACTTCATCTCGGAATCCACTCCTGAAAGCGGCTGTTATCCTCTTTTCGCTCTATTTATCCCTCTGGTTAGGAAATGCGTAAATGCTCCCTAATATGTAAAACCGTGATGGTGCCATCCGCCATTCTATTATTCAGGAAACTTAAAAATCTTTACCTGGTAAGGGGCATATTCAATGATTAGTCCCTGTCGAATATGGCCTCGAGTCCGTTACAGTTCGATCTCCTTCAGGTCTTTCAGACCGGGAAAACTGACCTTGACCAAATTTTAGCCCACATTGGCCGTCATAAGATAGATTTTATTCTCCCATTATTTCGCTATCATTTGCACGTCTTTATCCCGTGAGTGACCCATTTCATGATAGGTGTGGTCAAGATTCAGGAGAATCGTTCTGGCGGCAAGCACATCTTTCAAATCACCCCGTTCTATGGCCACTCTTTTCAAATCGCTCCAAAACTGTGATGGTTGGGAAGTACAGGAGGGTGCCTCAGTCAATGATTCAGTTTGTTCCGTTAATGATGGCGTTATAAGCCATAAACCAGGTCTGTTCATAAGAGGAATAGGAAATTTTGCTGGTACCGCCTTCATGTTGCTTGCGTTACATTTCTCAAGAAAAGCCTTGCAGCACCATAAATACGGGCTGATGATGGCCGGCCAATTTTCGTATTTCATCGGTCTCATCGACCATAGCCATTCCCGTCAACAACGCCACCTGATAAGCCCTATTTTCATCTCGGTAATTGTTAAAATAGCATTGCTAGCAGACAAAGTAAAGAAAAAATTGAAAAAAATGCAACCAGGCAAACGGCGCTCTAGTGAGACGTGTCAGAGCAGCAAAATTGCCGTCATCATAACATGGCGTTCGCCCCCCAAGAGCCACAACCCCTGGGCGTTCAGTCCATGTTACATTGAGCCTGATAACTCA
>DYKH01000286.1 GCA_020722685.1 Caldithrix sp. | reverse complement strand
TTGATCCGTTTATCAACGAAACCAGCGTCTTTGCCGATTACATCGTGCCCGACACGGTGCTTTATGAAACCTGGGGCACGGCGCATCCCTGGTCCGCATATCTGACCAAGGTGAATTCGGTGCGTTGGCCGGCGGTGGACACGCCCCTGAGTAAGACCCCCGAGGGCGATGTCATCTGTATGGAGACGTTCCTCATTGCCGTAGCCAAGAAAATGGGCTTGCCCGGCTTCGGAGAGAAGGCCATTCCCGATGCCGATGGGAATCTGCATCCGCTCAACCACCCCGAAGACTGGTTCTTACGCATGAATGCCAACACTGCCTTCGACGAGGAGCCTGTGCCGGATGTGACCGACGAGGAGTTACAGATGACCGGCGTCGACCGCATCTGGGATAAAATTACAACGGTATTGAAGCCGGAAGAGCAACGCAAGGTTGGCTATGTACTGGTCCGCGGGGGGCGTTTCGAAGATGAGAAGTATGCATACCAGGGTGATTTCCTGAGCCATCGTTATGGCAAACCAATGCAGATCTACAACGAAAAACCGGGAACCAGCCGCAACAGCATGACCGGCAAGCGTTTCGTGGGCGTTCCCACCTGGCATGAGCCAGTCTTTTCGGATGAGACCCCCATCGCCGAGATATATCCGCCCTCGGAATGGCCCTTCAAGCTGGTCTCCACCAAGTCGCAATTGATGTCGGCTTCAGCCATGGGCGCGCTGCAACTTTCCGCCCTACAACCCAGCAACGCCATCGTCATCCACGCAGATGACGCTGCGAAACTGGGCCTGCGCAGTGGCGACAAGGTCAAGGTAAGCAGTCCCAATGGCAGCGTCACCGGCATTCTCTCCGTGCGTAAGGGCATCCAGCTAGGTACGGTGGGCATCGAACATGGCTACGGACATTGGGCCATGGGCGCCCGAAATGAAACCATCGGAAATAAAGTGTATCATGCCAGCGCACTGCGCGGCAAGGGTGTGGCTATCAATCGCCTGGGGATAAGCGATCCAGCGCGCAAGGGTTACTCCACCCTGGCTGATTTCGTGGTCGGCTCAAATGCCCGTCAGGATATCTCCGTCAAGATCGAAAAGGCGTAGGCTTTCGCTAATGGAACAAGAATCAATCCTTACGCTGGCCAGGACCGCTGACATCTTGGCCAGCGTTTATCTTCACTCCCCCGATGAAACGTTGGTCGCAGCCTTTCGAGAGGCGGCGCCAACGCTGGCCGCTGCACTGGCAACGACAGGTATGAGCCTCGACGCCGAGGAAACGCTGGATGCTTTGGCGCAAGATTACAACGAACTTTTTTTCGTTCCCGTTTCGGGCCGCTATCTGCCGCCTTTCGAGTCTGCGCAACGGGAGCGGCGTTTATGGGGGCCACTCACCCATCAGATAGCCGAGTTCTACGAGTCCATCGGGTTCGATTACACCGCCCTGCGCATAGGGGAGCACTGGGATCGTCTGGATATGCCCGACCATGCGGGCATTGAGCTGGCCTGCCTGAGTGCCTTGTTGCAGACCCAGGCCGCCCAATCCGATTCCGCGGCGGTTCAAGCCACCTATTATTTCATTAATCAGCACCTTAGCCGCTGGCTGCCTGATTTTGGACAAAAAGTGGCGCAAAATGCGGAGACCGATCTCTATCAAACGTTAGGTCATTTCACCACCTCATTCATTCAGAACATGGTGCGGATGTTCTCCTAATTCGTTAGGAGAATGAAAAGATCCTGAAGGGCTTTTTCGGTATTTTTCAAATTAGTGGGAGAGGGGTAACCAGGTTACCATGCTCGACCAAGATAGGCAGGCGGAAATGTTCAACCAAATGGTAGACATAGGCGCTATGAATGGTGCCGAGAATCGCATTGTTTAAGCCTTCGACCACGGCAGTGGTCAAACATCCGTTGAATTAATTCAAGAATTCTTCCCACCAGTGCGGCAAATTTCAGGTGAACTTTACCAACTGAACCAAGCCGAAAGCTTGTGCCTAGTACACTCAAGCCGGCAAGAATCGTTCGGCCCGTGCGCGGTCCTGGGTTATATCCGCAATCACCCAAAGCGTTCCATCCCCAAACGGGGACGATGTGTGAGCAGCTATGCGCAATTTGGGGAAAGCTTCCAGAGCGCGCTGAAGTTTTGCTCATTCTTTGGGCTTCAACTCGTTTTGACTTCTATTTCTGTTGTCCAACACGTTTATCACGATTGGCGTTCGCGTACTCACATTAAACACTTTTATCATCTCTACTATGAGCAAGGTTTAAATAGCGAAGATACGCGCGTCAAAACGGTTGAGAGCATGTGCCGTTTATTTGCCATTGTCTTGCTTGCCGCTTAAATTGTCTTCGTCATTTCTGAACATTTGCCACCTTAAGCGGTCCTTTAGTTCCGCCAACTGGACGGCAAATTTAGCCTCTCCTCCGCCCGCGATTGTCCTCAATGGCTTCTGCAACGCATTCTCGCCGTCATTATTGCTGCGACGACTTTGTCTTTTGCCTATTTGCATCCTTTCCCACCTTAGGAGTTTAGTTGTGGGTAATCACCAGACGACAAACTTGTCAAGGCACGAAAGAAATGCCCTATTCCGAGCAAAATAGAAATGTCCTAAAGTTGAAAAAACATTTCTCAAAAAACCCTTCATAAGAGAAAGAATTCCTAAGGGATGGCTTCCAACCCGCCTCGTTTTTGGAACTGGCTGTATTCGGTGGGATAAATCCCTGCGCCGGTCGTGGAAGTTGCTAGAGCAGGGTGGCTGGGCGGCCAGAAGAGCTTATTTATCCTGAGGCAGGCTTCCAGCCCGCCGAACTTGGCAGAAAATAGCCAGCCTGAATAGCTGTATTCGGAGGGATTAATCCTTGCCTTGGTTCGTGGAAGTCGGCTAATGCCGACTGTCTTGGCAGCCCGAAGGGCTTTTGAGGACTGAGGCAGGACTTTAGTCCGCCGAACATTTCTTACTGTCCTGGCCGCCCGCAGGGCTTCTTGGTACTGAGGAAGGACTTCAGTCCGCCGAACATTTCTTACTGTCCTGGCCGCCCGCAGGGCTTCTTGGTACTGAGGAAGGACTTTAATCCGCCGAACATTTTTCACTGTCTTGGCAGCCCGCAGGGCTTCTTTGCCCTGAGGAAGGACTTTAGTCCGCCGAACATTTTTCACTGGTCTGGCAGCTCGCAGGGCTTCTTTGCCCTGAGGCTGGACTTTTGCTAACAATACTTATCCAATTCGCTCAGGAAGAGTTTCAAGATGACCTTTACGATGACTTCAAACCAAATTGAGAATTGCCAAAGTTGGACTAATGTTCTTTCATCGGTAATGGCACAGATATATTCATAATATGACATTATCGCTGAACAATTAGAGGATGTCAAATTCGCTGAACAATAACACACTAACCCGGCCTACCTGTCGAGTCAAAAAAAGGCGCTATAATATAATATTACCGTGCAACATTTGCATCGAACGCGCAAATGTTGTAGACATTGATGTCGCCGTTTGGTTGCGGCATGAATGCCGCGTTACGTCTTATAACTCATAAACAAAGATCACTCGGACACTTCAGAAGAGCTTCCATTTCATCAAAAAATGATATATAATGGAGGAAAGTATGTTAAACTTAATACAAGATGGTAAATAACATTTACCATTGAGATGAAAATGTTGATTGCCCTTATTCGATATGGAATCTCGGTATAATATTTGATCATGGGAAACAAAGAAACGCAGGTTGTAGATGTAGTAATCCTTGGTGCGGGTGGTGGTGGCTACCCGGCAGCATTTTTACTTGCTAAATCAGGTTTGCGGGTTGTGATGGTTGATCCTATCGGCAACCTGGGAGGGAATTGCTTGGCTGAAGGCTGTATTCCATCCAAAACAGTTCGGGAGGCGTCACTGGCAAGAGCTTCAGCCAACAAATATGCATTATTTGGGTTGAAGGGCCAGCTCCCCGAGGTTGACTGGAGAGGGGTACTAGCGCATAAAGATCGTGTGCAGCAAATTCGCTACCAACAGCACCGTCATGAGATCGAATCATCCGGAGTGAGATTCCATAACGGCACCGGGCGCATCACCGGTGAGCACGAGGTAGAGGTTACAGATCGAGATGGCACCTCCTATTATGCATTCCGTGACCTGATCATTGCAACCGGTTCACGATCTCACATTTTAAATATCCCGGGAGCTGAGCTGTCGATCACTTCACATGACCTATTTCGCCTTGGGGCAGATATAGCTTTTCCCCAAAGGCTGGTGGTGATCGGTGGTGGATATATCGGCGTTGAGTCAGCCTCAATGTTCAATAATTTTGGCGCACAGGCAACAGTGCTCGAGTATATGGATCAGCTTTTGCCAGGGGTTGATAAAGATCTTGCCGACGCACTTTATACCAGGCTCAGTGCACGCATGCGGATCGAGCTGAAGGCTGAAGTTACAGCAATTGAAAAAGATGATCTGGGTTTGAAAGTGCAATACCGGCAGAATGGGCAAATATTCAGCGTGATAGGTGATGCAGTGCTTATGGCAAGCGGGAGGGAGTGTGTTTTACCGGAGGGCATCCAGGCCTTAGGCTTGAATGAACATGGATTTATCCCGGTGAACAACTGCTTGCAGACATCAACCCCACACGTTTATGCGACAGGTGACGTTAATGGGCGCAGCATGCTGTTTCACTCAGCTGTAGGGCAGAGCCTGGTGGCTGCGCATAACATCCTGGCAGGAGGGCAGGCATCTCGACGCATTGATTTTGGAAGCGTTCCATTTACCGTATTTACCGAACCTGAGATCGCCTGGGTGGGCTTGAATGAGGAGCAAGCGCGTAAAAAGTATGCGGACGTAGAAGTACGTCGTTATAATTACCAATATGATACGCGAGCTCAGATCTTCGGGGAAATGGAAGGTTTTATCAAGTTGGTGTTCGATGGGCAGACGAGTTGCCTGCTAGGCGCTCAGATTGCTGGGATTGACGCGGCGCAACTCATCGCGCCATTGGCTCTGGCGGTCAGCCGGCACCTGGACGCACACGCCCTGACAAATGTGATTTTCCCACATCCGATGATCTCCGAGGGGATCAATAATGCCGCTCGGTCTTTTCAGCCATAACTCTTTGGGAAATTGCCCACCAAACCCCGGCCGCCGATAAACCCGGCAGTTGGCGTAAAAATACTCCCCTTATTAAAGATATGGTTACTAATTGGGAAGCAGATTGGGGAGTGATGACTTCCAGTTAATATACTCAAAAAGCTTCTCGCCAGGATCACACAGCTCCGTTTATTGGATGAATTACCTATCTTTCGCTAGAAAGAGGAGCCATTCCTTCGCTTCCAGTGCCGACCTACCTTAGGGAAGTGAAGGTCACGGGACTGTTATTATGTTGATCGAGGAACACTTTATCATCAATAATCTAGTACACTTGGGAATTGTGCAGGGCGTGACGGCGATTCTAGACCAGAGGGGATTACTCGAGCCGATGAAGTAAGGAAAAAAGGATAGGCGGAAAGAAGACAATGTCACCTGCCATTTGATATGGCAAAGCAAGATAGAAATGCCCTATTCCGAG
>DYKH01000285.1 GCA_020722685.1 Caldithrix sp. | reverse complement strand
CCATTTTTTATAAAGTCACCAATATTTTTGCGTAGGAATGGAAGAAACAAAAAACCGGTACCGGCTTTTACTTGCCATCATTATTCTATGGTGTGCGCAGACAACCTTTGGGCAAAATAGAGACTATCTCTATTACCAGAATCTGGCCTATCACGCAGACGGCAAGACCTGTAATCACACCGCACCGACCGCGAGCTTGACTGCATTTTTGAATCGCGACTTGAGCCAAGTGCTCATCGAGAATGCTCCGCGCTGGGGAGCCGGCAGCGGCCCGAATATCGACGGCAAAGGATCCTTCGGCGTAGAGTTGGGGAATTTTGTCGATCCGAGCCCCAAGGTCGGCGATAGCGTTTTTGTGGTCTTTACCTGTAACGCCACCAAGCAACAGGGAATGCTTTCGGACAAGATTACCGCCATTCCTTGGTATTATTTTCCCCGCATCCTCACTTTGTCTCATGCTGATGTGCCCGATCCACCACAGAATGTCGTGTTGACCATTAACGAAAACGGTGACCGAGTCATAAGCTGGGACCAAGCGACGGGTCTTACCTATGCCGTTTATCGGCGCACGATTCAGGATACTTTGGCAGACGGCAAGTCCCGCATGCTCTATAGCCTTCTGGGAGAAGGGCTGGCCGCTGGCCGCTTTGTGGATACCACCGGCACGGCTGACAAAGACTATGGGTACATCATCTTTGCAAAGAACGATAGCGGGATCATGAGCTCTCATTCCAAAGAAGTCACGGTGGCTGCTCAGACCTTCAGCTTGGCCGTCAGCCCGCGCGCTACTACGGCTCTGCTCACTTGGGAGTCGTTGCACAAAACGAATCCGGACATCAAAGGCTATAACATCTATCGCTGGAAACCCGATGCAACCGAAGAACTGGTAGCCTATGCCGGGTTGGATACTTTGTTTTTCGATTCGCGCTTGCAATTGGGAACTACCTATATCTACCGAGTGAAAGGCCGAGTTGATGCGCAGACGGAAGCCGGTGAATCCCCACCGATCTCGGTGACCACATTATCCAGCAGGGATGGATTTTATCATTATGCCAACTTGAAGGTCGCAGTGGTCATCTATCAAAAAACCAATGCAGGTAACATCAGCGACAGCGAGATTGGGGAAATTCGCACGATGATGGACATTGGCAAGCTGTTCTTCTGGCGTAACTCCGGCATGAAGCTCAATACCGAATTCATTTACTTGCCGATTGGAGAATATCGCAATTTTGGCAATCCGGGAGACACCAATGTTGGGCAGACCGTCGATGACCTCAAGGCCCTCGGCGTGATGAATACCCAGTACGACATTATTTTCCGCATTACCCGGGCCACCAGCGGCTACTGGTCCTACGGGGTGATGAACTTAGGTTTGCCCGGCCCGACGCGTGAGACCGGCTTTTCCCAATCCGAATGGCCCATAGGTACGGGCGTTCTCTATCCCGGACATTTGCCGGGCATCAACTACGGTCTGACTTGGATTTATGTCCATGAAGTGCAGCACGCCATTGATGCGCTCTATAATGCCAACGGCAATCCGGAAATGTATCATGGTGACGTCCCGTGGGAGTTTCCCATTCCGTGCGGCGAGCACTTTGATTTTCAAGCGAAAATGCTGCGGCATTTTGCGGCCTATACGGAGCTGCTACCCAACTGGGGTGATATTTACGAAGCCCTCGATCAGGATCAAGACGGCTTTCCCGATGATGAGCCGCTGGTTGCTTTGGACGAAATTAGGTTTGGCAGCAGCTTCCAATCCGCCGACACGGATGACGACGGCTACAGTGACAAGCAAGAGGCCTGCGACGGTTCCTATGGCGGCAGCGATCCAACTGATGCGGATACCGATGATGACGAGGCGGTTGACGGCAACGATGAGTATCCACGATATCCGATTAAGACGAACTTGCAGCCTTTTACCCCCAAAATCGACGGAATCATAGAAGAAGGCTGGCCAATGGTCAACGATACGGTCAGCTACACGCAGGTCGGCTTTTCACCCAAGCTCTATATGTGCTATGACCGGGATTCGCTCTATCTGGCGTTGCATCTGCCCCATATCGGCCTTCCCGACCTTTCTTTTGATTTCCATGGCGATGGCTGGTGGTTTTCCAGCGGCAACACTTTCATGAAGATCAATCCCTCGCAAGGAACATTCTCCGAATTGAGGACTTGGGATGCCAGTCAGGGGGTGAAAGAGTATAGTGCTTCTATTGGGGAATGTCCTTGCGGCATGTGGGATGATCAGGCCAACTATCTTAATCACTTTGGACGGCGGGTGATCAGCCCCCAATCTGTGCGTCTCAAATGCAACCTCGCTTTTCCGGTGATTCAGATCGAGCTGGCCATCGCCAAGAATCCGTATGCAGGCTTGACTTTGCGGCCCGGTGATAAAATCGGGTTAAATATTAACTATCGGAAAGTGAATAATCAGCCTGACCAATGGGCGTCGACTTTTGATCAGTACAGCTTTGTCAATTTCACTTTGAGCCAGGGAACCGGCGTATTAGCTACTGATGATACAGGAGAGCCGATCAGCCTGTACACTTTGGAACAAAATTACCCCAATCCCTTTAACGGCGAAACCATGATACGTTACCAAATTCCAGCAGCAGGGGAGATTGATTTGGCGGTTTTCAACATCCTTGGACAGCGCGTCCGAACCTTAGTCGAGGGCCATAGGTTGCGGGGCAGCTATCAGGTGATTTGGGATGGCAAGGACACGGCCGGCAAGGATGAGGGCAGCGGCGTCTATTTTTGTCGCTTAAAAATGGCTCAAGGCCGCACATGGGTGCGAAAAATGTATTTGCTGAGATAGGGTGTTAGGTTGATAGGCTGTAGGTTGTAGGCTGTTAGACTGTCAGGCTGTAAGAAGGGTACAAAACAAGTTTATTGCAATGGGCTATGCGATGGTAGAGCAAATGCCAGCTTGCTCTCCCGTCGCTGACCAACTGGAGTGAAAACACTTAAAACACGGGAGCCAGGCGCATGCGTAAGATGGCGGTTCTTTTTTTGTCAATTCTCCTACTAGCTCAATCCTCGGCTTCGGACGCTCAGGAAGGATTGATTCCGGCATTTCCCCTTGAACCCAGCGAGCTGGAGCTCGATCGCTTGGCGCAGCCCGCTACGCCCTTTAATAAAGTCGGGCGAAAATTTGCAGTCCTCGGTTTTGAAAGCGGCTCCTTCGAGGCGTGGGCCTATCCGTTAAAGCTTTTGCGTAATTTCGAATTCTCTTTCTTCCTTGGCAGCTCCACACGTCCCATCTTGGGCAAAGACATCGTTCGCTACATCTCAGTCACGCCCGAAGCCACCGTGCTTACTTACACATACCAGTCCTTCACAATACGCGCCATCTACATCACGCCTATTGACGAGTCTGGGGCGATTATTTTGCTTCAGGTGGGTGCTACCGAGCCGTTGTCCATCGTCTGCGGATTTTTGCCCGTCTTGCAGCCCATGTGGCCGGCGGGCATAGGAGGACAATACGCTTATTGGAGCGATAAGCAAAGAGCCTACATCTTAGGCGAGTCCACGGGCATGAATCACGGATTGATCGGCTCGCCTGCTGCCTCTGGGCTTTCTTACACTCCCGCGCACATGCTATCGGATTTTCCCAGCGAATTCAAGGTCGAGATAAAAGATCCTGCGAGTGTGAGAGGAAAGTACATCCCAATAATTCTTGCCGGCGGCAAAGGTAAGCGGGATGCAGTCATTGAGGTTTATGATCGTTTGAAAAAGAGTCCAGAAGAATATTACCGAAAAACCGCAGAGCACTACCGCCGGGTTTCTTCCTCGACGTTGCAGGTCAAGACGCCGAGCGTGGAAATGAATCTTGCTTTTGAATGGGCGAAGGTGGCCCTGGATAATTTGCTGGTGGACAATCCGGATTTGGGCAAAGGTTTGGTAGCCGGCTTGGGCGCATCGGGAACGAGCGGCAGACCCGGCTTTGGCTGGTTCTTTGGCACCGATGCCTATCTGAACAGCCTGAGTCTCAACAGCTACGGAGCCTATTCAACCTCTCGGGAGGTTTTGTCCTTCACGCAAAAATGGCAGCGCCAGGACGGCAAGATGGCTCATGAGCTTTCACAGGCCGCCGGCTACATCGACTGGTTCGGCAAATATCATTACGGCTATATTCATGGCGACACGTCTCCGTATTACATTGCCTCGATGTATGATTACTACAAAACGAGCGGAGATCTGGAATTCATTAAAGCAAGCTGGGAAAGCATCAAAAAAGCCTATGAATGGTCCTTGGCCGCCGATGCCAACGGAGATGGTCTGATGGATAACAAAAAGGCCGGATTGGGCGCCCTGGAGTTCGGTGCGTTGACTGGGATCGAAACGGATATCTATTTGGCGGCTGTGTGGCTGCGCGCGGCCTATGCTATGCAATATCTGGCCGAAGCGGCGGGACAAAAATCTTGGGCACAAAAAGCCCGCCAGCATCTCGAAAAGGCCAAGCAGGCATTCGATGAAAAATTCTGGGACGAGGCTTCGCAGCAATACGCCTACGCTTTCAATGCCAATGGAGAACGAGTCACCGAGGTCTCGCCCTGGAGCGCGGTCGCCTTGATGTGGGACTTGGGTGAGGCCCAGCGCAGCACGCTGACTCTGCAAAAGCTCTGCTCAGCCGAATTGATGACGGATTGGGGCATCCGCAGCATGTCTAACCAAAGCAAGTACTATGAGCCTTTGAATTACAACTATGGCGCAGTCTGGCCTTTTCTTACCGGTTACGCCACTGCTGCGCTATTCAAACACCATTTCCTCCTGCAAGGGTACAATTCCTTGTTAGCCACGGCGCGGCATTCGTTCGACAATAACCTTGGCTACTTCACCGAGGTCTTTTCCGGCTCGGCCAACGTCTGGCCGCAGGAAGCGGTATCCGCTCAGGGATTCTCCAGCACCGGCTTCGTCCTTCCCTTTGTGCGCGGGCTTTTGGGATTGGAAGGTGATGCGGCGAAAAAGAGCATAACCTTTGCGCCGCATTTTCCGGCTGACTGGGATTCGGTGGAAATCAAAAACTACCAAATTGGTCCGGCGAAAATTGATTTTGACTACGTCAGACAGAACGACAAGCTGACCATCCAAATCGATGCGCGCGGCGCCGATGGGTTTAATTTTCGAATAGCTCCGGCATTTGCAATTGGCGCCCAGATTCAGGAAGCTTCTGTCGATGAAAAACCGGCACACTTTGAACTGTTGACCTCTCAGCAAGTTGTCCAGCCGGTGCTAACGGTTAAAGCACGTGAAGGAGTTGTCACGCTTGCAGTGTCATTCGATGCATCGGTAGAAGTGCTGCCCCCGAGAATAGAATCGAAAACAGGGGACGCGGACAAGGGACTCAAAATTGTTGCACTAAAGAAGGCTGATCGTCAGCTAATAGTCGAGGTCCAAGGCTTTGCAGAAGAGCAGTATGAGCTAAGAGTGACTCATCCCGAAAAAATTGCCGGCGTCCAAGGCGCTCAACTCGATGGTGACGTGCTTCGATTGGCAATGCCCAAAGGAACGATTGGGACATTCATCGCGCACGAGAT
>DYKH01000284.1 GCA_020722685.1 Caldithrix sp. | reverse complement strand
AGGGCCAGGAGCAGCGTGGCGAAGCCGATTTGCCAAGCTGGGGCGGGCCGCAAGAACGGCAAGCGCGCCCTTTTGGGTCGCGGGAATTTTGCTGCCTGCGCCCGCACTTTGAAGGCGAGGGCATTGCGCAAGACCTTGAGCTCGTCTTCGCTCGGCTGCAACAATGGCTGGCTTGGAACTACCTCTTGGAGCTGCTGCAACTCTGCAAGCTCGGCGCGGCAATGCCGGCAGACATGCAGATGCGCCTCGGTTTCCGCTTTGGCGATTTCGTCCAGCTCTTGGTAAAGGTAGAGCAGGAGGTTTTGGCGAAATGGTTTACAGCGCTTCATAACGAACCTATTATGTTGAGGTCTTTATTGCTTCTTGAACGTTCAGGGGTATTGGAGTAACGGAGCACTGGAGCAATGGAGGTTGCACGTTGCAGGTTGCCGGTTGCGCGTCGCATGTCGTTGGTTGCTGACTTCCGTTTGCTGGGATCGTTCCCGTATCTCCGCAGGGTCATGCAAGGCATCCTTTCATGGTTATGCAGCGATCTCCAGATGGCAGATCGATCTCCTTCTTGAAAAGTTCGCTACGGGATGACATGCGCAGTCACGCCAGCCATGTCATGTAGAAGGCCTCTTCCCCTGTTAGCGCGCTGATCTGCCGAATGTAGATCGTGCTCAATCGAAAGAAGATTACTACTGAATGACATTGCTGCTTTTAGCTCGCTTGATCTAAGACGACACTGTCATTCGACAGGCTGCAGGCAGCAAGTCGCAAGCTGAAAGCTGCAAGTCGTTGACGGCTGACCGCCGGTCGCCTTTGCTCGGCTAATCTTTTTCAAAATACGGCTGCAACTGCACCCGCAACTTTTGCACGGCGCGAAAGAGCGAATTTTTCACTGTGCCTTCGGCCTTGTCGAGCATCCGAGAAATCTCGCTGATCTTGTATCCATGCATGTGCTTGAGGGTGAAGACCGCCCGCTGCAATTCCGGCAGTGAATTCAGTGCTTGCTCCAACTGATATCGGGTCTCTTTAGCCATGACCAGGCCATCCGTCAAGTTCGCAGAAGGATGGGGGTTCTCAAACTCATCGAGCTGGGCTGGCTTGGTTGGAGAATTTCCAGCGCCAAAAAACAATCGTCTCATGCGTCGCTGCCGGCGGCGATTGATGGACAAATTAATCACAATGCGACCTAACCAGGTGCCGAATTCACTTTCGAAACGAAAAGAAGCGATCTTGACAAACGCACGCATGAACGCTTCCTGATAAATGTCCTGAGCATCCTGACGATTGCCCATCATACTATAGGCCAGTTGCAGCACCCGGCGGTCGTGCAGGCAAACGAGCTTTTCAAAGGATTGGGTGTCGCCTTGTTGAGCGCGCTTGATCAGGTCGAGCTCTTGATTGTCCATTTGCTCTCACAGTTTTCGATCATATAGACAAATGAATTCAAAAAAGGTTTGCAGTCCACGGGAAAGTAATGATCACCCCCACTGCCGGGCATTTCTGGAAACCACGGACTGGCACGGATCGGCACAGAGTTTTCAGGATCTAGGCCTCAGTTGAGTATTCTATACGCCGTCATTTGAGCGCTAATGAGAAGACTGCCATTGCAGACCAGAGTCCTATGAAACTCCGTGCGGATCGGTGAGGATCAGTGGTCAGCTTCGGGAGTGTCTGGTAGCAAACGATTCCCACCAGACGAGGCGGAGAAGCCATTTCCCTGAAGGGAATCAGGCTTTGCATCTTTACTACGAAATGAAAACCGCGAATTAGGGCAAAGCTCCTTATTTACGTTTGTTGGTGACTATTTGCTGTTTGCAGCCATTTCGGCCAAGGCTTGTCGGTGTTGGAATCTTCTCCGTGGCTCGGTGCCTCTGTGGCAAGAATAGCCCGGAGCATCAGATTGACAACCAATGATTGAGCTTGATGAGGAAGATATTTTCCGGGTAGACATGGAACAACTCACTCATGTCATTGCGGAACGAAAATTGTCCGATCCCGATATCGCCTGTTCTTCCCTGTGACCAGACCACGAATAGGGTGGAGCCGGGATGATACTCCCAGCGCAGCACCAGATTGGAACGAAATTGGCGAAAGTTGAAATCGGGCTTATCAAAGGAATAGTCAATGGCATTGTCCTGATTTTCATCGATCAGATAAGTCTCACTACGGGCGTCGTAGGTTATTTCCTGCGGCGTGAAAACATGATACCGATCCTCATAGCGACGCGCCCGCGGTTGGGTGATTTTTTTCAAATGCGTGTACTTGCCGGCCGAGACAAAAGGCTGCCCGTAGTACTGCAACGACAAATTGGGAGTCAATGAGTAATTCAGGCGCAAAACCGCGCCCACCGTTTTCTGATCTATACGACCAAAGATGTAGCGGGGGCCGTCCTGAAGCTCGACGGTATCGATGTATTGCAGGTTGTCCTTGGTGTAGCGAAAAAACGGCTCGCAAGAAATCATCAGGGTGTTGCTGGGCCGCAGAGAAAATGCGCTGCGGAGATTATCGTAATGGGTGATGCCGTTGCTGGCGGTGCCTCGGAAGCCTCTGAGACTGAATTGCAACGGCTTTCTGGTATCGGATTCAATCTGCCACCAAGTGTTTAGAAAGTCAGGGGACAAAATCGCCGGCCCGCCGCGAAGCTCGGATACCGCGAGTATGTGGCCTTCTCTGCCGATGCCGAGGCTGAGCCACCAATAATTGGTGAATTGCGTGCTGCCATTGACATTGAGGCCTTCATACAAATTTTCCCGGCCAAAGCTCCAGCCGGCCCACTGGTTAAGATTGAGGTTGATGCGGCGAAAAATCCACACGGGCTTGTACACGCGATAGCCGGCCCAAGAGAACTGGGAAATCTGATCGGCGCGCCCGAGAAAGCCGATGTCGTTGAGCTCAAAGCCGGGCGAATACCAAAAACATCCCAAAATCCATTGCCAATGACCATTGCCGCCTTTGCCGATGCCGGCAAAGCCGCCATGCCCGCTCAATGAGGTTCGACTGGAATCCACCTGCACGTGCGGTGCGTCGGGTCTCTGAAAATAGCGAGTCGAGGCAGTCTGTAGCTCCAGGATGGCGTCCCGGTGGCCGCGCACGTGACTAAAGGCGGTGCGGATATCGAGAAAGTAGGTGCGATTGTGCCATTGATGATAGAGATCGATCCCACCGGTATAAGCCGAGTGGTTGAGACTGTTCAGATAAGGAGCGTTGATGTCTCGATGGGTCGCAGTGAACATGCCGCCAAGGGTGCTGGAGCCGCTGCGATAGGATTTTTGCAGGCGCCCGACAAAATAGTTCGTTCTTGGCTCCACAATTTCACTGCGCCGTGTGCCGGAGGACTCGATTTCGGCGTCCTCCTCGGCGGTGACCGCGTCGAGTAAACCAATGGACAGGCCGTCGGAAGTCTTGCCGGAGACTTTGAGCGCACCGATGATGGATGTGCGCTGCGGGAGATTCATATGATCTTCATCTGCTGTGTCTGGCTCCCGATGCGGCGATCTACCGATGCGCCGGGAATAGAACAGCATATTGTTGGCGTGGTCTCCATCCCCAATCATCAGCGGAAAGCTGAAAATACCCTTGCCTTCGATGAAGAACGGTCTCTTTTCCTCAAAGAACGTCTCAAAGGCCGTCAAGTTGACCTCGGAGGGATCGGCCTCCACCTGACCGAAATCCGGGTTGATGGTAAAGTCCATCCTCATGTTGCTGCTCAAGCCGACCTTGCCGTCCAGGCCGCCGCTGAGCTGGCTATCTTTGCCGGTAGCGAACGGATTGCCGGCCTCGCGCTTGAATCGTTGCACGTTGCCGACACTGTAAGGCAACAGCTCGATGTGGCGCGGCAGCGCAATGCCGTTGATCCCGCGCAGCTCGCCGAACATGTGCACCGCGCCGGGAGCATCGCGAGGGATGAATTGCCAGAGGCTGGTCTCCTGTTTACGGTGCAGGTAACGGAAAAGCTCCAGACCCCACACTTGTTCTTCCTTTTTGCTGAATCGCAATTGGCTAAAGGGAATTCGCATTTCCGCCGTCCAGCCCTGATTGTCTATGCCAGTCTTGACATACCAAACTGGGTCCCAGCTATCATCCTTTTTCGCGCCATCCTCGCTCCAGGCAACGTCTCCGCGTGTCCCGGCAGGGGTGACGGAAAACTCAAAGGCCGACGAGTGATCGTAGTAGCTGTCCAATATGATGCCGACGCGATCAAAGCTGCCGATGTCGTCCATGTTGCTTTCAGAGAATTGGTCGCGTCTGGTCATTCTGCGGACGATTTGTTGAGGTTGAGAGTCTTGAGCGCGAAAAGCTATGTAAAGATAGTTTTCATCATAAGCGATTTGAAATAGCGTTTCCTCGGAAGGCATCTCGTTTTCCCGCGGCTCATGCTGGACGAATTTCCCTTCCACCGGGGCTTGCTGCCACACTCGATCGTCCAAGCGTCCGTCAATCACCGGCGGACGCGGATTGGCGCGCACGGCGTGGTAGACTCTTTTCCCGGCAGGTTGGAGTTGTGCGGCAAAGAGAGTTGCAGCATACAAAGCGCTGGTCAAAACGATGGGGATCGACTTCATACTAAAGCTCCGTCCGGATTGAGGAACACGTCTTCATCTTTGTGTGCTCTGGCTGGAAAGGGAATCGGATCTACAATCGGTGCGCCGGCAGCGCCGGCTGGCGACCGACATTCAACCGGCAGGGAAAGGGCTTTGGCCGGCAACGGTGATTTTTTCACGTCCGAAAATACGACCTCGAATCGTGATTGTTACGCCCTGTTAGACACCGTTACTGAAAAAAAGTTGGCAGCTTTCTGAAACAAGTCGATACGCAGGCTGCCATTGGGTAAAAATTAATACTAAACCTGCAAAGTTTGCAAAACCTCACAGGTTTAATGTTGATCCTTGCCTTAGAATGGAAAGAAAATGAAAAGAACGTTGGCACTTTTGCTTTTGCTGGCAGCAGTTCCGGCGGCTTTCTCCCAAGAGGAGGAGACCTGAGTCGGCGACGAGATCGAGAGCGGCGGCTTTGGCGGCCCGGTCCTGAAGGTCACTCAAGTGAAGGAAGAATCCGGCGTTCTCCTGGGCGGATGAGGCGGCGGGATTATCAATCAAGTTCGTCTTGGGCGGCGGAGGCTATGGTCTGGCCATCCATCACAAAACGCCCAACTACAGCACAGAAGAACCGCATTACATCGAGATGGGTTATGGCGGGCTGGAATTGGAGTATGTCGTCAGCTCGAACAAGGTTCATCATTATTTACTGCAGGCATTGGTCGGCGCCGCTGGTGTCGATTTTCGCGACAAATGGGACAGCAGCATCAATGGAGAGAGGGACGACTTTTTCGTGATCGAACTGGGGTAAACTTGGCTGAATGAGGCCAGGACTATCCGGTTTTCCGCCGGCGTTAGCCATCGGCACATCGTGGGCGGAAATTACCGCGGTTTGGGCAATTCCGACCTGCGTGGGCTGTCGGCGAATACGGTGCTGAAATTTGCGTGGTTTTAGATTCCATTTTGTCAATTCATGATCTCCAAAAGTTAAAAGTTGGTTCATCCGGCAAATGCGTACCTATTGGCGAAGAAAGGCCAAAAGCATTCCTGATGAAGGTAATGAAAAATTCAAATAT